>JANQLT010000144.1 GCA_028280455.1 Kiloniellales bacterium
TCACGGCACCGGGCCGCTCCCCCTCCCGGCCACCCACGGCAGTATCCTATTGGGTGGCCGGGAGGGGGAGCGGGCCGGTGCCGTCCGATCGGAAAACGCTCCAGCGAAGCGGAGGGCGAGGCGGGCGGCACGATCGAGCCGGTGCGCGCCGACGTCCGCGACGACGGCTCCCTGGCCCTGGCGCTGGCCGACTGCGATGCCGTGGTCAATGCCGTCGGCCTCTACGTCGAGCGCGACGGCGAGAGCTTCGAGGCGGTGCACGAGCTGGGCGCGCTGAACGCCGCGCAGCACTGCCGGGGCATCGGCATCCGCCGCCTGCTGCACCTCTCCGGCATCGGCGCCGACGCGCAGTCCGACTCGCGCTACGTCCGGGCCCGTGCGCGGGGCGAGGCGCTGGTGCGCGAGGCCTTCCCGCAAGCCACGATCCTGCGCCCCAGCGCCGTCTTCGACCCGGAGGACCGCTTCATCAACGCCTTGGCCGAGATCGCCCGCAACGCGCCGGTGATCCCGATCTTCGGCGAGGGCGAGACCAGGCTGCAGCCGGTCTATCGCGGCGACGTCGCGGAGGCCGTGCTGCGGGCCCTGCGGACGCCGGCGGCGGCGGGCGCGACCTACGAGCTGGGCGGTCCCGAGGTCTACAGCTACCGGGCGCTGCTCGAGCTGATCATGCAGCGGACCGGCCGGCAGCGCCGGCTCCTGCCGATGCCTTTCGCCGTCTGGGACGGCCTCGCCACGGCGGCCTCGATTCTGCCGCGACCGCCCCTCACGGACGCCCAGGTGACCCTGATGAAGGCCGACAACGTCGTGGCGGACGAGGCCCTGACGCTGCAGGATCTCGGCATCGAGCCGACGGCGCTCGAAGCGCTGTTGCCGCACTACCGCCTGTAGGGGCCGCTCCGCCATGCCGCCAAGTCTCGAGGCGAAGAGCCGCTTGCCGTTGACCCGTCGCGCGCTGCTGACCGGCATGGCGAGCCTGGCCTGCGTCCCGGCCGGCGGCGGCGCCGCGGCCGGCGAGCGGCGCCAGTTCAACGACGCGCTGCTGAAGCTGCCGAAAGGCGTCTGGACCAAGATCCACGAGCAGCGACGCGGCGATGCCGTGGTCTTCCAGCGCCAGGCCCACGGCGGCAGCGCCTTCGACCGCCGGCGCGGCCGCATCGTGCTGTTCGGCAGCGACACCCACGGCAAGGACTGGTCGAACAGCCCGCGCTTCTTCGATCTGGCGACCCTGACCTGGAGCCAGCTCTACCCGGACGACGATCCCGCGACCTATCGGGTGAACGCCGAGGGCCTGCCCGTCGCCGGGCCCGCGGGCGACCATCCCTGGGCGATGCACACTTTCGGCGCCGTCGCCTACGATCCGGCGGCCGACCAGCTCATTGTCGCCAGCTACCCGCAGCACATGCAGCCGGGCCGCTTCACCGACGCCCTGGCGGGGCCCTGGCCGCTGGTCCGGCGGCATCCGACCTGGATCTTGGACCTGGAAAGCGGCCGCTGGGCGCCGCTGGAGGCCGAGGCGGTGCACTTCTTTCCCTACTGCACCGCCTTCGACAGCGACCGGGGCGTGCTGATCGGCTACGCCAGGCACGGCGTCTTCGAGCTGAGCGGCCCGCCGCGCCGCTGGCGCCGGGTCGCGCCCCAGGGCCTGACCGGCTACCACAACAATGCGGTCTACGATTCCCGAAACTGGACCATCGTGGTCTTCGGCAGCCAGGAGAACAGCAACGACATCGTGGTCTTCGAGCCGACCGTCGGGATTCACCAGAAGATGCCGACCCCGGGCCTCCGGCCGCCCAAGGACCAGCACGCGCCGATGGCCTTCCATCCCGGGCTGGCCGCCACCGTGGTGCTGGTCGACCGCCCCGACTCCGACGGCGGCCGGACCGAGACCTGGGCCTACGACCTCGAGCTCGACCGCTGGACGCCCTATCCGGAGGCGACGATCCCCTACCCGCAAGGCATGAACTACAACATGCACCACGACCCGCTGCACGACCTGCTGGTCCTGGTCACCGGCGGCGGCCGCAGCCCGACGGCCGTCTGGGGCTTGCGCTTGTGAGCCACACGACAACTTCAAGTAGTCGAAACCTCAGAATCCCAACTAATCGGCAGTCGTGCTGTGGGATTGTCTTGCAGCAGGCAGACGAAAGCCCGCCGGAAGCGGCGGGCGGCGGCGATCTGCTCGTAAAATCAAGGCTGTAACTCGGGGCCCAGACAAGGCGGGAGGGCCGAATGGTCCTATTCCTGGACCTTGGCCCTCCTCCCTCGTAAACGCCTCAACCTGTCAACTTGCCTGCAGTTGCGGAGACTAGGGCTTGTCCAATTCTCGGTCAAGCAAGCAAAGGTTAACGGGGCCACATAGCGGCCCCAGAAACAAATGCCGCCGGTCGAAACCGGCGGCAAGTTTACAGGGAGGCGTTACAAGGAACGGATAAACATCCGACTGACGGCTGAGGGACCGGGCAGTCGAGCCCCAACCGTCAGCCTGCAGATTAAGCATAAAGTTTAAACAATTGGTTAACGCTTCGCGCAAGAATATTACCAATTTCCTCGGCCCTTCGGCCGAGCCAAGAGCCGCGAAACCGCCCGGCGAGGCCCTTAAACCAACCTGCGATGAGTGGAACTCATCGCAGGCTGTACGGCGTTCAGGCGCCACGCGGGCTTTCCTCGCTTCGCTGCGGACGCGCGGTCGCGCTTGCCAAAGCTCGATGAGCCGAGCTCATCGAGCTTTGGTTTTAGGAGCTGCCCTGGCGGGCGGCCATCACGTCGCTGGGCTCGACGCCTTCCCACCAGGCGAGGAAACGGACCTTGAAGGAGTAGCCGCCCTTTTCGGCGCCCTCGTCCTGCGGCCCCTCGCCCGCCGCGGCACCCCGGCCCTTGACGGCCGACACCGCCCTTTCGAGCTCGGTGACCAGGCTGGCCCTGGTCGCCTCGTCCTGCTTCATGGCCACTTCGACCGAATCGGCGTGGACCCGGAGCAGCTCGAAATGCCGGGCGGTCAGCCCCTCGCCGGCCATGGAGATGGTCGCCAGGGCGGCGCGCGCGCTGGCGATCACCTCGGCGATGCCGGGCAGCGCGTGCTCGCCCTCCAGCTCACCGATCTTGGCGATGACCCCCTCCATGGCCTCGACGCATTCGCCCAGGAGGGGAAAGTCGTTGCCGGCCGCCATGGCCTTGCGGGCGTTCTCGGCCAGCTCGGAGAGGCGCCGGGTCAGGTGCCAGACCCGCTGCGTGGCGAGCGAGCGCATGGTCGCCTCGAGCCGTGCCTGGGCGTCCTCCGGGCTCGGCGGCTCGCCGTTGGCCTTGCTCTTGAGGTCGTTCGGCACCTCCAGCGAGACCAGCTCCTCGTCGCTCGGCTCGCGGTCGCCCGGGCGCCGGTCGGGCCCGACGTAGTCGTCGGTGGCGATGAAGTCCGCGCGGTCGTCGATCTGCTCGCGGAGACAGGCGCGCAGGCCGGCGGTCTCCACCGGCTTCGACAGCAGGCTGTCGACGCCGGCCTCGAGCGCCGCGGTGACCGTCTCCCGGTTGTTGCTGGCGGTGACGCCGACGATCACCGCGAAGGGGTTGCCGCCCTTCTGGTCCTGGCTGCGCAATGCCTGGATCGCCTGGCAGACCGCGTCGCGATCGCCATCGACGTCGAGCAGGAGCAGGTCCGGCGTGTGCTCCTTGAGCAGCGACGGCAGCTCGCCGACCTTGCTGCAGGACACGATGTCGCGCAGACCGATGTCGATCATGCGGTCCTTGATCAGCCCGGCGGATTTCTCCGACGGGTCGAGCAACAGCGATTTGACCTGCTTGAAGTCGTGGAACTGGCCGGCTCCGCGGCTCTCTTCATCGGCCATGAAGAGATGTCCTCCTGACGTGCTGCAGAATGTTGGCCACGGAGGCTCATGCGGCCCCGAGCACCGCGAGCTTAGGCCCAGGCCCTTGATCTTTGCTTAACCCGGGGGCGATTCTGGTGCCGCCGCGCCACCGCTTCGCTAGCCCCAACAGCCCCTCGGGAACTCGCCCATGTCGCCCGCAGCCGCTTGGATCCTGGTGATTTTCGGCTATGTCCTGCCGCTGCTGCATGTCGCCCTGTCGCCCAAGGCGGGCCCCTGGCGCATGCCGAGGGACGCCGGCTGTCCGCTCAGCCCGCGGCTCGGCTGGCTGGTCCTGGTCCTGCTGCTCGGCCCGCTAGGCTGGCTGCTGTTCGCGCTGTCGCGCCGCAGACGGGGCCCTTCCCAGGCCGGCTAGGATTTGAAGAGGGAGGCAGCGCCTTCCTTGTAGGCCTTCTTGGCGGCGATCTTCTCCCTGACCCGGCCGGCCTCGGTCTCGAGCTCGGCCAGATAGGCCTCCAGCTCCTCGACGCCCATGGCTTCCAGGTCCTTGGGCTGGCTCTTCGGCTTGCGCGGCTCCAGGTCGTCCAGGTCCATGGCCCTGCCCTTCGCTCGTCGGGCAAGCGCGCCTCCGCGCCCGCTTGCCCCCTATGCACCCGCTTGCTCCCTACGGGTCGATCATACTAGATCGGGGCGCCCGCACTAGATCGCGGTGCCGGGAGCTAGAGAGGGAAAGCCATGAGCGACAACTTGCCGGCCGAGATGACGGCCATCGAGATCACCGAGTTCGGCGCGCCCGAGGTCTTGGTGCCGGGCACCAGGCCGCTGCCGCAGCCGGCGGCCGGCGAGGTGCTGATCCAAGTCGCCGCCGCCGGGATCAACCGGCCCGACGTGCTGCAGCGCCAGGGCGGCTACGCGCCGCCGCCGGGCGCCTCCGACATCCCCGGCCTCGAGGTGGCGGGCAGCGTGGTCGCCCTGGGCGAGGGCGTCACCGAGGTCGCGCTCGGCGAGCAGGTGACCGCCCTGGTCGCCGGCGGCGGCTATGCCGAGTACTGCACGGCACCCGCGCCGCAGTGCCTGCCGGTGCCGGCGGGCCTGAGCCTGGCGGAGGCCGCGGCCATCCCCGAGACCTTCTTCACGGTCTGGACCAACGTCTTCGACCGCGGCGGCCTGGTCGAGGGTGAGTCCTTCCTGGTCCACGGCGGCTCCTCGGGCATCGGCACGACGGCGATCCAGCTCGCCAGCGCCTTCGGCGCCCGGGTCTTCGCCACCGCCGGCAGCGCCGAGAAGTGCCAGGCCTGCGTCGATCTCGGCGCCGAGAGGGCGATCAACTACCGCGACGAGGACTTCGTCGAGGTCGTCAAGGCGGCGACCGACGGCAAGGGCGTCGACCTGATCCTCGACATGGTCGGTGGCGACTACATCGCCCGCGACGTCGCGGCCCTGGCGCCCGACGGCCGCCTGGTCTTCATCGCCTTCCTCGGCGGCCCCAAGGTCGAGCTCAACTTCATGCCGGTCATGCTCAAGCGCCTGACCATCACCGGCTCGACCCTGCGGCCGCGCCCCATAGCCTTCAAGGGCGCCATCGCCGCCCGGCTCAAGGAGCGGGTCTGGCCGCTGCTCGAGTCCGGCCGGCTGCGGCCGGTGATGCACCAGACCTTTCCCCTCGAGCAGGCGGCCGCGGCCCATGCCCTGATGGAGTCCAGCGCCCATATCGGCAAGATCGTCCTGACCGTCGGCGCCGGCGCCTGATTTCCCGCCCCCCGATTTCCCGCCCCAGGGCGCTCACAGCGCTGCGTTCGGGGCCTTTTCTCGCCCGGGCAAAGGGCCTATATGGAGCCGATTCATCGTGCACACTCCCGCATGCGTGCGCCGCTTAGCCCCCGAGGCCCAGGATTTGGGTGAATCCGGGCCCCAGGGCCTAAGCAGCGCCCGAGTCCGGGACCAGGAGGAAAAATGCCCCAGCCCCTGATGCCCAAGGCCACGGCGGTCTGGCTGATCGACAACACGACGCTCGGCTTCGACCAGATCGCGGCCTTTTGCGAGCTGCATCCCCTGGAGGTCCAGGGCATCGCCGACGACGAGGTGGCGATCGGCATCCAGGGCGCCGACCCCATCGCCAGCGGCCAGCTCACCCGCGAGGAGATCGAGCGCTGCGAGAAGGACGCCAGCGCCCGCCTGCGGATGGCCCACAGCAACCTGCCGCAGCCGGCCAAGCGGACCAGCGGCCCGCGCTACACGCCCGTCGCCAAGCGCCAGGACAAGCCCGACGGCATCGCCTGGCTGCTGCGCCACCACCCCGAGCTGAAGGACTCCCAGGTCGCCCGCCTGATCGGCACGACCAAGACCACGATCCAGTCGGTGCGCGACCGCAGCCACTGGAACTCGCCGAACATCCGGCCGCGCGACCCGGTCCTGCTCGGCCTCTGCGGCCAGGGCGAGCTCAACACGGCCGTCGAGAAGGCCCGCCGCGCCGCCGAGCGCGCCGGCCGCGAGATCCCCAAGCCGCCGGAATACGACGAGAGCGCCGGCGCGCCGGATATCTGACGGTAGCGGCGCCGCGCTCTACCCTGAAATTCGCTCGTTCTTCGCCCAACTCACCCTTCGTCAGGCTCAGGGTGAGGCGCCCTGGCTCGGTCCTCATCCTGAGCCTGACGAAGGATGAGCCTGACGAAGGATGAGCTTTGCAGAGCGCAAATCTGACCGCGGCTAAAGCCGGTCGATGGCCGGCGAGATGTGCTCCGTCAGCACCTTGAGGGACATCTTCCAGGCGTCCGGCTGGTTGTAGTTGCCGGCCATGACGACCAGGACGGCGTCGAGGTGCGGGAAGATCCAGAGCCGCTGGCCGCCGTTGCCGAAGCCGGCCTGCCAGGGCTTGCCGGCCTGGTTCACGCCGAGCCACCATTGATAGCCGTAGGACAGGCCCTCGACGCTCTCGATCCTCGGCCTGTGCGAGGCCTCGATCCAGGCCGCCGGCACGACCTGGCGGCCCTCCCAGCGCCCCTTCTCGAGCATGAGCTGGCCGATCTTGGCGAGGTCGCGCGGACGCAGGCGCAGGCCCGAGGCGGCCGCCGGCTCGCCGTCGAAGCCCCGGGTCCATTCGACGTCGGTGATGCCCAGGGGCGCGAAGAGCCGCTCTTCGGCGAAGGCGACCAGGTCGCGGCCGCTGCCGTCGGCGATCAGCTTGCCGAGCAGCGCCGTGGCGCCGCCGTTGTAGTCCCAGTCCCGGCCCGGCGGCTGGACGATCGGCTGCTCGAGGACGAAGCGGTAGCGGTCCTCGGCGTACTCCATGGCCACTTCGCTGTTGCGCCGGTCCGTGTAGGGCAGGTCCTCGTTCCACTCCATGCCGGTGGTCATGGTCAGGACGTGCTCGACCGTGATCGCTCGGCGCGCCGGATCGGCCATGAGGTCCGGGTACTGCGGGAACTGCGCCACGACCGAGGCGTCGAGCGCCGGCACCTGGCCCGCCTCGAGCGCGATGCCGTAGAGCAGGCCGACGATCGACTTGGAGACCGAGCGCAGGTCGTGGCGGGTCTGCGCATCGAAGGCGACCTCGCCGATCGAGCGGCCCCAGATCTCGTCCTCGCCCCGGTAGTAGCGCTCCAGCACCAGCTTGCCGTGGCGGATCAGCACGACCCCATGCAGGCCCTCGAGCTCGCCCGCGGCATAGGCCGCGTCGAGGCTCTCGCCGAGCGCGGGCTTGAAGCCGGCCTCGACCGGTGTCGCGGTCGGCCAGGTCGAAGGCGGATGGCTACAGCCGTAACCGCTGGCCATGAGCAGGCTCCCGAGCAGAAGGCTGGCGCAGAGTCGCCTGGGCACGGCCTAGTCCTTGACCGGCACCACGTAGTTGAGCGCCAGGCGGCCGCCGTCGGGGTAGATGGTCTGGCCGGTGACGTAGCTCGAGTCGTCGGAGGCGAGGAAGACGGCGACCTTGCCGATCTCCTCGGGCTGGCCGATGCGGCCCATGGGCGTGCGCGACATGACCTTGCGCATGGCCTCCTTGTCGGCGACGACGGAGCGCATGACCTCGGTGTTGATGGTGCCAGGGCCGATGGCGTTGACCCGGATGCCCTTGTCGGCGAGCGCCAGGGCCATGGTCTTGGTGAGCTGATTGACGCCGCCCTTGGCCGCGACGTAGGGCGTGATCGCCGGGATCGCCAGCACGGCCTGGACCGAGGACATGTTGATGATGGCGCCGCCCTCGCCCTGCTTGACCATCTGCCGGGCCGCGGCCTGGCCGGTCAGGAACACGCCCTTCAGGTTGACCCGGATGACCTTGTCGAAGTCCTCCTCGGTGAAGTCGAGGAAGTCGGCAGCGACGACGATGCCGGCGTTGGCGACCGCGATGTCGAGCCGGCCGAAGGCCGCCACCGCGCTCTCGATCAAAGCGTCGACCTGGGCCTTGTCGCCGACGTCGCATTCGACGAAGAGCGCGTCCCGGCCCTCCGCCTGCAGCGCCTCGGCCGCCGCCTCGCCGGCCTCGACGTCGACGTCGGCCAGCACCACCTTGGCGCCCTCCGCCGCCATGCAGGTGACGCAGCCGAGGCCGATGCCCTTGGCCCCGCCGGTGACGACCGCGACCTTGTCCTTGAGGCGCATTGGCTCTGCCTCACGCGCTCTTCGGATAGCCGATGTGGGCCAGCGAGTCGGAGATCTCGTCGAGGATCTGCGGGTCGTCGATGGTCGCCGGCACCTTGTAGTCCTCGCCGTCGGCGATCTTGCGCATGGTGGCGCGCAGGATCTTGCCGGAGCGGGTCTTGGGCAGGCGCTTCACCACCGTGGCCTGCTTGAAGGCCGCGACCGGGCCGATCTGCTGGCGCACCATGGTGACGACCTCCGAGACGACGGCGTCGTCGCTGCGCTCAGCCCCGGTCTTGAGCACCAGGAAGCCGACCGGGAGCTGGCCCTTGAGCCGGTCGTGCACGCCGATGACGGCGCACTCGGCGACGTCGCTGTGCGCGGCCAGGACCTCCTCCATCGCCCCCGTCGAGAGCCGGTGGCCGGCGACGTTGATGATGTCGTCGGTCCGAGCCATGACGAAGACGTAGCCATCCTCGTCGATGTAGCCGGCATCGCCGGTCTCGTAGTAGCCGGGGAAGGTCTCCAGGTAGGAGTCGCGGAAGCGCTGCTCGGCGTTCCAGAGGCCCGGCAGGGTCCCGGGCGGCAGCGGCAGCTTGGCCGCCAGCGCGCCGATGGTGCCGGCCTCGACCCGCTCGCCTTCGGCGTCCAGCACCTGCAGGTCCCAGCCCGGCACCGGCCGGGTCGGCGAGCCGGGCTTCACCGGCAGCGGCTCGATGCCCATGCAGTTGGCGGCGATCGACCAGCCGGTCTCGGTCTGCCACCAGTGATCGATCACCGGCACGTCGAGCTTCTCCTCGGCCCAGGCCAAGGTGTCCGGGTCGCAGCGCTCGCCGGCCAGGAACAGGGCGCGGTAGTGCGAGAGGTCGTACTTGCCGATGTGCTCGCCCTCGGGGTCCTGCTGGCGGATCGCCCGGAAGGCGGTCGGCGCCGTGAACAGCGTGCCGACCTTGTGCTCCGAGATCACCCGCCAGAAGGCGCCCGGGTCGGGCGTGCCGACCGGCTTGCCCTCGTAGACCACGGTCGTGCAGCCGTGCAGCAGGGGCGCGTAGACGATGTAGGAATGGCCGACGACCCAGCCGACGTCGGAGGCGGCCCAGTACACCTCGCCCGGCTCGACGTTGTAGATGTTCTTCATCGACCACTTGAGCGCCACGGCATGGCCGCCGTTGTCGCGCACGATGCCCTTGGGCTGCCCGGTGGTGCCGGAGGTGTAGAGGATGTAGAGCGGATCGGTCGCCAGGACCTCGACGCAGCCGTGCGGCGAGGCCGCCGCCACCGCCTCCTGCCAGTCGACGTCGCGGCCCGGGACGAGGCTCGCCTCTTCCATCGGCCGCTGCAGGATGACGCAGTGGTCCGGCTTGTGCTTGGCCAGGTCGATGGCCTTGTCGAGCAGCGGCTTGTAGGCGACCACCCGGCCCGGCTCGATGCCGCAGGAGGCCGAGACGATCACCTTGGGCGTGCAATCCTCGATCCGCGTCGCCAGCTCGTTGGCCGCGAAGCCGCCGAACACGACGGAGTGGACCGCGCCGAGACGCGCGCAAGCCAGCATCGCCACGACGGCCTCGGCTATCATGGGCATGTAGAGGATGACCCGGTCGCCCTTGCCGACCCCGAGCTTGGCCAGGGCACCGGCGAAGGTCGCCACTTCGAGGCGTAGAGCGTCGTAGGTCAGGATGCGCTTGCTGTCGGTGACCGGCGAATCGTAGATCAGCGCCGGCTGCTCGCCCCGGCCGTCCTCGACGTGGCGGTCCAGGCAGTTGTAGCAGGTATTGGTGACGCCGCCGCTGAACCAGCGGTAGATCGGCGCCTTGCTGTCGTCGAGCACCTTGTCCCAACGCTTGCGCCAGAAAATGTCCTCCGCCGCCTCACCCCAGAATCCGCTCGGATCGGCGATCGATCGAGCATGGATCTCGTCGAAACGCCCCATGTCGCTCTCCCCTCGATGGCTTTTCGTTTCCGCCGGGCGGCGGCCCCTGCCGCCCGCAGACCCGCGGTCGTCCCCGCGCGGCTCTTGATACCCAGGATGCGGTATCTGGCAAGGCCATTCAATCGTGCCCGGCCGAGGATACCCTGTGGGCAGACAAGCCGCGCCCTAGAGGCTACAAACTGGGGCTTTCAGGGGGCGGTACCATGAGCCAGATCAATCCCTTCGAGACCGACCTGGAGCCGGGCCCGGCGAACCACGTGGCCTTGAGCCCCTTGTCCTTCCTGCCGCGGACGGCCGAGGTCTATCCCGAGCGCAGCGCTGTGGTTCATGGCGAGCTGCGGCGGAGCTGGGCCGAGACCTATGCCCGCTGCCGGCGCCTGGCCTCGGCCCTGCGCCGGCGCGGCATCGGCGCCGGCGACACCGTGGCGGTCATGGCGCCCAACACGCCGCCGATGTTCGAGGCCCATTTCGGCGTGCCGATGGCCGGCGCCGTGCTCAACGCCCTCAACGTCCGGCTCGACGCCGCGACCATCGGCTTCATCCTGCAGCACGGCGAGGCCAAGGCGCTGATCACCGACACCGAGTTCGCGCCGGTCATCAAGCCGGCCCTGGAGCAGGCGGCGGCGCAGACCGGCCGGGAGATCCTGGTGATCGACATCGAGGACCCGCTGGGGCCCGGCGGCCCGCGGCTCGGCGAGACCGACTACGAGGCCTTCCTGGCGAGCGGCGACCCGGATGCCGACTGGTCCCTGCCGGACGACGAGTGGCGGGCGATCACGCTGAACTACACCTCGGGCACGACCGGCGACCCCAAGGGCGTGGTCTACCACCACCGCGGCGCCTACCTGAACGCGCTCGGCAACATCCTGGTCTGGGAGATGCCGTCCCACCCCGTCTATCTCTGGACCCTGCCGATGTTCCACTGCAACGGCTGGTGCTTCCCCTGGACGGTCACCGCGCTCGCCGGCACCCACGTCTGCCTGCGCCGGGTCGAGGCCGGCGCGATCTACGACGCCCTGGCCGAGCAGGGCGTCAGCCACCTCTGCGGCGCGCCCATCGTCATGCAGATGCTGGTCAACGCGACGGACGAACAGCGCCGCGACTTCCCGCAGCCGGTGCGCATGATGACCGCCGCCGCGCCGCCGCCGGCCGCCGTGCTGGCCGCCATGGCCGAGCAGGGCATCGAGGTGACCCACGTCTACGGCCTGACCGAGGTCTACGGGCCGGCCGTGGTCTGCGCCTGGCATGACGACTGGGACGACCTGTCCTACGAGGAGCAGGCCGCGGTCAAGGCGCGCCAGGGCGTCCGCTACCCGGTGCTCGAGGGCCTGATGGTCGCCGACCCGGAGAGCCTCGAGCCGCTGCCGGCCGACGGCGAGAGCCTCGGCGAGGTCTTCCTGCGCGGCAACATCGTCATGCGCGGCTACCTGAAGAACCCGCAGGCCAGCGAGCGCGCCTTCGCCGGCGGCTGGTTCCACACCGGCGACCTCGGCGTGCAGCACCCGGACGGCTACATCGAGCTGAAGGACCGCTCCAAGGACATCATCATCTCCGGGGGCGAGAACATCTCCTCGATCGAGGTCGAGAACATGCTCTACAAGCACCCGGCGGTGGCCATGGCCGCCGTGGTCGCCGCGCCCGACGAGAAGTGGGGCGAGACGCCCTGCGCCTTCATCGAGCTGAAGGAGGGCGCCAGCGCCGAGGAGGCCGAGATCATCGCCTTCTGCCGCGACAACATGGCCCACTTCAAATGCCCGCGCCGCGTCGTCTTCGGCCCCCTGCCCAAGACCTCCACCGGCAAGATCCAGAAGTTCGCCCTGCGCGCGCTGGCCAAGGAGGGGTGAGACTCAACGCGACAGACGACACACATCGGAAAGAAAAGGGGAATACCAGGGCTCGACGTAGCTCATCGACGGTGAGCCGTCGCGTCGCCGTCGCGCGTACGGGAAAGGAGCTCATCGCCTTCTTTCAAGCGTCGCCGCTGGTGGGCCTGGAACTGGACCTCGAGCGCGACAACTCGCCGCCCCGCGAGGTCGATCTCGATTTCGACATCGATGTCGACAACGACTAGGCGAACGAGAGCGCCCCCTACCCGAACAGCGGCAGCTCGTCCTGGCGGGGCGGGTAGATCAGGGTGCCGTCGGCGCGGCGCTGGGCGGCGGGATCGAGCACAGCGGCTTCGATGGCGCCGACGTCGCGGATGTGGCGGACGGCGTGGCCGGCGGCCACCAGGCGGTCGGCGATGATGCGGCGGTGGCAGTGGCGCCAGTCGGCCTCGGCGCACATCACCGCCGGGCTGCCAGCCGCGGACGACTGCACCAGCTCGGCGAGCGCCGCCGCGAAATCCGCCGTCATCGCGTGGTCGGCGTAGTTGCGGAAGGCGCCTTCGGGCCAATGGCCGTTCGGCGAGGGCGCCGGGCCGGGGCCGCGCCGGCCGCCGAGGGCCGGCAGGTGGCGGTAGCCGATGCCGGCGGTGGCCAGGCTCGCTTTCAGCGCGCCGCCGTTGAACTGCGGGTTGTAGCGCGAGCCGGGACTGGCGCGCACGTCGAGCAGGAGGTCGGCGCCGGCGTCGCGCAGCAGGGCGACGAAAGTCTCGATGGTCCGGTTCGAATGGCCGATGGTGAAAACGGGCATGGCGCGATCCCAGTCTCGACCGCGTCTCTCGGGCGTTCAAGCGGACTCGATGGATCTGTCGGCTAGAGCGTTTTCCGCTGACGCAGAATCGCGGCACCGGTCCGGTGCCGTCCGATCGGAAAACGCTCGAACAGGGACCGCGGCGCCCCTGAGCCAGGGGCGAGTTGGCTACGGGGCGCCGCGGGCCCTCGCCTCGGGCTCAGACGCTTTCCGCCGATGTCGAGCGCGACAGGGCCCGGTCCATGCCGGCCGGGATGTCGTTCATGGGCTCGAATGCCAGCGGAGAGCGCATGATGCCCTCGGTTCTCTCGGCGCCGGCCGCCTAGGCCGCCATCGGCAGCCGCGTCTCGCGGCGGCCGTGGCCGGCGACGTGCCGGGCGATCGCCCGATTGACCGCCTCGCCGTGGGTGAGCGGCGCCATGTGGCCGGCGCCGCCCAGGATCAGGCCCCGGGAGGCCGGGATCGAGGTGGCCAGGAGCTCGAAGATCCGCCGAGTCGGCTGCGGCGAGGCGCCGCCGGCGATCAGCAGGGTCGGCAGGGTGATCTCGGCGTAGTGCTTCAAGGCGAGCGGCTCGGTGATCGCCGCCCAGAAGTCCAGCGGCACCTTCGGCGCCACCCGCAGCAGGCCGGCGCGCTGCCTGTCGCCCAGCGCCTGCCAGGCGCCGGGGCCGTTCCAGTAGTCGACGAAGGTCCGCATCGCCGCCTCCGGCTCGGCCGCGCCGACCCGGGCGGTGACCTCGTCGGCCAGGTGGCGGACCTCGGCGAAGCTGCGCGCGATCAGCGGGTCGTCGATGGACAGCAGGTGGAAGGCGACCGGCTCGATCAGGGTCAGGCTGGCGAAGCGCCGGCTCCGCTCGCGGGCCAGCTTGAGCGCCACCGCGCCGCCGTAGGAGTGGCCGACGAGATGCACGGGCCCCTCGAGGCGGTCGAGCACCGCCTCGATCCGGGCGGCCTCGTCGGCCAAGCGCAGCCGGCCGGCGCCCCGCCAGGGATCGCTGCCGCCGTAGCCGATCAGGTCGGGGGTGACGAGGCGGGCTTGCGCGCAGATCGTCTCGGCGAGACCGCGCCATTGGCCACCCGAGCAGGCCGAGCTGTGCAGCGCCAGCACCGTCTCGGCCCCGCTAGCGCGTTTTCCGCTCGGACGGCACCGGCCCGCTCCCCCTCCGGGCCACCCAATAGGATACTGCCGTGGGTGGCCGGGAGGGGGAGCGGCCCGGTGCCGTGATTCCGCGTCAGCGGAAAACGCGCTATCTGCTGGGTCGTTTGCCGGGCCCTTGACCGCGTAGCTGACCTTGGCGCCCTGAACCTCGATAACCGGCATCGCCGCGTCTCCTCACCCTGTTCCCAAGCGGGCCCGCGCCGGCGGGCCGTGCCGTGACCTTCTTGGGATGAGGATTTGGGGCGGGTCTGTTCCCGTCCGGTTTCTGCCGGCGGGAAACTTCGTTTCACTTGTTGCCTGGCTCTATCGGGTATGGGGCGGCTCTCGCCGGCGGCTCGCCGCTAGCCTTCGGGGCAGCGCGGTCTTTCGCGCCCCCGGCCGGGCCTGAAACAGGGCCGCAGAAGCCTCTTGCCGCCGCCCTCGGCGGCAGGGCTCCGTGGAGCCTGCCCGGTCTGGAAAAGGGTGGGGCTTAGGCCCCGTCGCTCAAGCCGGCGATCTCGTCCTTAATTCGCAACTTTTCTTTCTTTAGCTCTTGGATTCTCATGTCGTCGGGGTGCGGTCTCAGGTTCTCTTGGTCAATCGCTTCCTCCAATGAAGCATGCTTGGCACGAAGCGTTTCGATGTGCTCTCCGACCGACATCGGCACCTCCAAAAGACGGATTTCTATCCCGACCATGCTATCGCAAATGTTAGGATCTTGCAAAGTTCGACCGACCCCGGTCGGCAGCCCGGAGGGCCCGGAAACATGACCTCAAGCGCCCGTCTGATCGTCGGAATCTCGGGGGCCAGCGGCGTGGCCTATGGGGTCCGGCTGCTCGAGGCCCTGCGACCGCTGCCGATCGAGAGCCATCTGGTCATGAGCAAGGCGGCCGAGCTGACCCTGGCCTACGAGACCGCGCTCAAGGTCGCCCAGGTCCAGGCCCTGGCGGACATCTGCCACCCGATCGGCGACGTCGGCGCCTCGATCGCCAGCGGCTCCTTCCGGACCCTGGGCATGGTCGTGGCGCCCTGCTCGATCCGCTCGATGTCGGAGATCGCCGCCGGCACCACCACCAGCCTGCTGACCCGCGCCGCCGACGTGGTGCTCAAGGAGCGCCGCCGGCTGGTGCTGATGGTCCGCGAGACGCCGCTGCACAGCGGCCACCTCCGGACCATGCTCGCGCTCTCGGAGATGGGCGCCATCGTCGCCCCGCCGGTGCCGGCCTTCTACGCCGCCCCGGCCGGCCTCGACGACATCGTCGACCAGTCGGTCGGCCGGGTGCTCGACCTCTTCGATCTCGACTCGCCCCTGGTCAAGCGCTGGGGCGAGGACGAGATGGGCGCGCGCAAGCGCAAGCTCAGGCCGGTGGACGGCGTCTGACGCGGAGTCGCGGCGGCCCTTTCAGGGTCCGATCGGGCTCAAGTGCGAGACCAGGCCGGAGTCCGGCATCCAGGTCAGCAAACGCGCGAATCGAGGCTCGTCGACCGGGCGCAAGGCTTGGCCCTCGCGCAGGTCGAGGGCGTACTGGTAGCCGCTGCTCGGCGTGACATGCAGCACCGTGCCGGCCCAGCGCAGGCTGATCGGCCGGTGCACGTGGCCGCAGATGACGGCCTCGACCTTGTCGTAGCGGGCCAGCAGCGCGCCCAGGGCCGGGCCGTCGATGCAGCGGCAGGCATCGAACGCCGGGATGCCGATGGCCAGGGGCGGGTGGTGCATGGCGATCAGGGTCGGCTGCGCCGGCGCCGCCGCGAGCCGGGCTTCGAGCCAGGCCAGGCGCTCGGCACAGAGCGCCCCCGCTTCATCGCCGGGCAGCAGGGTATCGAGCGCGATCAGCCGCAGCGGCCCGAGCGCGATCTCGTGGTGCAGGAAGCCGCCCGGCGGCTCGCACCAGGGAAGGTCGGGGAAGGCCGCGCGCAGCGCCTGCCGCGCGTCGTGGTTGCCCGGAATGACGGTGAAGGGCATGGCCAGCCGGCCGAGCCGCTCGGCGACCTGGGCGTAGTCCTCGGGCGCGCCGTCGTTGGTCAGATCGCCGGTGACGACCACGAAGTCCGGCCGCGGGTCGAGCCGGTTGAGATGCTCCACCGCCTCGGCCAGGCGCGCGGCCAGGTCCAGCGGCCGGCCGTCGATCACCGTCGGCTGGCCGACGTGCAGGTCGGTGATCTGGGCGATCAGCATGGCCAAGCCCCTCCCCTTGTTGCGCCACCACGCCAGTCTAGACCGCGCCCAATGACGGTCTGAAGACCCAGCGGCCGTCCGGCTCGCGGCCGCGCAGGCGCAGCAACAGGCGGATCATGAGGGCGACGAAGGCGAAGGTCAGGCCCGCCGCCAGGCCGTACCAGACCCCGATGCCGCCGAGCCCTAGCCCGAAGGCCAGCCACCAGGCGCTGCCCAGGCCGACCAGCCAGTAGCCGATCAGGGCCAGGACCATCGGCCCGCGGGTGTCCTTGAGGCCGCGCAAGGCGCCGGCGGCGATGGCCTGGCCGCCGTCGGCGATCTGGAAGATCGCCGCCGCCGCCAGGAAGCTCACCGCGAACTGGGCCGCCGCCAGGTTCTCGGGCTGGCCGAGATCGAGGAACCAGGAGACCAGCAGGGGCGCGGCGAACCAGAAGACCAGCGCCGGCAGCAGCATGAAGCTGCAGCCCAGGCTCAGGGCAGAGAGCGCCGCCCTGACCACGCCGTCGGGATCGCCCCGGCCGGCGGCCAGGCCGACCCGGACGGTGCCGGCCTGGGCCAGCCCCAGCGGGATCATGTAGGAGATCGCCGCGCACTGCAGGGCGATGCCGTGGCCGGCCAGCTCGTCGGTGCCGATCCGGCCGAGCAGCAGCGCCGCCGCCAGGAACAGGCCGATCTCCGAGACATGGGTCAGGCCGATCGGCAGGCCGATCCGGAAGATCTCCCGGTAGCGCGGCCAGTCCGGCCGCCAGATCCGGCCGAGCACGTGGTAGCGGCGGAAGCGGCGGTCGAGCAGCACGAAGCCGAGCAGCGACAGGAACATGAAGCTCTCGACGATGGCGCTGCCGTAGCCGGCGCCGGCCAGCTCGAGCCGCGGCAAGCCGAAGTTGCCGAAGATCAGCGCGTAGTTGCCGAGCGCGTTGAGCGGTATCGCCAGGAGGGTCACCAGCAGCACCGCGCGCGGCCGCGAATGCGCCGAGAGGAAGTGGCTCAGCACGATGTAGCAAAGGGTCGGGAAGAAGCCGAGGACCAGGGCCTGCAGATAGAGCTCGGCACGCGCCGCCAGCGCCGGGTCCTGGCCGAACAGGACCAGGATCCGGCCGCCCTGCCAGACCACGAAGCTGAGCGGCAGGGCCAGGCTGAGCGCGGCCCAGAAACCCTGGCGCAAGGCGCGACGGACCAGCCGCCGCTGGCGCGCGCCCAAGGCCTGGGCGACCATCGGCGCGACCGCCGCCATCACGCCCATCGAGAAGTAGAGGCAGAGGCCGTAGAAGTGCCCGGCGAGCACCGCCGCCGCCAGGTATTCGGCACCCAGCCAGCCGATCATGACGATGTCGGTGGTGTTGATCGCCATCTGGGAGAGCGCGGTCAGCACCAAGGGCCCGGCCAGCGTCGACAGCGACCAGGCTTCCGCGCGCCAAGTCCGCTCGCCGGCCGCGGCCCATTTCCGTTCGTGCTTCGCGTTCAAGTCTTGCATCAGTCCAAATCCGCTTGCGGTGTCTCGGGGGCACCGGGCTGAGCGCTTTGGACGTTCCGCGTTGCGGTCGGTCGTGCGTCGAGGCGGCACCCCTTGGGGGGCGCGCTCGCTTTCAACGGATGTCAGGAGAGAAAAGGTCGAAAAAGAGCGCGCGCGTCAGTCCGCGGTCGAGGGGACCGGGACAGGCTCGAAGGCCATTCGGGTGAGTTGTATGACGCGCGTCTTCATAATGAGCCGTCTATAAGGCCGTTCGACAAAGGGGGTCAAGGGCTGTTACCGAACTGAAACGCAATTGTCGCCGCCGAGGACCGCGCGAGGTTTGATCTCGCGCGGCGCAAGGCGTCTAGTGCCGCCCAAGGTCGAGCCCAGACTTGCGAGGGAAGCGATGAGCGAAACGACGGGGAAGGGCGCCGGCGGCGGCTGCCTTTGCGGCGCCCTGCGCTATCGGATCGAGGGCGCGCTGGGCGAGGCCCATGCCTGCCACTGCGGCCAGTGCCGGCGGCAGTCCGGCCACTACGTCGTCGGCGTGGATTTCGCCTGGGACGATCTTCGCCTCGAGGGCGAAGACTCCCTGCGCTGGTACGAGTCCTCGCCCGGCGTCCGGCGCGGCTTCTGCGCGCGCTGCGGCTCGAACCTCTTCTGGGTCTCGGAAAGCTACGGCGCTTCGCTCTGCGTCGGCAGCCTGGACAGCCCGACCGGCGTCACCCTGACCAGCCATATCTTCGTCGCCGACAAGGGCGACTACTACGAGATCCGCGACGACCTGCCGAAGTTCGCGCTCTATCCGGGTGCCGAGTCGGATTCCGGCGCCTCGTGACCGCCCGGGCCCTTCGCCTGGCGCTGCTCTTCGCCCTGCTGCCGGCCGCAGCCTTCGCCTCCGAGCGGCTTGCGCCGATCCCGGCGGGGCGCGTCGCCGATCACGCGGAACATCTCATCGAGACCGCGCCGCCGCCCGAGAGCGCGATCCCGCACGGCCGCCTGGCGGCGGGCGGCGGCCTCGAGGCTTGGTACGGCGCGCCCACGGATCGCTACGGCCACGGCGTGCTCGGCGACGCTATCGAAGCGGGCGATCTGCTGGTCTCCGACGGCGGCGACACGCTCAGCCACACGCTCGCCCAGGACTCCGTGTTCGAGGACCTGGAGCCGCGCATCGTCGATGCCGACGGCGACGGCCGGCCGGAGATCCTGACCATCAAGAGCTACCTGCGGGCCGGCGCCACCATCGCCTTGTTCGCGCCGCGCGACGGCGCCTTGCTGGCGCTCGCCGAGGCGCCGCCGATCGGCACGCCCAACCGTTGGCTCAACCCGGCGGGCGTGGCCGACTACGACGGCGACGGCCGGCCCGAGATCGCGCTGGTCGAGACGCCCCACATCGGCGGCATCATCGTCCTCTATCGCTGGGACGGCGGCGCCCGCCTGGAACCGCTGCTGCGCTGGCCGGGCTACTCGACCCACGCCATCGGCTCGACCGTGCTGGCGATGAGCCACAGCCACGACTGGAACGGCGACGGCGTCATCGACCTGCTGCTGCCGCGGCAGAACCGCGCCGTCCTGGCCGTGGTGACCCTGGCCGGCGGCGCGCCGCGCGAGCTCGCCCATGCCCCTCACGAAAACGTGATCGACACGGCCCTGGTGCCGATCGAGCGCCGGGATGCCGGCCCCGCGCTGCTCTACGGCCTCTCGGACGGCAGCGCATGGCTCCTACCGCTACCTGGCGGCGACTGAGAACACACAGCTCTCGCCCCAGACAAAAGTGAGCGTACACCGCCGCACGTACATGAAATGGCCACACAGATTGTGTAGAATTCTGTAAAAGCAATATATTGCGGCCAAGAGAATAGCTTGTGTTTCTGATTTCAGCTTAGTAATACCCGACTTAGCGGCATCGATGTAAACCCTAGAATTCAGAAAATAGACGCCGCTTACAGCTCAAGATTTGGGTGGGGGCGAATACATGACGAGCGAGAATGGCGTCCGCTCGGGCGATGCGCCCGATCGCCGCGCCGGCCTGTCCTATCGCTTCACCCATGCCATCGTCAGGGTTCCCGGCGACAGCGTCCTCCAAGGCCTGCGCGGCACGGACCGCGGACCGCCGTCCCTCGAGATCTTCCGCAGCGAGCACCGGGCCTACATCGCGGCTCTCGAAGAGGCCGGCCTGCGGGTCGAGCCCCTGCCCCAGTTGGAGGCCTATCCGGACTCGGTCTTCGTCGAGGATGCGGCGCTGTGCCTGCCGGAGGGCGCCGTGGTCCTGCGGCCCGGCGCGGCGACCCGCCTCGGCGAGGCGAGCGTCATGGAGCCGGTGCTGACCAGCTACTTCGACGACGTCCGGCGGATCGACGACAACGCCAACATCGACGGCGGCGACATCCTGGTCACCGACAGCCTCGTGCTGGTCGGCCTGTCGCAACGCACTAACCGCGCCGGCTTCGAGTCGCTGCGCAGGCAGCTCTCGGCCTGGGGCTACGAGGTCCGCTGCATCGACGTCCCGCCGGCGGTCCTGCACCTCAAGTCCGACTGCGCGGTGCTCGACGAGACCACGGTCCTGGTCTCCGAGAGCCTGTCGGGACACGAGAGCTTCGCGCGCTTTCGCCGGCTCGTCGTGCCCAGGGGTGAAGAGGCGGCGGCCAACGCGATCCGGGTGAACGGCCGCGTCCTGCTGTCGGACGGCTTTCCACGCACCGCCGAGCTGCTGTCGACGGCCGGCTACGACCTGCGGACGATCGCCACCACGCAGGCGTCAAAGCTCGACGGCGGCTTGTCCTGCATGTCCCTGAGGTTCGCCCGGCCGGACTGAAGGCGGTCACCCGACGGCAGTCACAGGCCCGCCGCGCGCAGGGTCGCGACGGCTCGCTCGTCCTCCGCCGACAGCCCCTCGGCGACTAGAGCGTTTTCTGATCGGACGGCACCGGCCCGCTCCAGCGCCATGTAGAGCGCGAGATTGGCGGCCAGCGCGGCCTCGTCGGCCGGGCCCGCGGCCAGCGGCAGGCAGGCCTGCAGGCGATCCTGGACGATCCGCTCGGCCTCCAGCTCCGCCGCCTTGACGGCCTCGCGCAGCGCCGCGACCGCCGCCGCCGAGCCGGCTTCCGCCTTCAGGCGGCGCCGGACCCGGCGCAGCGGCCATACCACCTCGTCCTGCCAAGGCCGACTGACCGCCAGCAGGGACTCGAGCTCGGCCGCCGCCAAGCGATGGCCGCGATGGCCCGCCCAGCAGCAGAACAGCAACAGGTTGACGTCCGCCCCGAGCCGGTCCTGCAAGGCGAGGCAGGCCTCGGCAACCCCCGGCCGGGCATAGCGCTCGAGCGAATAGGCCCAGAAGGGATTGCCGGCCGGCTCGGCGTCAGGCATCGCCGAGGCAGATGCCCAGGCCACGGGCGGTGCGGACCAGATCGTCCTCCGGGTCGACCGCCTGGTAGCTGGCAATGGCCTGCTCGAGCGGCAGGTCGACGACCCGGCGGCCGGCCCAGGCGACCATGCGGTCGAACTTGCCCTCGGCGACCAGCTCAACGGCGCGGATGCCGAAGGCGGAGCCCATCAGCCGGTCGCGCGCCGAGGGCATGCCGCCGCGCTGGACATGGCCGAGCACCGTGACCCGCGTCTCCGCGCCGGTCAGGGCGGCGATCTTCTCGCCGACATAGTGGCCGATGCCGCCGTAGGTCAGGCTGCTGCCGGTGTGGGGCGTCTGGACCGGCTGCCCCTCCTCGGTGCGCAGCGCTTCCGCGACGACCACCAGGGCGAAGTTGCGGCCGTTCTCCTTCAGGGCGGCGATCTTGGCCGCGACCTTCTCGAAGCGGTAGGCGATCTCCGGGATCAGTATGACGTCGGCGCCGCCGGCGATGCCGGCGTTGAGCGCGATGTGGCCGGCGTCGCGGCCCATGACCTCCAGCACCATGACCCGCGAGTGGCTGGCGGCGGTGGCCTGCAGGTGGTCGAGGGCGTGGGTGGCGACGCTGACGGCGCTGTCGTAGCCGATCGAGACCTCGGTGCCGCCGATGTCGTTATCGATGGTCTTGGGGATGCCGACCAGATTGAGGCCGCCCTGCTGCGCCAGGCCGCGCAGGATCTCCAGGCTGCCGTCGCCGCCGATGCCGATCAGGGCGTCGAGCCCGAGCTCGTGGTAGCCCTCGATGACCTCGGCCGAGCGGTCGCGGGTCTCGCCGTCGGCCAAGGGATAGGCGAAGGGATTGCCGCGGTTGGTCGTGCCCAGGATCGTGCCCGACTGGCGCAGCAGCGTGCCGTCGAAGATCGAGAGGTCGAGCTCCGCCGCGTCGGGCGGCCGGCTCAGGAGGCCCTGCGTCCCCTCCCGGATGCCGACGACCTGCCAGCCGTAGCCCTGGATGGCACGCTGTACCACCGCGCGTAGAATCGCGTTCAAGCCGGCACAATCGCCGCCACTGGTCAGGAGTCCGAGTCGCACTGTGTCCTCCGAATCTGCGCCCCCAGCCCTTCAGCAATCCCGACAAACGCGCTCGGGGGTCCCATTCACGCGCTGTCAGCGGTATAATAGTCTCGCTCTGTGGATTCCGGCCGGCCGAGGCATTGTTGGACAAGACCCAGGGTAGCGATACCGAAGCTCTGCGGCAGAAGCTCGAAGGCTTGAAGAGCGAACATCGGGATCTGGACGATGTCATCGCCAGAGTGACCGAGTCCGGTCATTTCGACCAGTTACAGATTCAGCGCCTGAAGAAGCGAAAGCTCAAGCTCAAGGACGAGATCCTCCGGCTGGAGAGCCAGCTCCTGCCCGACATCATCGCCTGACCTCGCGCCCCCGCGCGCTGACCTCGGTCAAGCCGGGGCAGCGCCCGCGCTAGGCCGCATGCGGGTCGGATTGCGGCGCGGCCGCCAGGGCTTCGACGGCACCGCCCGAGGCCGCGCTCTTGCTCTCGGCGCGGCCCAGAACGGCGGCGGCCAGCGCGGTTCCCTTGACCCGGGAGCGGATCTTCGAGAAGGCCGAGACGCGGGCCATGGCGACGTCGTCGCGGAAAGGCGCGAAGCCGCAGTCGTCGGTCGTTCCGAAGCGGACCCCCTCCAGCGCCTCGGCCACCTCGAGGGTCCGTTCGCAGACCGTCTCGGGCGTCTCGATCCGCATGTCGCAGGGATCGATCACGCCGGCGAAGATCATCTGATCCGGCCGACGTTCCCGGCGAATGATGTCCAAGACCCGCCGCCGGTCGCGCTCGCTCGCCAACTGGATGTAGAAGCGCCCCGCGCGCATTCGGAACAGGTCCGGCAGCAGCTCGGCATAGTCGACGTCTGCGGAATGGCGGGTGTTGTGGTCGCCGCCGGGGCAGGTGTGAATGCCGATCTTCCGGCGCTCCGCCTCGCTGAAGCGGTCGAGCACCGCGTTGTTGAGATCGATGAAGCGCCTCAAGAGACCGCGCGAGGGGTCGAGCTTGCAGGACAGCCGGCCCTCGGTGAAATCGAGCTGAACGATCTCGGCGCCCGCCGCGAAGGCGGAGCGGATGTCCTTCTCGCATTCCTTCACCAGGTCCTCGAGGAAGGCCTCCCGGGGATAGCCGGAGATGCCGCTCTCGGGATAGATCAAGCTCACCGCCGAGGGCGCGATGACCGCCTGCTTGAGCGGCAGGCGGGTATGCAGCCTGGCGGCGGTGACGAAGGCGCCGCTGTAGGTGGCATAGCGAAAGGGCCCTTCGGTCAGGCAGGGGAGCTGGCGCGAGTGGCCGCCCTCGAACTGGATGACGAATCCCTCGGGCGCGAGGTTCGGCAGCCCGTCCAAGGCGTAGGTGACGAAGCTCGGCTTCGATTGCTCGCCGTCGGACAAGATCGGCGAGCCGGTCGCTTCCAGCTCCGCGATGGTCTCGGCGCGGGCGCGGTCGACGGCCTCTTCGTAGTCCTCGGCCGAGATCCGCCCCATCCGTAGCGCCCCCAGGGCCTCAAGCACGTAGAGCGGGCGCGGAATGCTGCCGACCTGCTCGGTCTCGATCACCATTTCTGACGTCACCTTCGTTTCTCCTGCCGGGCCGCCCTGGCCGCAAGCGAATGACGGACTATGGACACGCTAGATCTTGACGCTGCCCGTGACACAGCTTCCGGTCCCCAAGTACTGCAGGGAATCGAAGCTCAGCAGCCTGGCGAGGGCGATGCCTCGCCCGTGGCTGTCCGACGCCCGGGCCGGATCGAAATCGAGGAATCGCTCCCAGTCGAAGCCCTCGCCCTGATCCCGGACCGTGATCTCGATACGGTCGCTCGCGCGCGCGAAATGGACATCGACCGTCTTGTCCTTGTTCGCCGGCAGCGCCAGGCGTCGCTCGACCTCCGCTTCCCAGCTTCCTTCTCGAATCAGCCGGCCCTTGTCCTCGTAGGTGATGCCGAGGTTGCCGTGCTCGACCGCGTTCAAGAGGATCTCCAGAATCCCCGTGACGACGCGCTCGCTGTCGGGAAAGAGGTTCGCCAGGAAGGTCGACAACTGGTGCGCATCGCCGAGGGTCTGAATACCGAAGCGCCCTTCGCGCATCAGACGGCCGTTCTTCTTGAGCTCGGCGACTTCATCGCGCAAGGCGGCGTACCTCTCGAAGTCCTGAGCGGCCGCCTCGACCACGGAGCGCATGATTCCGGCTTCGTAGGGCTTTGTCAGGTAGTAGTAGACGCCGGCGGAGATGCCCTCGACCACCTGCTCCTTCTCGGCCGCCGCCGTCTGCATGACGATCGGAATGCGCGCGACGGACTCGTCGGCCTTGAGCTTCCGGGTGAACTCCATGCCGTCCATGTTCGGCATCATGCGGTCCAGCAGCACCGCCTTGATGCGGTCCTTGTGGTCCTGCAGGAGCCGCCAGCCCTCCACGCCGTCCCTGGCCGTGAGGAGATCGTAGCCGCAGTCCTCGAGATCCAGACAAAGGATGTCGATGTTGTTCTCGTCGTCGTCGACCAGCAGGAGGGCTTGGCGGGCGCTCTCAGGCATGGCCGCTTCCGTTCACAAAGTGCTTCGGCAGCTCCACGTGGAAGGTCGCCCCGTCGTCGAGGTTGCCCTCCGCCCAGATCCGTCCGCCGTGCGCGCCGACGATCTCCCTGCAGATCGACAGGCCGAGGCCGGTGCCGCCTGCGCCGGTCTTGGTTCGGTTGCTCTGGATGAACTTGTCGAAAATGGCCTCCAGCTCCTGTTCCGGGATGCCGATGCCCTTGTCGGCGATCGAGATCAGAACGCGGCCGTCGGCCTCCTGGTCTTCGCAGGAGACTGTCAGCTCCTTGCCTTCCGGCGTGAACTTGACGGCGTTCGACAGCAGGTTGACGAGCACCTGATGGATCTTGCTGCGGTCCAGCTCGGCGCGGACCGGGCCGTTCGACCTGTCCGGTATGACCAGCGACAGCTTCTTCTCCTGGATCAGCGACTCCATCTCCGCGGCGACCTGGCCGATGATCGATAGCAGGTCCGTGTCCCTTATCTCGAAGTCCGTCTTGCCGGCTTCGAGCTTCGACAGATCGAGCAGGTCGTTGAGCAAGCCGGAGAGACGTCTGCCGCTGTCCGAGATCCTGGTGAAATTCGCGAGGTGCCGGTCGCGGTCCCATCGGTCGAAACGCTCCTGACCGAGGCGCGAGAAGCTGACGATGGCGTGCATCGGCGTCCTGAGCTCGTGGCTCATGTTGGCCAGGAACTCGGACTTCATGCGGTTCGCGCGCTCGGCGTCCTCCTTCGCCAGGAGCAGGTCGTGCGTCTGCTCCTCGACAAGCTGCTGCAGGTGGTCCCGGTGGTTCGCCAGCTCCTGCTCGTTCAGGACCCGCTCCGAGACGTCCTGGACCGCACCCAGGACCGCGACGACCCGGCCATTGCCGTCGAGCTCCGGCTGACCTTGAGTCTCGACGATGCGCTCCTCGCCGTCCTCGCGGATCAGCGTGCTCGTGATCTTGAAGGGCTCTCGATGCACGATGGCGTGCCGCAACTGGGCGCCGATGTTCTCCCGGTCTTCCGCCCGGTAGTAGACGAAGACATCCTCGGGATCGGGCTCTCCCAGCTCTATCGCTCGGCCGTGGATGGCGAAGGTCTCCTTGGACCAGTGCAGCTTGCCGGTCCTCAGATCGAGCTTCCAGTTACCCAGGGATGCCATGGTCTCGGCCAGCTCGAGCAGATGCTGCTTGATCATGAGGTCTCCCTCATGCCGCTTGCGTTCGGTGACGTCGGTGATCGAGGCGAGAGCCCGTCTGCTTCCGTCGCTGAGCGCCAGATGGTCGATGCTGACTTCCACGGGGACCGTGGTGCCGTCCTTCCTGAGGCCTTCCACGTCTCGGCCGCCGGCCATCCGCCTGTCTTCGATTTCGCCGGCGCTCAGGAACGCGGAGAAGAGCCGCGCGTGACGCTCGCGATGGAGGCTCGGCACGAGGCATTCCAGCGGCTTTCCCGTCAGCTCGTGGGGGGCATAGCCGAAGACGGACTGGCTCGACCTGTTCGCGCTCTGGATCGTGCCCTGCTCGTCGACCGTGATGATGGCTTGCGGCACCGCGTTCATGACGGTGTCGAGCCAGGCATTGCTCGCGGTCAGCGACGACTGGATATCCTTCAGCTCGGTCACGTCGCGCTGTATGGAAACCCAGTAGCGGTAGGCGCCGGTCTCGTCCGGCACCGGGAAGATCGAGAGATCCACCCAGTAGGGCGTTCGGTCCTTGCGGTAGTTGAGCAGCTCGGCGCGCGCGTAGCTCCAGTTCGCCAAGGCTTCCTTGATCTCGGCGGTGACGCTGCGATCCGTGTCCGGACCCTGGAGCAGGCGCGGCGAGTTCCCGATCAGCTCGTCGAGCGTGTAGCCCGTCATGCGCACGAAGGCGTGGTTGGCGAAGACGATCCGCGGATCCTCGCAGTCAGCCGGGTCCGTCTCGCACAGCACGACGGCGTCCTGGGTGAAGAGGTAGAGCCGCTCCAGCGCCCGTTCGAGACTCATTCCACGCACTTATTACTATAGGCCTATATCTAATACAATATTTGGCGGAAAATCCTTTCGAAGAAATTACCCTAGCGGGCAGTCCGTCCAAGGACACAAGGAGCGCAGCGCGGCCTGGCGGCGGCGATAGCCCCACGAATCGGGAGGTCTCCAAATGACCGGCTGGGAAGGCGCAAGCCCGGACCGGGCCGCCGCGGGCCTCTAGCTGCCGCTTTGCGAGCCCGAGCGCTTGAGGGCGTACATCGCCCGATCCGCGGCCTTCAGGGCGTCGTTCGCCTCCTGCCCGGCGACGAGGCTGTGGGCGCCGTAGGCGACGTTGACGTCGAACTGCAGGCCTTCCCAGAGCAGCGGCGCCGCGGAGATCGCGGCCGCCAGGATCTGGGCCTTGGTCACGGCCTCTTCGCTGTCGGCGCGGGCCAGGATGACGCCGAACTCGTCGCCGCCCAGGCGGCCGACCACGTCGGAGCTGCGGATGTTGGCGACCAGGGTCTCGGCGACGTGGGAGAGCACGGCATCGCCCGCGGCATGGCCGTGGGTGTCGTTGATCTCCTTGAGCCCGTTGACGTCGAAGTAGAGCACCGCGCTGACCGCGCCGTAGCGCTCGGCGAAGGCCATGATCCGCGACATCTCGCGCACGAAGGCGCGGCGGTTCATCACCGGCGTCAGGGGGTCCTGGTCGGCCAGGCGCTCCAGGTGGTCCATGCGCCGCCGGGCCTGGTCCAGCTCGTCGCGCAGGCTCTGCACCTCGGTGAGCAGCTCGTCGATCGCCGCGCGGACCTTCGGCGTCAGCTCGGAGGCGGGAATGCCCATGATGGTCGCCTCGTCGAGCGGGCCAGCGGCACGCGCCGGGGCCGGCGCCTGCGCCGCCTCCTTGCGTTCCACCCCGCCAGCCGGCGCCGTCGAGCCGATACCGCTATAGGCATTGGCATAGCCAGTGCTGCGGATCTTCACGCCGTTCCTCTCAAAGTCCGCGCGTCCCAAGGCACGATCGTCTCGAGACGACGGACGTTAACCTCCTGGAGGTAAAGGGACCGTTCACGGATTTCAAGGCGCTTGGCGGGCTCCGAACGGACCTCGGGCGGGCCTCGGGCGGGCGAATCGGCCCCTCGGCCGCCTTGCGCGAGCCCCATGGCGCCCGGATAATGCCGCCCCGCTCGCCCGGCCGAGGCCGGCGCGGGCCCTGCCAATCGGGAAGCGGATGACCGACAACCTGCCGCGCGTGGGCATCATCATGGGCAGCCGGTCGGACTGGCCGACTCTGCGCCATGCCTCGGAAACCCTGGAGAAGCTCGGAATCCACCACGAATCCCGGGTGGTCTCGGCGCACCGCACGCCGCGGCGCATGGTCGACTACGCCAGCGGCGCCCGCGAGCGCGGCCTCAAGGTGATCATCGCCGGCGCCGGCGGGGCCGCCCACCTGCCGGGCATGGTCGCCTCGCTCTGCCCGCTGCCGGTGTTCGGCGTGCCGATCGAGAGCCAAGCCCTGAGCGGGCTCGACAGCCTGCTGTCGATCGTCCAGATGCCGGGCGGCGTGCCGGTCGGCACCCTGGCGATCGGCCGGGCCGGGGCGATCAACGCCGCCCTGCTGGCCGCGTCGGTCCTGGCGCTGGAGGACCCGGCCGTGGCCGAGGCGCTCGACGCCTGGCGCCGCGACCAGACCGAGTCGGTGCCGGACGCGCCCGCCGCCCCCGCCGACGACGACGCGGCGGGCTGATGGCCGGCCGTCCCCTGCCCCCCGGCGCCGTCATCGGCATGCTGGGCGGCGGCCAGCTCGGCCGCATGACCGCCCTCGCCGCCGCCAATCTGGGCTACCGTACCCACGTCTACTGCCCGGAGCCCGATGCCCCGGCGGCGCAGGTGACCGCGCGCGCCACCACCGCCGCCTACGACGACTGGGCGGCCTTGGACGCCTTCGCCGACGCCGTCGACGTGGCGACCTACGAGTTCGAGAACATCCCCTTCGCGACCGCCGAGCGGATCGCCGCGCGCGTGCCGCTGATGCCCTCGACCGAGGCGCTGCGGATCTGCCAGAACCGGCTGCGCGAGAAGGCCTTCTGCCGCGACCTGGAGATCCCCACCGCCCGCTGGGCCGAGGTCGACGGCCCGCCGGCGCTGCGCGCGGCCCTGGCGGAGATCGGCGCGCCGGCCGTGCTCAAGACCGTCGAGCAGGGCTACGACGGCAAGGGCCAGTCGGCGATCACGGCCGACAGCGACCCCGACGCGGTCTGGGCGGCCCTGGCCAGCGGCGCGGCCAAGCCGCTGTGCATCTTCGAGTCCTTCGTCGACTTCGCCCTGGAGATCTCGGTCATCGTCGCCCGGGCCCCCGACGGCGCGACTCGCAGCTACCCGCCGGTCGAGAACCGGCACCGCAACCACATTCTCGACCAGACCATCGTGCCGGCACCGATCTCGCCGGCCGTCGCCGAGCGCGCCGAGGCGATCGCCACGCGGCTCGCCGAGCGGCTCGCGCTGGTCGGCCTGCTGGCGGTCGAGATGTTCGTCACCGCCGAGGGCGAGCTATTGGTCAACGAGCTGGCGCCGCGGCCGCACAACTCCGGCCACTGGTCCATCGACGCCTGCCGCACATCGCAGTTCGAGCAGCTCGTGCGCGCCATCGCCGGCCTGCCGCTCGGCTCCACCGAGCGCCTGTCCGACGCGGTCATGCAGAACCTGCTCGGCGACGAGGCCGAGGGCGCCCTCGACAGGCTCGCCGAGCCCGAGGCCAAGCTGCACCTCTACGGCAAGGCGGAAGCCCGGCCCGGCCGCAAGATGGGCCACGTGACGCGGCTGCTGGATAAAAGCTGATCTAGGTTCGGAAGCCGGGGCGTCTCGGCCGGAAGGCGGCGAGGCGGTCGGGCAGGTCGAGCAGGCGGCCGACGGTCTTGCCGAGCCGGCCGCCGATCTTGAGCACGTCGGAGACCCGGCGGTCGAGGAAGGCCCAGGTCTCGGCGTTGTCCTCGGAGCGGTCGTTGAGCCAGTAGAGCAGGGTCGAGCTGTAGACGCCGGCCAGCAGCATCCGCTTGCTGTAGAAGTTGTAGTCCGTGGCGCGGTCGCCGGCGGCGTACCAGATGGCGTCGACCGTCCGGTAGAGGCAGCGCAGCGCCAGGGGCCCGTTGGTCGGCAGCGCCAGGAAGGCGAGCGCCCGGCGCTCCGCCTCGCGGTGCGGCTCCAGCAGCTCGAGCCGGCTGCGCACGCCGGCCGTGACCTTGTCGCGTACCTTCATCGAGTCCAGGTCGAGCGCCTCAAGGCGGCGCAGCATCTCGGCGTCGGCCCAGTCGTGGAAGGCCTCGACCAGGTCCGGCGCGCCGTTCGGAAAGGCGTTGAGCGCCTCGGCCGCGGTCAGCTCCAGCTCTTCGGCGGCGGCCAGCAGCGCGCGCTGGCTCCAGCCGTCGAAGGGCACGTGGTGCAGGCTCGCCTCGAGCAGCTTCCGGCGGGTGGTTTCCAGATCCATGGCGTCACTCCTCGATCGGCGGCACGGGCTCGCCGCTTTCGACCAGGTGTTTCATCTCCGAGGTGAAGACCAGGGTCGAGAGGTCGGTCATCCGCTGCGGATAGAGCAGCCCGTCGAGATGGTCGCACTCGTGCTGCACGACCCGGGCGTGGAAGCCCTGCGCCTCGCGCTCGATCTGCCGGCCGTCCAGGGCGAAGCCGCTGTAGCGGATCGCCGTGTGGCGCGGCACCTGGCCGGCCAGCCCGGGGACCGAGAGACAGGCCTCCCAGCCGTAGTTGAGCTCGTCGCTGAGCGGCAGGATCTGCGGGTTGATCAGCACGGTCAGCGGCACGCCCCGCTCGTCGTCCTCCGCCGCCGCCTCGTCGCCCTCGTCGCGGGCAGCGCCGCCGCCGCGCTCGGCCTCGACGGTGAAGATCACCACCCGTTTCGGCACGTGCACCTGCGGCGCGGCCAGGCCGGTGCCGCCGGCGTCGCGCATGGTCTCGACCATGTCCTGCACCAGGCGCCGAATCTCGGGCGCGCTCGGGTCGTTGACGGGCTCGGCAGGCCGGCCCAGGACCGGGTGGCCCATGCGGGCGATTTTCAAGATGGCCATGGCGGCAATATGGGCGGGCACCCGCAGCCGCGCAACGATTGCCGGATCTGGGCTATAGCTGGCCCTCGAACGCCCGGCGCGCCCAGATCCAATTGGTGGGCGCGCGCGGGGCCTCGACGGCCCAGTTTGAAGGTCGTTGCCGGGGCCCGGAGCCATGCCCATAGTCGCCCTGTCCTGCATCGAGAGCCCAGCAAGCGTGTCCAGTCCTCTCCCCGACCCCGACCGGAGCCCCGAGCCGCCGCCGGCGGTGAGCCTGCGCGGCGGGCGGCTGGTCTACGACGACACGGTGCTCTTCGAGGACCTCTCGCTGACCCTGCCGGCCGGGCGCACGACCTGCCTGCTCGGGCCCTCTGGGGTCGGCAAGAGCAGCCTCTTGCGGCTCTTCGCCGGGCTCGAGGCCGACGCCGAGGGCCGGGTCGAAGACGCCGAGGGCCGGCCGCTGAGCGGCCGCATCGCCTACATGGCCCAGCAGGACCTGCTGCTGCCCTGGCTCTCCGCCCTCGACAACGTGCTGCTCGGCGCCCGGCTGCGCGGCGAGCGGCGGCCGGCACTGCAGCAGCAGGCCCGCGAACTCCTGGCGCGGGTCGGCCTCGCCGGCCAGGAGGGCAAGCGGCCGGCCCAGCTCTCCGGCGGCATGCGCCAGCGGGTCGCCCTGGCCCGCACCCTGATGGAGCGACGGCCGCTGGTCCTGATGGACGAGCCCTTCGCCGCCCTCGACGCCATCACCCGCAGCGAGATGCAGGATCTGGCCGCGGCACTGCTGGCCGGCCGGACACTGCTGTTGGTGACCCACGATCCCCTGGAGGCCCTGCGCCTCGGCCACCGCGTCTTCGTGCTGTCCGGCCGCCCGGCCCGGCTCGACGAGCCGATCCTGCCGCCCGGCGCGCCGCCGCGCGACCCCACCCAGGCCGGCCTGCTCGGCCTGCAGGCCGAGCTGCTGCAGCGCCTGACCCGGGCCCGCAAGATCGACCACCGGGCCGCATGAGGCGGCGGGCCCCAACAGAAAAGGGCCGGATCCACGAGGAGGATCCGGCCCAGGCTATCCGCAAGTCAAACAGAGGAGCTCAAGTTCTTGCGGACCCTCGCGTCGTCTCCGGTGCGCAACTCATCGTCGATCCGGGCACCGTGATGTTCTTGCTCATTCTTCTCTCGGTCCCGGCGGGTTGGCTCAGCCGACCTTCAGGCCGGGGTGGAGCCAGAAACTGGCCTCGTTGACCGAGTAGAGGGGCGAATAGTTGGGCAGCTCGTTCCAGGTCTTGACCCGCTGCGACAGGTTGTCGAGCACCAGGGTCTGGCCGCCGTGCTCGACCAGCAGCACCGCGTGCAGGCCCCGGACGCGGTCCCGCAGCACCAGGATCCGCATGTCGTTCGGGTCGAAGCCCAGGCTCTTCAGCGACAGGTACTTGGCGATCGCATAGTCCTCGCAGTCGCCGCCGCGGGCGAAGAACTCGCCGGGCGCGGCCCAGTAGTCGCTCTTGCCCCAGATATTGCTGTCGTCGCGGTAGCGCGTGGCGTTCACGTAGGAATTGACCTGGCGGATCTGCCGGGTGGCGTCCAGGCCGCGGATCTTCTTAAGGAAGTTCTGCCAGCGGCCGAGCTTGCAATCCCGGCCCATCTTGGCCGTGCAGGCCTCGCTCTCATGGGCCCAGCTCCGACCCAGCGCGCCCGTCCACTTGGGGAAGGCGGCGCTGCTCACGGCGCCGGCCGGGTTGACCTGCAGGCCGCGCACGTGGGGGGAGCTGTCGGGCAGCTTGGCCGCGGCCAGGCCCGGCAGGGCGGCCACGGCAAGGGCGAAGGCGGTGGCGCGGAGAATGTTCTTGATCATGACTAGAGCTCCTCATTTCTTGTTGTAAGGAGCAATCTAGCCGTATAATTCTGATATCGATTTAAAGATCCCACAGCATTTTAGGTATCTGCCATGTATCGCACCGAGTTTTTCTTTGATTTGTTTTAGTTTTTAGGGGAATGTCGGCCAAATGCGCGGTGGATTTGTTTCGAATTCGATCCATCTCGCGGCCGGCCGGCGCCGGAAAGTAACCTTTGCAAAGCCATCGGGACGTGATACACACAGCCTCCCCGCTGCGGTTGGGCCGCAGCGATGGCTTTGTTTGTCTTGAAAAACGTTGACCTAGAAGGGGTTGAGGACCGCCCGTGCACGTTCATGTCCGCGACAACAACGTCGACCAGGCCCTCCGCGCGCTGAAGAAGAAGATGCAGCGCGAGGGCATCTTCCGCGAGATGAAGCTCCGCCGCCACTTCGAGAAGCCCTCCCAGCGCCGCAAGCGCGAGCGCGCCGAGGCCGTGCGCCGCTACCGCAAGCTGCTGCGCAAGCGTATGGAGCGCGAGGGCTACTAGCCCCTTCCGTGGGTTTCTGGGTTGAGATGAGCGCCCGGTCGCCGGCCGGGCGCTTAGCTTTTGCCCGATCGCCAACTGTCCAAGCTTGACGCCTGGCCCTTGAACGGCCCAGGGCGCTCCTATACCTCCTAGAGGTCACCGAGTGATCCACGCGAAGGAGGCGAACGCGATGATGTGGCCGAGCCTGGCCTTTCTCCTCTGCTTGACGCTGGCTCTGGTTCTCGCCGGACGCAGGCTCGCCGAGCGGCGCGGGCGAGGCCCTTTCGCCTGGGGCCTGGCGGCCGCCCTCTTTCCCCCGGCCCTGCTGCTGCTGGCCATGCTCCCCAATAGGCAAGGCCCCGCCGGCGCCGGCTGACGCGAGTCTTTCGCCGGGCCGGCCGAGACGTCACACTGCGGACGTCCAGCCCCGGAGCCCGTCGCGATGAGCCTCAGCAGCGCGGCCAACAACTCTGCCCCCGGCTTCGCCGAGCAGCCCGACTATCAGGTCTTTCTCGAGCCCTGCGCCAAGCGCCTGCGCGTGCTGTTCAACGGCGAGACCGTGGCCGACACGACCGGCGTGATGCTGCTGCGCGAGACCGGGCTGCTGCCGGTCTACTACTTCCCGCTGGCCGACATTCGCCAGGACCTGCTGGAGCGCAGCGAGCACAGCAGCCACTGCCCCTTCAAGGGCACGGCCAGCCACTGGTCCCTGGTCGTCGAGGGGCGCCGCGCCGAGAACGCCCTCTGGGGCTACGAGCAGCCCTACGACGAGGTCGCCGCGCTGGCCGGCTATCGCGCCTTCTACTGGAACCGGGTCGACAAGTGGCTGGAGGAGGACGAGGAGGCCTTCGTCCATGCCCGCGACCCGCGGGTCCGCCTCGACATCCTGGACAGCACGCGGCGGGTGACCGTCAAGCTCGGCAGCCAGGTCGTGGCCGACAGCCGCCGGGCGCGCTTCCTCTTCGAGACCGATCTGCCCGTCCGCTACTACATCCCCGAGGCCGACGTCCGCTTCGACCTGCTGGAGGCCTCGGCCAGGCGCTCCGCCTGCCCCTACAAGGGCCGCGCCCGCTACTGGTCGGCGCGGATCGGCGAGCGGCGCTTCGAGGACGTCGCCTGGGCCTACCCCGATCCCCTGCCCGAATCGGCCCGCATCAAGGACCACGTCTGCTTCTACAACGAGCATGTCGAGGCCATCCTGGTCGACGGCGTCGAGCAGCCCCGGCCCAAGACGAAGTGGTCCTGAGATACGCGGAGAAGCTCGCTGCCGAGAAGGCGAAGCGGCTCACCCGTCTTTGTTGCGGTGGGTCTCGTAGTAAGCCCTGAGGACGGCGTTCATCAGAGTCTGATAGCCCCGACCGTGCGACTTGAACCAGTCCAACAGGTCCGCGTCGAAACGGATCGTGGTCTGCTGCTTGGGGCGAGCGGGTTGCACGACGACGGCATTCTTGAGCCAGCCCGGGCGCAGCTCGATGCTATCCGGGTCGGCATCGATGGCGCGGCCGATGTCCGCCTCCGACAGACCGTCCAAGCGCTGCCAATCGGTCAGGTCCAGCTCAAGGCCCTCGCCCAAGCGCTGTCTTGTAAACCGCTTCCTCACTTTCCCGCGCCCTTCTCGCGCTGATGATCCGCCTGGTATTGCCGCGCAGAGCAAAGACGACGGCTAGAATGCGTCCTTCGAGCTGCCCCAGCGCGACGAATCGTCTTTCACCGTGCCGATCCTGCGGCGATGGCACTTCGAGGGCCGGGCCGTTCCAGATCTCCTTGGCGCGGCGGAAATCGATGGCACGCTTCTCGACGTTGGCGAGCCGCTTTGCCTCGTCCCACTCGAAGTCCATCCTCGACAGTATATAATAACAGTTGTAACTACAATAAAGCCTGAATCGAGGCTGAGCCTGGCTCTGGAAGCTGAATGCCCGTCACCCTGACGATCGCCGAGATCGCCGAGGCCTTCCCCGCCTATCGGGTCGCCCTGGTCGTGGCCCGCGGCCTGACGATCGCCGCCGAGCGGCCGCCGGCCCTCGCCGAGGCCATCGCGGCCATCGAAGCGGCGGCGGCCGAAGACCTGGGCGAGAGGCCCCTCGCCGAGCTGCCCGAGCTGCAGGCCTGGCGCAGCGCCTACAAGGCCTTCGGGGTCAAGAAGACCAGCTACCGCTCCTCGGTCGAGCGCCTGCTCAAGGCCGTGCAGCAGGGCCGCGGCCTGCCCCGGGTCAACGCCCTGGTCGACGCCTACAACGCGCTGTCGCTCCGCCACCGCATGCCGGTCGGCGCCGACGACCTGGCGCTGCTCGCCGGCGGCCTGGCCTTCCGGCCGAGCCGGCCGGGCGACAGCTTCATCGCCCTGGGCGACGCCGAGGGCCGCGACGACCCGCCGAAGCCCGGCGAGATCGTCTATGCCGACGCCGGGAAGCTGCTCTGCCGGCGCTGGAACTGGTACCAGGACGCCCGCAGCGCCACGACTCCGGCGACCCGCGACGCGGTGCTGACCGTGCAGTCCCTCGAGGCCGACCCGGCCCCGGCCGCCGAGGAGCTCTGCGCCTGGCTGGCCGCGCACTGCGGCGCATCCTGCGCCTTCGCCGTCGCCGAGGCATCGCGGCCGGCGGTCACGGTCGGGCCGTGACCGGCGGGGCGGCCAGGACCACCGACGCGCGGATCTACGACATCGTCCGCCAGATCCCGGCCGGCCAGGTCGCCACCTACGGCCAGGTCGCCCTGGTCGCCGAGGTCGGCTCGGCGCGCCGCGTCGGCCGGGCCCTGGCTGTCCTGCCCGCGCGCAGCAAGGTGCCCTGGCACCGCGTCCTCAACAGCCAGGGCAAGATCGCCGAGCGCCACGACGGCGGCAGCGACCACGAGCAGGCCCGCCGCCTGCGCAAGGAAGGCGTCTTCCTCGACCGCCTGGGCCGCGTCGACTTCCAGAGCGTCGCCTGGCCTGGCCCACCCTGGGCCTGGCTCGAGGAGCAGGGCTACGACGTGGAGAGCCTGGTGCTCAGGAGCGGCGCGCTGCGGCGCAAGGGGCCGTGGTGCCGGTGGGGGTTTTGACGCTCTGCGCCGACAGTGTGCTCGAGGTCGGCTCTCGCGCGGCGAGAGAGCTTATGGTCCACGTTTCCGTTCGCCGCGGGCTTCGCTCACGATGTCCCGCAAAGAAGCCTCCTCCGCGACACCGCTTTCGAACGCCGCTTGCTCATCGCGCTCGATGATCGTAGCGCGTTCCTCGTCGCTCAGGCTGTCCCATAGCGCGATGTCGTCGGCCGTGGGTTGGGCGATCGACGAGAACCTGAGGCCGTTGATGTCTCTGGTCTTCATGAGGGTAACGAACTGCCCCCTCACCCAGCTCCGGCTAGGCTCGGCTGCGCCTCACCAAGCCTGCGCATCCCTCTCCCCCGACGGGGGAGAGGGCCGTGGAGGCTTAGCGAGGCCGAAGGCTGAGCTTAGCCGAAGCCGGGTGAGGGGGCAGTTCGTTTCGATGTCGAAGGCTGCCGCGACGAATCCGCCCAAGCGGAGACCGCCCCTAGTTGTGCTCCAGGGCCTTGACGATGTTCTCGCACATCACCTTGGCGTCACCGAACAGCATGATGGTGTTGTCGCGGTAGAACAGCTCGTTGCCGACGCCGGCGTAGCCGCTGGCCATGGAGCGCTTGACGAAGAGCACGTGCTGGGCGTCCTCGACGTCGAGGATCGGCATGCCGTAGATCGGCGAGGTCTTGTCGGTCTTGGCCGCCGGGTTGGTGATGTCGTTGGCGCCGATGACGAAGGCGACCTCGGTCTCGCGGAAGTCGCGGTTGATGTCTTCCATCTCGAAGACTTCGTCGTAGGGCACGTTGGCTTCGGCCAGCAGCACGTTCATGTGGCCCGGCATGCGCCCGGCGACCGGGTGGATGGCGTAGCGCACGTCGACGCCCTTGTCCTTCAGCAGGTCGGCCATCTCGCGCAGCGCGTGCTGGGCCTGGGCCACCGCCATGCCGTAGCCCGGGATGATGATCACCTTGGTGGCGTTGCCCATCAGGAAGGCCGCGTCGTCGGCCGCGCCCTGCTTGACCGTGCGGTCGTCGTCGCCGGCGCCGGCCGGGCCCGCCACCTCGCCGCCGAAGCCGCCCAGGATCACGTTGAAGATCGAGCGGTTCATGCCCTTGCACATGATGTAGCTGAGGATCGCGCCCGAGGAGCCGACCAGGGCGCCGGTGATGATCAGCAGCGGGTTCTCGAGCGTGAAGCCGATGCCGCAGGCGGCCCAGCCCGAGTAGGAGTTCAGCATCGAGACCACGACCGGCATGTCGGCGCCGCCGATCGGCAGGATCAACAGCAGGCCGATGGCCAGCGACAGCAGCACGATGAGCCAGAACAAGGTGCCGGTCTGGTCGATGCAGAACCAGATGACCAGGATGACGATCAGGATGCCGATGCCTGCGTTCAGCGGGTGCTGCATCGGGAAGACCAGCGGCTTGCCGCTCATGATGCCCTGCAGCTTGACGAAGGCGATGATCGAGCCGGTGAAGGTGATGGCGCCGATGGCCACGCCGATCGACATCTCGACCAGGCTGGCGACCTTGATGTCGCCCGGCGTGCCGAGGCCGTAGGCCTGCGGCTTGTAGAAGGCGGCGGCCGCGACCAGCACCGCCGCCAGGCCGACCAGCGAGTGGAAGGCCGCGACGAGCTGCGGCAGCGCGGTCATCTGGATGCGCAGGGCGATCACGGTGCCGATGGCGCCGCCGATCAGCAGGCCGGCGAAGATCAGCCCGAAGCTGACCACGCCCGGCAGGGCCAAGGTGGTGATGATGGCGATGGCCATGCCGACCATGCCGAAGAGGTTGCCGTTGCGGCTGCTCTCCGGATGCGATAAGCCGCGCAGGGCCAGGATGAAGCAGACCGAGGCGACCAGGTAGGCCAGGGCGGCGAAATCGGCGCTCATGTCCGGCCCCTAACGCTGCTTCTTCTTGAACATGGAGAGCATCCGCTGGGTCACGATGAAGCCGCCGAAGATGTTGACGGCGGCCAGGGTGACCGCGATGAAGCCCATGATCTCGCTGAAGCCGAAGTCGGCCGGGCCGGCGGCGATCAGCGCGCCGACGATGATCACCGAGGAGATCGCGTTGGTGACCGCCATCAGCGGCGAGTGCAGCGCCGGCGTCACCCGCCAGACCACGTGGTAGCCGACGAAGACCGCCAGCACGAAGACCGTCAGGCCGACCATCAGCGCCGAGGTGCCGCCGTCCTCGCGGAGCTGGCTGGCCATGATCAGCGCGTCGCTGCTCTGCTGCTGCACCTCGTTGGCGATGTCGCGCAGGCGATCGGCCAGATCCTGCGACTTCTGGGTCAGCTCCTGTGGCGTCATGACTTATCGCCTCCGGACTCCTGGCCGGGTTCCTGGCCGGATTCTTGGGCGGACTCCGCGCCGGGATCGGCCGCCGCTTCGGCCGCGGGCTCGGCTGCCGGCGCGGGCTCGGGCGCCGGCTGGGCCGGCTCGATGATGCCGGCCGCTTCGGCCGCCGCGCGGACCCGCTCGTGGACGATCTCGCCTTCGCGGGTGACCAGCGTGCCGGCGATCAGGTCGTCCTCGAGGTCGAGCGAGAGCGCCTTGCTCTCCTTGTCGATCATCAGCTCGAGGAAGTTGTAGAGGTTGCGCGCATAGAGCTGGCTGGCGTCGCGCGCCAAGCGCCCGGGCACGTTCATGTGGCCGACGATGGTCACGCCCTCGACGTCGACCACCTTGCCGGGCTCGCTCAATTCGCAGTTGCCGCCGGTCTCGACCGCCAGGTCGACGATCACCGAGCCCGGCTGCATGGAGCGCACCATCTCGGCGCTGACCAGCTTCGGCGCCGGCCGGCCCGGGATCAGCGCGGTGGTGATGACGATGTCCTGCTTGGCGATGGTCTCGGCCACCAGCGCCGCCTGCTTCTCCTTGTAGGCGTCGCTCATCTCCTTGGCGTAGCCGCCGGCCGTCTGGGCCTGGGCGAACTCCTCGTCCTCGACCGCGACGAACTTGGCGCCGAGGCTCTCGACCTCCTGCTTGGACGCCGGCCGCACGTCGGTCGCCAGCACCACGGCGCCGAGCCGGCGGGCCGTGGCGATGGCCTGCAAGCCGGCGACACCGGCGCCCATGATGAAGACCTTGGCCGGCTGGATGGTGCCGGCCGCCGTCATCATCAGCGGAAAGGCCCGGCCGAAGGTCGCGCCGGCGTCGATCACCGCCTTGTAGCCGGCCAGGTTGGCCTGGCTGGAGAGCACGTCCATCGACTGGGCGCGGGTGGTCCGCGGCATCAGGTCGACGGCGAAGGAGGTGACCCCGGCCTTGGCGATGGCCGCGGCATCCTCGGTCGCCCGCAAGGGGTCGAGGATCGAGATCAGCAGGGACTTGGGGTCGATCAGCTTCAGCTCGTCGGCGCTGCCGCCGATCTGCGGGCGCTGCACCTTGAGCACCACGTCGGCGCCCTCTAGGGCCGCCTTGGCGCCCTGGGCGATGCTGGCGCCGGCCGCCTCGTAGTCGCCGTCGGCGATGGCCGCGGCCGCGCCGGCCCCCGACTCGATGACCAGCTCGGCACCCAGCGCCACGAGCCGCTTGACGCTCTCGGGCGAAGCGGCCACGCGGGTTTCATGCGCCCGCGTCTCTTTCGGCACCGCAATCTTCATGGACTGCCCGCTACCCCGTCGGAGCCACCGATCCCCATTGGGTTTCTTAATGGCGGCTCGCCCCGGCTCTGGCAAGGGCTTTGGCCATGCGGGCTGTGGACAGGGGGGAGTTCGCCCGATTCCGGCCGCGTCAGGCCGGATGCTCCAGCCCGGCGGCCTCCAGCGCCGCCGTCTGCCGCGCCGCCAGCGTCGCCACGTCGAAGTCCGCGATCATCTCGTGGAACACGCGGTGCCAGTTGATCTCGGCCTCCAGGTGCATGAAGACCGAGCCCAGGCCGATCGCCGCCCGGTCCATCAGCACGAACTCGCGCGGCGGCCGGACGCCGCCGAGACGCCGCAGCTCCTTGTGCACTTTGCCGGCGACGTTGGCGCCGTACAGGGCGCCCTGGTCGCCGAGGATGCGCTGCGGCCGGTCCTCCAGCAGCGGCGCGTAGAGGAAGTTGGCCCAGATGTTGAGGGCCTGCAGCAGGTCCTTGCTGATGTCCTTGAATCCCCAGGTCTCGTAAGCAGCCACCGCCAGGTCCGGGTCGTCCTTGTCGAGCGCCTCGTAGAGCTGGATGACGCCCGAGACGAAGCTGGGCGGGAAGATCCGCACGCAGCCGAAATCCAGCAGGTTGATGCCGCCGTCCGCGCGTACGCTGTAGTTGCCGAGATGCGGGTCGCCGTGAATGATCCCGAAGTAGTAGAACGGCACGTACCAGGCGCGGAACATGGTCAAGGCGACCGCCTTGCGGGCCTCCGGATCGTCCGTACGCGCACAGAACTCGAGCAGCGGCACGCCCTCGAGCCAGTTCATGGTCAGCAGGCGGCCGGTCGAGAGCGCGGCTTGCGGCCGCGGGATATGGATGCTCGGCTCGTCGGCCAGGATGGCCGTATAGAGCCGCATGTGCCGGGCCTCGCGGTCGTAGTCCAGCTCCTCGCGCAGCCGGGCCGCCAGCTCGTTGTAGATGTCGCCTGGGTCGATCGCCCGGTCGTAGCGGCGGTAGATCGAGAAGGCGAGCTTGAGCTGCTGCAGGTCGGCCTCGACCGCCGATTGCATGTCCGGGTACTGCAGCTTGCAGGCCAGTTCCTCGCCCTCGAGGGAGACCGCCCGATGGACCTGGCCGAGCGAGGCGGCGGCCGCGGCCTCGTGCTCGAAGCGCTGCATCTTCTTCTGCCAGCCCGGGCCGAGCTCCGAGCGCATGCGCCGCTTGACGAAGTGCCAGCCCATGGAGGGCGCGTTGGACTGCAGCTGGCGCAGCTCCTCGGCGTACTCCCGCGGCAGCGCGTCGGGTATGGTCGCCAGGATCTGCGCCGCCTTCATCAGCGGCCCCTTGAGGCCGCCGAGCGCCGCCTTGAGGTCGGCCGAGTGCCGGCCGCGGTCGAGCCCGACGCCGAGCACGCGCGCGCCGAAGACCTGCGCGGCCAAGCCGCCGACCTGCGTGCCGACCTTGGCATAGCGCCCCATCCGCCCGGAAAGGCGCGAATCTTCAGGCCCGTAGACGTCGTCGCTCATGGCTTGGAGATGGGAGGGAGCAGTGGCCTTTTCTAGCGCTACCAAGCGCTACCAGAGGACGGTGACGCCGTAGTCGGCGAAGATCGCGTCCAGGGTGACGACCGTCAGCGCGTCCCGCTGCGCTTCATTGTCCCCAGGCGTCCAGCTCCTCCGGCGGCAAAGGTTCGAAGAAGGCGTCGGTGAGCCGCCCCTCGGCCACGAGGCCGCTGACCCGATCGTCGGTCTCTCCGCTGTCCCGGCCTTCCTGGATGGCCACCCGCAGCGCCGCCAGCTTGGCTTGTTGGTCCTGGTCGCGCCGGATCAGGTCACGGAAGTACTCGCTGTCGTTGCCGTAGCGCCCCCGATCGATCTGGGACTTGACCCAACGGTCCATCACATCGGGGATCGTGATCGTCTTGCGGGTCATGGCCATTTCGCCGCCTCCGGAAACGCGTGCATCCCTCGGCAGTATACGACGAAAGTACGATCAAAGTAACACTGTCGTGGGTCCCCTCAGTCCAGCGCCTCCAGCTCGTCGATGAAGCCTTCGACGACGCCCAGGCCCTTGGCCCAGAAGCTGGGGTCGGAGGCGTCGAGGCCGAAGGGGGCGAGCAGTTCCTTGTGGCGCTTGGTGCCGCCGGCCTTGAGCATCTCCAGGTACTTCTCGGCGAAGCCCTCGGCCGCCTGCTCGTAGACGGCATAGAGCGAGTTCACCAGGCAGTCCCCGAAGGCGTAGGCATAGACGTAGAAGGGCACGTGGATGAAGTGCGGGATGTAGGCCCAGTAGTTCCTGTACTCGCCCTCCAGGCGCAGGGCCGGGCCGAGGCTCTCGCGCTGGGTCTCCAGCCAGATCTCGCCCAGCTCCTCGGCGGTCAGCTCGCCCTGGCGGCGCCGGTCGTGGACCTGCTGCTCGAAGCCGTGCATGGCGATCTGCCGGACCACGGTGTTGAGCATGTCCTCGACCTTGCCGGCCAGCATGATCTTGCGCTTGGCCGGGTCCTGCTCGGCGGCGAGCAGGGCGCGGAAGGTCAGCATCTCGCCGAACACGCTGGCGGTCTCGGCCAGGGTCAGCGGCGTGTCGGACATCAGGTGCCCCTGGCCGCCGGCCAGCACCTGGTGGACCCCGTGGCCGAGCTCGTGGGCCAGGGTCATGACGTCGCGCAGCCGGCCCTGGTAGTTCAGCAGCAGGTAGGGGTGCGCCGCCGGCACGGTCGGATGGGCGAAGGCGCCCGGCGCCTTGCCCGGGCGCACCGGCGCGTCGATCCAGGCGCTGTCGAAGAAGCGCTTGCCGACGTCCGCCAGGTCGCCGGAGAAGGCGCCGTAGGCCGAGAGCACGGTCTCGCGCGCCTCGCTCCAGGGGATCGTGCGGTCCTCCTCGTCGGGCAGCGGCGCGTTGCGGTCCCAGTAGTCGAGCTTGTCCCGGCCCATCCAGCGGGCCTTGAGCTTGTAGTAGCGGTGGGACAGCCGCGGGAAGGACTCGCGCACGGCGGCGACCAGGGCCTCGACCACCTCGTCCTCGACGTAGTTGCCGAGGTTGCGCGACGAGACCGGCCGGGCGTAGCCGCGCCACTTGTCCTCGATCTCCTTGTCCTTGGCGAGGGTGTTGGTGATCAGCGCGAAGACCCGCTGGTTCTCGCCCAGGACCGCGCCGAGCGAGCGGCCGGCGGCCTCGCGCGCCGCCGGGTCGGCGTCGGTCAGCTTGTTGAGGATCTCGGCGCTGGTCAGGGATTCCTCGCCGAAGGGAAAGCGCAGGTCCGCCATGGTCTCGTCGAACAGCCGGGTCCAGGCGGCCCGGCCGGCGACGTACTTCTCGTGCAGGAGCTGCTCCAGCTCGTCGGAGAGCTGGTGGTCGCGGAAGGCGCGGACGTCGCGGATCCAGGGCCGGTAGCGCGCCAGCTCGGCGGCCTCGAGCTTGGCTTCCAGCAGGGCCTCGTCGAGGCGGTTCAGCTCCAGGGTGAAGAACAGCAGCTCGCTCGAGATCGCCGTCGTGCGCTCCTGCATCGACTGGTAGAAGCGGCCGACCTCGGCGTCGCTCATGTCGCCGGAATAGACGAGCTGGGCGTAGCTCATGACCCGGCCGAGGGTCTCCTGCAGCGCCTCGTACTCGGCCACGGCCCGGCCCAGGGCCGCGCCCTCCAGCTCGGCCAGGCGCCCCTCGTGGCGGCCGCGGAAGTCCTTGGCGGCGGCTTCGCAGTGCGCCAGGTCGTCGCGCAGCGGCGCCGACTCGGGCCCCGGGTAGAGGTCGTTCAGGTCCCACTCGGGCAGCGGCCCCGTGCCCTCGCCATCGTCCTTTTCGTGCTCCTCGCGTCGCGCGCGCTCTGCCGCCATGTCGCTTCTCCCAATGCCCTTGGCGATATAGGCCGCATTGACGGCAACGCCAAGTCATGCAACCCAGACCCCGCGCCCCCATATGGGCGGAAGCGGCCGCCAGAGCCGCCGATCGAGGGAGACACGCCTGGTGACCGACTACGAGAGCATTACCAGCCTGACCGACATGTTCTTCGCCCAGGCCGAGCGCCTGGCCGACAAGCCGCTGCTCTGGACCAAGCAGAACGGCAGCTACCGCTCGATCGCCTGGCGCGAGGTGGAACGGCAGGTCCGCGCCCTGGCGGCCGGCCTGCGGGCCCTCGGGCTGGAGCGCGGCGAGCGGGTCGTCCTGGTCTCGGAGAACCGGCCGGAGTGGCTGGTCGCGGACCTGGCGATCATGGCGGCCGGCGGGATCACGGTGCCGGCCTACACCACCAACACCAGCGCCGACCACGCCCACATCCTCGGCGACAGCGGCGCGGCCGGCGCCATCGTCTCGACCGAGGCCCTGGCCAAGCGGCTGCTGCCGGCCGCGGCCGAGAGCGCCGCCTGCCGCTGGGTGGTGGCCCTGGAGGCGCCGTCCGAGATCCCCGACGGCGTCGCGGTGACGAGCTGGGCCGACTGCCTGGCCAAGGGCGAGGCCGCCGGCGACGTCAAGCCGGCCGCGGCCGGGCGCGACGAGGTGGCCTGCTTCATCTACACCTCGGGCACCGGCGGCGCGCCCAAGGGCGTCATGCTCAGCCACGGCAACATCCTGGCCAACTGCCAGAGCGCCTATCACCTGCTGCAGTCCTTCGGCCTCGGCCAGGAGGTCTTCCTCTCCTTCCTGCCCCTGTCGCACTCCTACGAGCACACCGCCGGCCAGTTCTTCCCGCTGTCGATCGGCGCCGAGATCTACTACGCCGAGAGCGTCGACAAGCTGCTGGACAATCTCGGCGAGGCGCGGCCGACGGTGATGACCGCCGTGCCGCGGCTCTACGAAGCCATGCACCAGCGGATCCGGCGCGGCGTCGAGAAGCAGGGCGGCATGAAGCAGAAGCTGTTCGACAAGACCCTGGCGCTCGGCCTCAAGGACGCCGAGGCCCCCGGCGGCCTGGGCCTCTTCGAGAGCCTGCAGAACCGCCTGCTCGACAAGCTGGTGCGCGAGAAGGTGCGCCAGCGCTTCGGCGGCCGGCTCAAGGGAATGGTCTCCGGCGGCGCCGCGCTGAACCCGGAGATCGGCCTGTTCTTCACCGCGCTCGGCGTGCCGGTGCTGCAGGGCTACGGCCAGACCGAGGCCTCGCCGGTGGTCTCGGCCAACCCGCCGGGCAAGGTCAAGATGCGCTCGGTCGGGCCGCCGATGCAGGGCGTCGAGGTGCGCATCGCCGAGGACGGCGAGCTGCTGGTCAAGGGCGAGCTGGTCATGAAGGGCTACTGGCAGAACCCGGAGGCCACCGCCGAGGCGATCCGCGACGGCTGGCTGCACACCGGCGACATCGCCGAGATCGACCACGAGGGCTACATCACCATCACCGACCGCAAGAAGGACATCATCGTCCTCTCCGGCGGCGACAACGTCTCGCCGGCGCGCCTCGAGGGCATGTTGACCCTGCAGGCGGAGATCGCCCAGGCCATGGTGGTCGGCGACAAGCGCCCGCACCTGGTCGCCCTGCTGGTGCCCGACCACGAGTTCCTGGTGACCTGGGCCCGCGAGAACGGCAAGCAGGCCGACCTGGCCGCGCTGGTCGAGGACCCCGACCTCCGCTCGGCGCTCGCCAAGGTCGTCGAGAAGGTCAACAGCGGCCTCTCGAACATCGAGCGCATCCGCCGCTTCACGATCGCCGACGAGCCCTTCGGCGTCGAGAACGAGATGCTGACGCCGACCCTGAAGATCCGCCGGCACGTCATCAAGGCGACCTACGGCGAGCGCCTGGAAGCGCTCTACGGCTGACGGCCGGCGCCGCCGTTCCCAAGCCCGTCGACCAATACCAGCCTGCGATGAGTGGAGCTCATCGCAGGCTCTATGGCGTTCAGGCGCCACGCGGGGCTTTCCTCGCTTCGCCGCGGGCGCGCGGTCGCGCTTGCCAAAGCGCGATGAGTCGAGCTCATCGAGCTTTGGTATGGAGCCCCGTCTCCTTGCGCAGCCGGCGGACCCGCGCCTTGACCGAGGCGGCCGGGTCCTGCGCGCCCGCCTCCAGCGCTTCGAGTGCCCGCGCGCGATAGCCTTCATGTTGCAGCGCGACGCGGCAGAGCGCATCGAGCGACCAGGCGCGCAGGAAGGGGCGCTTGTGCGTCAGGAGGCCTTCCAGCCAGCTCGAGAAGCGCTCGGCGTCCCCGGCGCCGAAGGTTAGATACCGGGCGATCTGGCAAAGGTGCAGTTGCGCGTCCCAGGCCGTGATCAACGCCAGCTTGGTCAGCAGCGCCGAGGTCTCGCCCGGCCCGAGCCGGCCGCCGGCCTCGAGCCTTGCCTTGATCAGCCAGGTCGCGCCGCCGGAGACGCGCGCGTCGCCCTCGCCGGCCAGGGCGATCAGCGCCTCCAGGTAGCCCGGCGCCTCGGCGAAGCGGGCCTCGGCCTCGCCGAGAATCGTCGTGGCCCTACCGTCGAAGGCGGTCAGCGCGTCGCGCAGAGGCTCGAGGGGGATCGTCATGGCGGCTCCACAGGTCTGCTCTGCAACGGGGAGGCCTTCTCTTAACCACCCGTATATTCTATATGTTTCAGCTCAAGAGGGCCCGGAAGCGCCGTCTCCCCAAAGCCTCGTCCGAGGGAGACCGGCAAGGTCCCAGCTTAGGGGAACCGGAGATGCGCAGGATGCGCTTTCTGACGATCTTGGCCGTGGCCGCCCTGATGGGCGGCGTCGCGCGCGAGGCGCCGGCGGACCAGGAAGCCGAGCTGACCATCGTCATCGAGGCGATCCGGGAGGCCAAGGGCCGCGTCCGCATCGGCGTCTGGGCCGACGCCGAGTCCTTCGCCACGGACGAGGGCCGGATCGCCGGCAGCTCCGCGCCGGTCGAGGGCGACACGGCGACCCTGACGATCAAGGGCCTGCCGCCCGGCAAGTACGCCATCGCCGCCTACCACGACGAGAACGACAACGGCGACTTCGACCTGACCTGGGTCGGCCTGCCCGCCGAAGGCCTCGGCTTCAGCAACGGCGCCTGGATCACCATCCTCGGCGCGCCCTCCTTCGAGGCCGCCGCGATCGAGCTGAAGGGCCCGGGCACGCAAACGGTCATTCCGCTGAAGTATTAGGGCGTCCCCTGCTTGGGCGGCATCGTCACCGCTGCGGCGATCCGGTGACGCTCCAGCGATCGCCACCCGTCGCTGCAGCCTTCGACGTCGAAACGAACAGCCCCCTCACCCGGCTCCGGCTAGGCTCGGCTGCGCCTCACCAAGCCTGCGCATCCCTCTCCCCCG
>JANQLT010000145.1 GCA_028280455.1 Kiloniellales bacterium
GTCATCGCAGTGATCTATACCTCCCTCGTGGCCCTGGCCCAGGAGGACATGAAGAAGCTGATCGCCTATTCCTCGGTCGCCCACATGGGCTTCGTGACCCTGGGCATCTTCACCCTGACCCAGCAGGGCCTGGAAGGCGCGATGATCCAGATGCTGTCCCACGGCATCGTCTCGGGCGCGCTCTTCCTCATCGTCGGCGTGGTCTACGACCGCCTGCACACCCGCATGATCGCGCGCTACGAGGGGCTGGCGCAGCGCATGCCCGTCTACGCCCTGGTCTTCATGCTGTTCATGCTGGCCTCGGTCGGCCTGCCGGGGACCAGCGGCTTCGTCGGCGAGTTCCTGATCATCGTCGGCGCCTTCCAGGTCAACACCTGGGTCGCGCTGCTGGCGGCCAGCGGCATGGTGCTCGGCGCGGCCTACATGCTCTACCTCTATCGCCGGGTGATCTTCGGCAGCATCACCTTCGACGACCTCAAGGACATGCTCGACATGAACTGGCGCGAGCGCCTGGTCTTCGCGCCCCTGGTCCTGATCGTGCTCTGGATGGGCATCTATCCGGCCTCCTTCATCGACATCATGTCCGCCTCGGTCGAGAACCTGATCGACAACTACGACGCCGCCCTGGCGGCCGCCGGCCAGCCGGGCGGTGCAGTCGCGGCGCTCGGCGGCGGGCAGTGAGGATCGCGCCATGATCAACGCCGATCTGATCACCGCCTTGCCCGAGATCTTCGTCGCCTGCGCGGCGAGCCTGCTGCTGATGATCGGCGTGTTCCGCGGCGAGGACCGCTCGACCCGCCTGGTGCTGATCGGCGCCGTGCTGGTCGCCCTGGCGGCCATCGTGCTGCTGATCCTGGTGCCGCGCACGGGGACGGTCACCGCCTTCGGCGGGCTCTTCGTCGCCGACGCCTTCGCCGACTTCATGAAGCTCTTCATCCTGGCCGGCGCGGCGCTGACCATCGCCATGTCGCTGACCTACATCGAGCGCGAGGAGATGGCCCGCTTCGAGATCCCCATCCTCATGCTCTTCGCCGCGCTCGGCATGATGATGATGGTCTCGGCCAACGACCTGATCGCGCTCTACATGGGCCTTGAGCTGCAGAGCCTGTCGCTCTACGTCATCGCCGCCGTGCGCCGCGACAACCTGCGCTCCAGCGAGGCCGGCCTGAAGTACTTCGTCCTCGGCGCGCTGTCCTCGGGCATGCTGCTCTACGGCTGCTCGCTGGTCTACGGCTTCGCCGGCACGACCTCCTTCGACGGCCTGGCCGAGGTCATGAGCGGCATCGCCGCGGGCGGCGAGGGGCCCTCGATCGGCCTGCTGTTCGGCCTGGTCTTCCTGGTCTCCGGCCTGGCCTTCAAGGTCTCGGCGGTGCCCTTCCACATGTGGACGCCCGACGTCTACGAGGGCGCGCCGACGCCGGTCACCGCCTTCTTCGCCAACGCGCCCAAGATCGCCGCCATGGGCCTGCTGCTGCGGGTCATGCTCGAGCCCTTCGGCGACCTGCACGACCAGTGGCAGCAGATCATCGTGCTGATCTCGATCGGCTCCATGGTGCTGGGCGCGCTGGCCGCCATCGCCCAGACCAACATCAAGCGCCTGATGGCCTACAGCTCGATCGGCCACATCGGCTACGCCCTGATCGGCCTGGCCGCCGGCACCGAGGAGGGCGTCCAGGCGGTCATCGTCTACATGGCGATCTACCTGGTGATGAACGTCGGCACCTTCGCCTGCATCCTCTGCATGCGCCAGAAGATGCGCATGGTCGAGGGCATCGACGACCTGGCCGGGCTGAGCAAGACCCAGCCGCTGCTGGCCTTCGCCCTGGCCATCTACATGTTCTCGATGGCCGGCATCCCGCCGCTGGCCGGCTTCTTCGGCAAGCTCTACGTCTTCCTGGCGGCGATCGAGGCCGAGCTCTACACCCTGGCGATCATCGGCGTGCTGGCCAGCGTGGTGGGCGCTTTCTACTACCTGCGCATCGTCAAGCTGATGTACTTCGACGATCCGGTGGAGTCCTTCGACCGGCCGCTCGGCCGGGAGATGTCGCTGATCCTGACGGCGACGGCGATCGCCGTGCTGTTCTTCTTCGTCCTGCCGCAGCCGCTGCTCGACGGCGCCGGTGCCGCGGCCGCGGCGCTCTTCACAGGTTAGAATGGCCGAGACGGAACCGAGCCTGCCGCCGGCCTATCGCCTGATCGCGCTGGACAGCGTCGACAGCACCAACGAGGAAGCCAAGCGCCGGGCGCGCGACGGCGCCGAGGACGGCACGCTGATCTGGGCCCGCGAGCAGACCGCCGGCAAGGGCAGGGGCGGCCGGGTCTGGTCGAGCCCGCCGGGCAACCTCTACCTCTCCCTGGTGCTGCGGCCCGACTGCAGCCCGGCCGAGGCCGCCCAGCTCAGCTTCGTCGCCGCGCTCGGGCTCGGCGACGCCGTCGGCAGCGTGGCGCCGCCGATGGTCGAGGTCCGCTACAAGTGGCCCAACGACGTGCTGTTCAACGACCGCAAGGGGGCCGGCATCCTCTTGGAGTCCCAGCTCACCGCCGACGGCGGCTTGGAGTGGCTGGTCCTGGGCTGCGGCGTCAACGTCCAGCACTACCCGCGCGAGGCGACGCCGGCGGCGACCTCGCTGCGCTTCGAGGGCGCGCCGGCCAGCCTGGACGAGGTGGCCATGCTGGAGGCCTTCGGCCGGCACTTCCTCGGCTGGGTCAACCGCTGGCTGGAGGAGGGCTTCGCGCCGATCCGCAAGCGCTGGCTGACCCATGCCAAGGGGCTCGGCGAGACCATCGAGGTGCGGCTGCCCAAGGAGACCCTGAGCGGCCGCTTCGCCGATCTCGACGCGGGCGGCGCCCTGCTGCTCGAGCTCGAGAACGGCCAGCGCCGGCAGATCGCCGCCGGCGAGGTCTACTTCGCGTGATGGGCCGGGACGGGAGCCTGAGCGGGCCGTGCTGCTAGCCATCGACGCCGGCAACACCAACACCGTCTTCGCGGTCTTCGACGGCGCGGAGAAGGTGGCGCAGTGGCGTGCCGTGACCGACTCCAAGCGCACGCCGGACGAATACGCCGTCTGGCTGACCCAGCTCATGACCCTGGGCGGGCTGACGCCCAAGGCCATCGACGGCGCCGTCATCGCCTCGGTGGTGCCGGCCGCCATGCACGGCCTGACCACGCTCTGCCGGCGCTACTTCGAAGTGGAGCCCCTGGTGATCGGCGATCCCGCGGTCGAGCTCGGGCTGGAGATCCGGATCGAGCGCCCGGACCAGGTCGGCGCCGACCGCCTGGTCAACGCCGTCGCCGCCTACGAGAAATACGGCGGCGACCTCATCGTGGTCGACTTCGGCACGGCGACCACCTTCGACATCGTCGGCGCCGACGGCGGCTACGAGGGCAGCATCATCGCCCCCGGGGTCAACCTGTCCCTGGAAGCGCTCTACAACGCCGCCGCCAAGCTGCCGCGCATCTCCATCGAGCGGCCCTCCAAGGTGATCGCCGGGGCCACGGTGCCGGCCATGCAGTCCGGCGTCTACTGGGGCTACGTCGGCCTGATCGAGGGCCTGATCAAGCGCATCCGCGCGGAGCACGGCCGGCCGCTCAGGGTGATCGCCACCGGCGGCCTGGCGCCGCTGTTCACCGAGGTGGTCGAGGGGATCGAGGCCAGCGATGCCGACCTGACGGTCGCCGGTCTCGCCCTGATCCACGCCCGCAACCGGGCCGCCTCTCAATGAGCGCCGTGACGGCCGACGAGGAGCTGCTGTTCCTGCCGCTCGGCGGCACCGGCGAGATCGGCATGAACCTCAACCTCTACGGCCACCGGGGCCGCTGGCTGATGGTCGATCTCGGCGTCACCTTCTCGCGCGACAGCCTGCCCGGGGTCGAGGTGATCCTGCCCGACCCGGCCTACATCGAAGAGCGCCGCGACCAGCTCGACGGCCTGGTCCTGACTCACGCCCACGAGGACCATATCGGCGCCGTCGGCCACCTCTGGGACCGGCTGGGCTGCCCGATCTACGCCACGCCCTTCACCGCCGAGCTGCTGCGCCCCAAGCTCGCCGAGGCCGGCCTGCTCGACGTCGCCGAGATCACCGAGGTGCCGCTGTCCGGGCGCTTCACCGTCGGGCCCTTCGAGATCGAGCTGATCACCCTGACCCACTCGATCCCGGAGCCGAACGCCGTGGTGATCCGCACCGCGGCCGGCACCGTGCTGCACACCGGCGACTGGAAGCTCGACCCCGAGCCGGTGGTCGGCGACGACTTCGACGAGTCGGCCCTGCGGGCACTCGCCGAGGAGCAGGTCCTGGCCATGGTCTGCGATTCGACCAATGCGCTGGTTGCCGGCGATTCCGGCTCGGAGGGCGACATCGCCGAGAGCCTCGCCGCGATCATCGGCGAGCAGCGCGGCCGGGTCGCCGTGGCCTGCTTCGCCAGCAACGTCGCACGGCTGGAAAGCGTCATGCAGGCGGCCGAGCGCCATGGCCGGCGGGTCGCCCTGGCCGGCCGCTCCATGCGGCGCATCGTCGATGCGGCCCGGGCCACCGGCTATCTCAACGGCATGCCGCCGATCGTCTCGGACAACGACATCGGCTTCCTGCCGCGCGACGAGGTGCTGCTGCTCTGCACCGGCAGCCAGGGCGAGCCGCGCGCGGCGCTCTGGCGCATCGCCCGCGACGACCACCCGGACATCGTCCTGGAGGAGGGCGACTGCGTGATCTTCTCCTCGCGCGAGATCCCCGGCAACGAGACCGCGATCCACGAGCTGCAGAACGCCCTGGTGCGGCTCGGCGTGCGGGTGATCTCGGACCACGACGCCCCGGTCCACGTCTCCGGCCACCCGGCGCGCGACGAGCTGGCCCAGATGTACGGCTGGGTGCGCCCGCAGGTCGCCGTCCCGGTGCACGGCGAGGCGCGGCATCTCTTCGAGCACGCCGCCCTGGCCCGGGCCTGCCAGGTGCCGCAGGCCGTGGTCGGCGAGAACGGCAGCCTGATCCGCCTGGCGCCAGGCCGGGCCGAGATCGTCGACCGGGTGCCGGCCGGCCGCCTGGCGCTCGACGGCCGGCGCATCCTGGCGGCCGACAGCCCGGTGCTGCGCAGCCGCAAGCGCATGTCCTACAACGGCGCGGCCACGGCCTTCGTCCTGCTGGACGAGCGGGGCCATCTCTACGAGACTCCCCGCCTGGTGGTGCAAGGGCTGATCGATCCGAAGGCGGAAGCCGAGATCCTCGAGGAGGCCGCCGAGGCGGCGGAGCGGGCCATCGAGCGCCTGCCGCTGCGGGCGCGCGACGACGGCCGGGTCGCCGAGGTGGCGGTCTCGGCGATCCGCAAGGCCTTCCTCAAGGCGGTCGGCAAGAAGCCTGTGACCGAGGTCGAAGTCATTCGCCTTGACTGATGCGAAAAAAGGGAAATCCATGATCGGCAATCTCAATCATGTGGCCATCGCCGTGCCCGACCTGGAGGCGGCGACGGCGCGCTATCGCGACGTGCTCGGCGCCAAGGTCTCCGAGCCGCTCGACCAGCCCGACCACGGCGTCACCGTGGTCTTCATCGAGCTGCCCAACGCCAAGATCGAGCTGCTCTATCCGCTCGGCGACAACTCGCCGATCGGCAACTTCCTGGAGCGCAACCCGGGCGGTGGCGTCCATCACCTCTGCTACGAGGTCGAGGACATCATCGCCGCCCGCGACCGCCTCAAGGCCGAGGGCGCCCGCGTGCTCGGCGACGGCGAGCCCAAGATCGGCGCCCACGACAAGCCGGTCCTGTTCCTGCACCCCAAGGACTTCTACGGCACCCTGATCGAGCTGGAGCAGGCGTGACGCGCGTCACGGCATGAGATCGCTTCCCAAGCAGGCAGGGCCGCGCGCGCCTCGGCTATCGCGATCGCATTCCCTCCCCCCACGAGGGGGAGGGCTAGGGAGGGGGGCCGACGGGCCATCGGCCCGGCGCTCTGAAAAGCAGGTCTTCGATCGGCGGACGCCGATCGCCCCCCTCCTCGATCCTCCCCCTCAAGGGGGGAGGAAGTTATGTGAAGGCGCCAGGGGCAACCAAACGGCCAGCCAGCCATGAACTGGTTCACCGGGATCATGGTCTTCCTGATCATCTGGTGGCTGGTGCTGTTCATGGTGCTGCCCTGGGGCGTGCGGGTGCCCGACGAGCCGGAGACCGGGCATGCCAGCTCGGCGCCGCGCAACCCCAACCTCTGGCGCAAGGCCCTGATCACCACCGTGATCACCATCGCGCTCTGGGGCCTGGCCTATTGGCTGGTCGAGAGCGAGCTGATCAGCTTCCGGCCGCCCGCTTAGCACCGGGCCCTAGTTCTGGCGGAATTCGTGGGATGACTGTCCTTTAAGCCAAACCCGGCCAGGCCTATCTTGCCGGGCATGACGAACAGCGAAGCCAGCCCCCGCAGCGTGCTCTGCCTGGCTTTCGAGGACTGCCAGGTCCTCGACGCCGCCGGCCCGCTGGAGGCGCTCTGCAAGGCCAACGAGCTCTCGCCGGCGCCGCGCTACCGACTCGCCTTGCTGGCCGAGCAGGCCGGGCCCTTGCGGACCAGCGGCGTCGTGCAGCTCCAGGCCGAGCGCGGCTACCGCGCGGTCTCGACCCGCGAGCTGCGCGACCTCGACACCCTGCTGGTCGCCGGCGGCCGCGGCGTCATGCGGGCCGTCGAGGATGCCGAGCTGATCGACTTCGTACGGCGGGCGGCCGGGCAGGCGAGGCGGGTCGCCTCGGTCTGCAGCGGCAGCTTCATCCTGGCCGAGGCCGGCCTGCTGGACGGCCGGCGGGCGACCACCCATTGGGATTCCGCCGAGCTGCTGGCCAGCCGCTATCCGCGGGTCCAGGTCGACCCCGACCCGATCTACATCCGCGACGGCAAGGTCTGGACCTCGGCCGGCGTGACCGCCGGCATCGACATGACCCTGGCCCTGATCGAGGCCGATCACGGCCGCGAGCTGGCCCGTGCCGTGGCCCGGCAGCTCGTGGTCTACATGATGCGGCCCGGCGGCCAGGACCAGTTCTCGCCGCACCTGGAGCTGCGGCCGCCGCAGGACGAGCGCCTGACGCGGCTGCTCGACTGGATCGAGAGCCATGCCGGGGGCGACCTCTCGGTGCCAGCCCTGGCGTCGCGCTGTGCCATGAGCGAGCGCAGCTTCTCGCGCCGCTTCACCGCCGAGACCGGCGTCACCCCGGCGCGCTTCGTCGAGCGGATCCGCCTGGAGCGGGCCCGGCGCCTGCTGGTCGAGAGCGATCAGCAGCTCGAGCGCCTGGCGGCGGCCTGCGGTTTCCGCTCGGCCGAGGTGCTGCGCCGGCTGTTCCAACGCCACCTGGGGCTCAGCCCCAGCGAGTACCGCGAGCGCTTCCGCACCGCGCTGCGCGCCTGACCGCGAGGAGTGATTTCATGACCACGAGCACGATCGGCATCCTGATCTTCGAGGGCGCGGAGGAGCTCGACTTCGTCGGCCCCTACGAGGTCTTCACCATGGTCAACGCCACCCTGGAGGCCGGCGAGGCACCGCTCAACGAGGTGCTGCTGATCTCCGAGGGCGGCGGCGACGTGATCTGCAACAAGGGCATGCGCGTCGGCGCCCACCACGGCATCGCCGACGCGCCGGCCCTGGACGTGATCTGCGTGCCCGGCGGCAACGGCACCCGGGCGCTGCTCCGGCACGAGCCGGTCACCGACTGGCTCGCCGGCATCGCGCCGAACTGCACCTGGGTCACCAGCGTCTGCACGGGCGCCATGCTGCTCTCGGCCGCCGGCCTGACCGAGGGCCGCAAGATCACCACCCACTGGGCGGCGATGGAGGAGTTCGCCGAGCACGGCCTGACGGGTGAGCTGCAGCAGGGCCCGCGCTACGTGCGCGACGACAACCTGGTCACCGCGGCCGGCGTCTCGGCGGGCATCGACATGGCGCTCTGGCTGACCGGCCAGATGCACGGCGTCGAGCGCGCCCGCCGGACCCAGAAGGCCATGGAGTACAACCCGGCGCCGCCCTACACCGCCGACGTCTGAGCGGCCCTTGGCGCTCGGGCCGAAAGCGGTGTAGTCATGCGCGATGAGCAGCCACTACTGCGACGTCGCGCCGGGCCATCCGCTGCACGGGCCCTATCACGACGAGGAATACGGCTTCCCGATCGCCGACGACGACCGCCTGTTCGAGCGGCTGATCCTGGAGATCAACCAGGCCGGCCTGTCCTGGGAGCTGATGCTCAAGAAGCGCGAGGGCTTCCGCGAGGCCTACGCCGGCTTCTCGCTCGAAAAGGTCGCCCGCTTCGGCGACAGGCAGGTCGCGCGCCTCTTGGCCGATCCGGCGATCATCCGCAACCGCCTGAAGGTCGCCGCGGCCATCGAGAACGCCAAGCGCATCCGCGCGCTGCGCAAGAGCCACGGCTCCTTCGCCGGCTGGCTCGACGCCCACCACCCCCGGCCCAAGGCCGACTGGGTCAAGCTCTTCAAGCAGCACTTCAAGTTCGTCGGCGGCGAGATCGTCGGCGAGTTCCTGATGAGCAGCGGCTACCTGCCGGGCGCGCACCGCGAGGACTGCCCGGTCTTCGCGCGGATCGCCAAGCTCGAGCCGCCTTGGATGGCCGTCGAGCCGGAAACGATGGAGAGCGCACCGTGACGGCCGCGACCGTCGCGGTGACCGGCGCCACCGGCGCCCTCGGCGGCGGCATCGCCCGGCGCCTGGCGGAGCGCGGCATCGCCCAGCGCCTGATCGTGCGCGATGCGGCCCGCGCGCCCGCGCTGCCGCGGGCCGAGGTCGCCGTCGCGAGCTACGCCGACCGCGCGGCCCTGGTCTCGGCGCTCCAAGGGATCGAGACCGCCTTCTTCGTCTCCGGCTTCGAGGCCGCCGACCGCCTGGCCCAGCACAAGGCGGCCGTGGCGGCCTTCGCCGAGGCCGGGGTCGGGCGGGTCGTCTACACCTCGTTCCTGCGCGCGGCCGCGGACTCGACCTTTACCTTCGCCCGCGACCACTTCGAGACCGAAGCGGCGATGGAAGCCGCCGGGCTGCCCTTCGTGGCGCTGCGCAACAGCCTCTACATGGACATCCTGCCGCACTTCGCGGTCGAGGGCGTGATCCGCGGCCCGGCCGCCGAGGGGCGCTTCGCGCCGGTGGCCCGCGACGACGTCGCGGCGGTCGCCGTCGCGGCCCTGCTCGACCCGGACCGCTCGACGCAACGCTGGGAGGTCACCGGCCCCGCCCTGATGACCATGAGCGAGGTCGCCGCCACCCTGTCGGAAGCCGGCGGCGAGCCCGTGCGCTTCGTCGACGAGACCCTGGAAGAGGCCTACGCCTCGCGCGCGTCGGCCGAGGCGACCCAGTTCGAGCTCGACGGCTGGGTGACGAGCTACCGCGCCATCGCCGTCGGCGACCTGGAGCTTGTGTCGGATACCGTCGAGCGGGTGACCGGCCGGCCGGCCCAGAGCTTCGAGGCCTTTCTCGCCGCTTAGCGCGCAACCGGGCTGGACGGCATCGCCGGTCGCTTGCCAAAGGGCAAACGAACCGCCCCCTCACCCGGCTCCGGCTAAGCTCAGCCTCCGGCTTCGCTAAGCCTCCACAGCCCTCTCCCCCGACGGGGGAGAGGGTTGAGCAGGCTTGGCGAGGCGTAGCCCAGCCGGAACTGGGTGAGCAACCGTTTTCGATCTTTTTTCAGGCGGCATGTTCCCATGGTCGTTTATCGCGAGCGATGGCATTGAGGATGACGATGAGCTTTCGCATGGCGGCGGTCAGGGCGACCTTGCTTTTCTTGCCCTTGGCGGTGAGCCGGTTGTAGAGCTCAGCGATGACGGGGTTGTGGGTTCGCCCGACCACGGCGGCCATGTAGAGGGCATTCCTGACGCTCTTGCGGCCGCCGGCGATGTGACGTTGTCCGGACCTGCCGCCACTGTCATCGTCATAGGGCGCCAAGCCGGCGAGCGCTGCGACCTGCCAACGCGTCAATCGGCCGATCTCGGGCATCTCGGCGATCAGCGTCCAAGCCAACACCGGGCCGACGCTTGGCACGCTCTGGAACAGCTCGCTCAGCCGAGCCATGGCCGGGTCCGCCTCTATGGTGGCGACAATGCTGCACTCCACGGCGGTGCGCTGCTGCTGGATCAGCCTCCGGCGCTCCTCGATGAGGGCCAGGACCTCCTTGTTCTCCAGCAAGGCCGCCTGGTGCTTCAGGGCCGTCAGATCCTCGATCATTCGGCGCCGATAGGCGACCAGCTCGCGCAGGCTTTCACGGCGCGCATCCTCGCTGGCCAGCGGCCCATCGGTGGCCGCGGTGAAGGCGGCGATCACCTGGGCGTCCAGACGGTCGTTCTTGGCCTTCAGGTTCAGGGCCGTGGCATAGCGTCTCACCCGCAGGGGGTCGAGCACGCGAACCTCCAGCCCGCTGCGTATCAGCGCCTTCACCACCCGCCGCTCGTAGCCGCCAGAGGCCTCCAGACCGACAAGGCTTACGCCGAGGCCACGAAGCCGATCGCCAAGCGCCGCAAGGCCCCGCGGCGTCGTCGGCATCTCAAGACGATCTCCCGTCTCAAGGACAAAAACCTCAAGCGATTCCTTCGCAACATCGATACCCGCAATTTCGCTTGGCGCCATCATCTCTCTGTCCCATCCTTGCAGTGCGGGCTCCAAATGGCCCGCGCAACCGTTCGGGCTTCGAAAGAAGGCGAAGGGGACCTCGCTCACCCACGGGCTCTCTCGCACAAGGGGACAACGGCCTCTCCTACGCCGCGATGAGCGGAAGGAACCACTTCCGCCCATCGCGCCCAAACTATAGACAGGTGCTAAAACACAAGGGGGCGGGTCGTTTCCATGTCGACGGCTGCCGCGACAAGCGGTCAAAGCAGGGAACGCCTAGCCGACCCCAGCTAGCGCGTTTTCCGATCGGACGGCACCGGCCCGCTCCCCCTCCCGGCCACCCAATAGGATACTGCCGTGGGTGGCCGGGAGGGGGAGCGGCCCGGTGCCGTGA
>JANQLT010000184.1 GCA_028280455.1 Kiloniellales bacterium
CTTCACCGGCGAAGGCCGAACCTATTGGGGCGTCGGCGGGGGTGGCGGCGGAGGCGGCGGCGGGATCGCGGCGGGCGCCGACTGGGTGCCGCTCTGGGCGTCGGGATTCTGCCAGCCGCCGGTCGTCGGGGTCGGGCTCGGCGCCGGTGCGGGGGCCGGTGCGGGGGCCGGCGCGGGCTGGGGCGCCGGCTGGACGGCGGCCGTGGGCGGCTGGCTGGGTGCCGGGGCTGGGGCCGGCGCCGGCGCGGGGGTTGCCCCCTCGCCGCTGCCGCGCATCGCCGAGCGGCTGGCGCGCAGGCTATCGAGCAGCGCTTGCGAGGGCGTGCCTGTGACGCTGAGGCCGGCGGTGCGCTGGTAGTCGCTGATCGCCGCGCCGGTCTTGCGGCCATAGGCGCCGTCGACCGGTCCCGGCCGATAGCCGAGCTCCGTCAGGAGCTGCTGGGTCTCGCGCACCAGGGCGCGGTCGTAGGTCGGCCGGGTGGTCGCCGGCGCCGTCGCCGGGGCGGTCGCTTGCTGCGTCTGGGTGCCCGGCTCGGTCCAGCTACCGCCGCCGCTGGTCTTCGGGCGGGCCGGGCCTTCCCGGCTGACCGTCCAGAGCCCACGCTCCAGCTCGCAGGCCGTGCCGTTGACGACCATCTCCTGCCCGCGGTCGTCGTAGTTCCGCGAGTAGTCCCAGCAGAGCCGGCCGCCCTCGCGAAACTGCCGCAGCGCGGTCACGCTGCCCTGGTTGCCGGTCTGCGGGTTGTCGTAGCGCACCAGGCGGCCGGGCGCCGCGAAGCTCATGAGGTCGTTCAGCGCCCGCAGCATGACCGGCCCGTCGCGCTTGTCGGCGACGGCCGAGGCCGGCGTGGCGGCACCGAGGGACAGCGGCAAAGCGGCCAGTGCGGCCAGGAGCAGAGACCGGCAACGCGGCATGGCGGCTTCCTTTCTGCAACGCCCGGCCGACATGGTAGCGCGTGGCGCTGAGCCTGCCCATGGCCGGCGCGAGGCTGCGGCTAGAGCGTTTTCCGCTGACGCGGAGTTGCGGCACCGGCCCGGGCGCCGAGCGACCAGGCGGCGTGCAGCCCGACGGCCAGCAGCAGGACGGCGCCGCCAATCAGCGTCGTCATAGCCGGCACCTCGCCGACGCCGAGCCAGACCCAGAGCGGCGCCAGGATCGCCTGCACGCGGGTCAGCAGGGCGACCTCGGCAGCGCGGACGTGTCGGGCACCGATGGTCAAGAGGATGTACTGCAGGCCGAGCTGAATGACGCCGAGCGCGATGCCGATCGCCAGATCCTGCTGCGTCACCCGCAGGTCGCCGGCCATGAACAGCGCGAAGACAGCGGAGATGAGCCCGGCCAGGCAGACCGCCGGCAGCATGTCGACCTTGGGGCGAGTGCGGATGGCGACCAAGGCAATCGCGTAACCGACGACCGAGGCCAGGGCCATGAGCTGACCTCGGAGGTGGGTCTCCGGCGCCCCTTGTCCCACGCCACCGCCGACCATGATGGACAGCCCGACGAAGGCGCCGATCATGGCGAGCAAGAGCCGGTGCCCGATCGGCTCGCGCAAGACCAGCCAAGCCAGCAAGCCCGCCACGAAGGGCGTGGCGCTGACCACGAAGACCACGTCGGCGACGCTGGTCGCGATCAGCGCGAAAACGTAGGTGCAGAAGGCCGAGGCCAGGGCCACGGCGATCACCAGCCCGGGAACCCCACAGGCCCGAAAGGCCCGGCCCAAGCCGCCGCGATAGAGCAGCACGACGGAGCCGAACAGGACGAGGGTGAAGGAGACCTGCCGGTAGGCCAGGAGCTGCCAGCCATCGGCCTGCTCCACCAGGCGCACCAGGATGCCGGCCGTGCTGGTGAAGAGCGCGGCCGAGAGGACGCAGATGACGCCGAGCCGGTAGCGCGATCCCGGCTCTGCCTCCGGGGCTTCCGCCGCCGAGGCCATCGGCTAGGCAGCTAGGTCAGATGTCCGCGAAGCAGTGGGTCTCGGCCGCGCCGCCCGGGTGGGTGACGGCACCCTTCTCCGCCGAGCCGACGGTCTGGGCGTAGCGCCAGATCGCGCCGGACTGGTACTCGTGCTCGCGCGGCGACCAGGACTTGCGGCGCTCGGCCAGCTCCTCGTCGCTCAGCTCGACGTCGAGCACGCCCTCGACGGCGTCGATGACGATGATGTCGCCGTTCTTCAGCAGGCCGATCGGGCCGCCGACCGCCGCCTCGGGGCCGACATGACCGATGCAGAAGCCGCGGGTCGCGCCGGAGAAGCGGCCGTCGGTGATCAGCGCCACCTGGTCGCCCATGCCCTGGCCGTAGATCGCCGCCGTCGTCGCTAGCATCTCGCGCATGCCGGGCCCGCCCCTGGGACCCTCGTTGCGGATCACCAGCACCTCGCCCGCCTCGTAGTCGCGGTTCTCGACCGCCTTGAAGCAGTCCTCCTCGCACTCGAAGACCCGCGCGGGGCCGCGGAAGCGCTGCTTGTCCATGCCGGCGACCTTCACGATGGCGCCTTCGGTCGCCAGGTTGCCGCGCAGGCCGACCACGCCGCCAGTCGGGGTGATCGGGTCGCTGACCGGCCGGACGATGTCCTGGTCGCTCGGGAAGGTCACGTCGGCGAGGTTCTCGGCGATGGTCTTGCCGGAGACGGTCAGGCAGTCGCCGTCCAGGTAGCCGCCGTCGAGCAGCGCCTTCATGATCACCTGCACGCCGCCGATCTCGTAGAGGTCCTTGGCCACGTAGCGGCCGCCGGGCTTGAGGTCGGCGATGTAGGGGGTCTCGCGGAAGATCTTGCAGACGTCGTGCAGGTCGAAGGCGATGCCGGCCTCGTGGGCGATGGCCGGCAGGTGCAGCGCGGCGTTGGTCGAGCCGCCGGAGCAGGCGACGATCCGCGCCGCGTTGATCAGGGAGCGCCGCGTGACGACGTCGCGCGGCCGGATGCCCGTCTCCAGGCAGGCCATGACCGCCGCGCCCGAGGCCTCGGCATAGGCGTCGCGGGACTCGTAGGGCGCCGGCGCACCGGCCGAGCCCGGCAGCGCCAGGCCCATGGCCTCGGAGACGCAGGCCATGGTGTTGGCGGTGAACTGGCCGCCGCAGGAGCCGGCCGAGGGGCAGGCGACGCACTCGATCTCGCGCAGCTCCTCGTCGGACATGTTGCCGGCCGAATGCGCCCCGACCGCCTCGAAAACGTCCTGCACGGTGATGTCCCTGCCCTTGTAGTGGCCGGGCAGGATCGAGCCGCCGTACATGAAGACCGAGGGCACGTTCAGGCGGACCATGGCCATCATCATGCCGGGCAACGACTTGTCGCAGCCGGCCAGGCCGACCAGGGCGTCGTAGCAGTGGCCGCGCATGGTCAGCTCGACGGAGTCGGCGATCAGGTCGCGGCTGACCAGGGA
>JANQLT010000216.1 GCA_028280455.1 Kiloniellales bacterium
GGGAAACGAACCGCCCCCTCACCCAGCTCCGGCTAAGCTCAGCCTATGGCTTCGCTAAGCCTCCACGCCCTCTCCCCCGTCGGGGGAGAGGGATGCGCAGGCTTGGTGAGGCGCAGCCGAGCCTAGCCGAAGCTGGGTGAGGGGGCAGTTCGTTTCCCTCTAAGCAGTGGGCCGGCGATGCCACCCAAGCCGGCAATGCTCTGAGTCTCAGCTCGACTTGCCGCCGGCGATCAGCCGCTTGAACTCGACCAGCAGCAGGTCGCTGCTCCGCTCGCCGGCGAGAACGCCGCGCCGATTGCCCTCGCCGTCGAACAGCAGCAAGGTGACGTGGCCGACGCCGTGGGCGGCGGCCAGCTCCCGGCCCTCGGCCTGGCGGATGTTGGCGACCAGGTACTGGATCTGGCCGTCGTCGAGCTGCGAGAGCGCCGCGCGGGTCTCCTTCTGCAGCGCGCGGCAGCGGGGGCACTGCGGGTCGTGGATCTGCACCACGGTCGGGATGCCGTTGCCGAGGCGCGAGAAGTCGCCTTCGGCGATACCGGCGCTGACCGTGCCGGCGAAGTACCAGCCGCCGCCGACGACGGCCGCCAGGCCGGCAGCGCCGTAACCCAGGTTCTGCATGAAGTCGCGCCGGCCGCGCGCCTTCTGGTGTGCCGTCCGCGTCGGCGCGAAGGGCGCGGACTGTGCCGCCGCCGTGGGCGCCGGCTTCTTCTTCGGGGTCGCCTTGCGCTTCTGTCGCTTCATCCCGCGGTCCCTATGCCCTGGGGCCCGCCGCCGGCGACGGGCTTGCTTGGCGAGACCCTAGCGAATTGGAGCGCTCACCGCCGATCAACGATCCGTGAATGCCAAACGAGCAGCGAATGATCGCGTCCGCCGGCTTGCGTCACTCGGCTCCGGTTCTTCGCTGTGTCTCCTCGCCTGCCCCAGCGACCGCTTCAACTCCAGTCCGCGATCAGATAGTGTAGTATCATAAATCAAAGGTAGTTGTTCTTGGAGGCGCAGCCTATGCCGCTTCTTGAGCGATTCGACACGCCGGCCTCGTTGCGCGACGTGCCCGAGACCTCGCCCCTCTACCAGAACTGGAGCGATCAGGTCAGCAGCTTGATAGACGGCCTGACGCCTAGTCCTTCGGGCGGCGGCTTCTACGACCCCACGAAACTGGACATCCAATTCGCCGGCGAAAAAGCGATGACCTGGATGGGCTTGCCGCGGCGCCAGCTCCTGCCGGAGAGCCGCGACAACAAGCGCGCCGCCTACGAAGCGGCGGAGAGCTTTGCCAACCGTCAGCACCAAGACGAGTACTTCGAATGGCGGAGCGAGCGCGACGCCTCCGGGAAGATCCGAAAGATCGCCTTCGTTACGGAGTTCAGACAGTACTACCAAGAGCTCTGGAACATCGATCCCCAGCTCGTTGTCGGCCTCTACAGGAAAATCCTCGACAACGACACCATTCAGAAATCCGACCTGGAGGACCCGGTCGGAACCTATGACATCCTAAACCGCTGGAACACGACACACGGCATCGTCCACTACATCAATGACATCAACACTCTCAAGGCCGCCGTAAATCTCTGTCGCGATGCGGCGGGTCATGATTCCGCGGGGCAAAACAACTTCGAGGCCGGCCCGCCCTTCGCAATGGCTCCAACCGCCGTCGATCCGCGAATTGCGTACGACGTGAACATGCTCGTGCGCAAGGGTCTTTACGTCGCCTTACGCGATCCGGTCGGATTCTACATCGCAGCTTGGGACAACGCCGGCATTACGAAGCCGAACGGCCGTCCCGCACCGGCCAGTTGGTGGAAGATCAAGCGTGGCAAGCCCGGGATGGTCCTGCGCCTGGAATACGAGGTGCCCGCCAGCGAGGGCTTCGTCGTCGGCGACCTTCTGCTCGGCGGCCAACCGATCGAGTTCGGCGGACAGCTCGCCGAGCATATCACGGTCGTCATCCACGGCACGGCGGGAACGATGACCAGAGGAGGTCGCGGCGATGGCGGCTAGCAATGGGAATGGGCCGGCCCCCGAAACGATCTCGGCTCGCGATATCGAACGGGCAATGGCCGACGCCTTGATGGCGACCGGCGAGCCGCCGTCGGGCATCGACACCACCGTCTCGGTCTCGCCTTTGGCGAGCGACGTCCCAGGCTCGGAGAACGAGCCGGTCTACGACGCCAACGCCCAGGCCGACATCCAGGGCAACGTGATTCCGGGCTTCAACAAGAACCACCAGCAGTTCCTGTTCTACGCCTTCCCAAACCAGGCGGGACAAGCCAAGACCCGCGCGTTCCTGAAGTGGCTGACGCCTTACGTCTCGACCATAGAAGAGGTCGTCGCCTTTCGCCGGCTCAGGCGCGCGCGCAGGCAACGCTTGGGATCCGGCCGCGTGTTTCTGAGCTCGGTCGGCATCAACGTCGCCTTCTCGAACGCCGGCATCGAGAAGCTGATGGGCCCCGAGGAGCTGGACAAGCTCGGCGACATCCCCTTCAAGGAAGGCCTGAGAGCCAGATCGTCCTTTCTCGGCGACCCGACCAAACCCGGGGCTCTCGGCAATCCGTCGAAGTGGGTGGTCGGGGGCACGGGCAATGCCGCCGACATGGTCCTCATCGTCGCCGCCGACTCTCACGAGACTCTGCAGGAGGTCGTGGCACTGGTCGCCGAGCAGGCGGGAATCGGAGACTTCCGGCTGCTATTCCAGCAGTATGGCAACACACTGCCCGGCCGGCTGAGAGGCCACGAGCACTTCGGCTTCAAGGATGGCATCTCGCAGCCCGGCGTGCGCGGCAAGCTCTCCAACCAGCCGGGAGACTACATCACACCGCGCCACATAGACCGCAACGATCCGCGCCGTCTCTACTATGCCAAGCCCGGCCAGTTGCTGACCTGGCCCGGTCAGTACCTTCTGGGCGAGCTTCGCCAGTCGACCGAGCACCTCTACAAAGAAGGCACAGCCGCCTCGAACTTCCCGAGCTGGGCGAAACGCGGATCCTATCTCGTGATCCGGCGCCTGAACCAGGACGTCGGGGCCTTCTGGCGGTTCGTCATCAGCTCGTCCGCGGCGATGGGCCTGCCTGCGGCGCGTTTCGCGTCGATGCTCGTCGGCCGCTGGCCAAGTGGCGCGCCGTTGATGCGCATGCCGGAAGCGGACAACCCGGACCTCGGCGCCGACGAGTTCGCCAACAATCACTTCATCTTCGATGACGATACCAAGCCCATAGGGCTGAACGGCCTACCCGGCTACGCCGGCGATCGGTATCCGCAGGCCAAGGCGGATTTCTTGGCGATGCTATGCCCCCACTTCGCCCATATCAGAAAGATCAATCCGCGCGACAGCGTCGGCGATCTCGGCAAGCCCGAAGACAATCTCGCGCGCATGATTCTGCGCCGCGGCATCCCCTTCGGGAAAGCAGTCGCCGGCCAGGAGAACCTGACAGACGACCTGCTCGCAGAAGAACGCGGCCTCATGTTCCTTTGCTATGTCAGCAGCATCGAGGACCAGTTCGAGTTCCTCCAGCGCCGCTGGGCCAATTCGGAGGCGCAGCCCAATTTCGGCGGGCACGATCCGGTCATCGGCCAGAATGGCGGCACGCCCGGACGACAACGGGAGATCGACTTTCCGGCACCTGGCGGCCCGGTCCGCTTGGTCCTGCCAAGCGATTGGGTGGTCCCGACCGGCGGCGGTTACTTCTTCGCCCCGACCATCTCGGCGATCCGAAACGACCTTAGCACCCCGCCGCAATAGGGAGCCTCGTCACCGGGCCGGCAATGCCGCCTCTACCGCCTTCACCGTCGCCGCGACGATGACGTCCGCCTCCTCCTGCGTGAGACAGAGCGGCGGGGCGAAGCCGAGGATGTCGCCCTGCGGCATGGCCCGCGCGATGACGCCCTCCGAAAGGAGGGCCGCCGCCACGGCCGGGCCGACCTTCTTGGCCGGATCGAAGAAGCGCCGGGTCTCCCTGTCCTCGACGAACTCGACCGCGCAGAGCAGGCCCTCGCCGCGGACCTCGCCGACGTGGGGATGCTCGGCCAGGGCCTCGGCCATCGTTCGGTTCAGATAGCCGCCGACCTCGCGGGCGTTGTCGACCAGGCCGAGCTCGTCGATCAGCTTGAGGTTGGCGACGCCCGCCGCCGCGCCGATCGGGTGGGCCGAATAGGTCCAGCCGTGGCCGATCGGGCCGTTCTCGTCGGTGCCCTGCTCGAGGATCTGCCAGACCCGTTCCGAGACGATCGAGCCGGACAGGGGCGCGTAGGCGGAGGTCAAGCCCTTGGCGATGGTGATGATGTCGGGCCGCAGGCCGTAGTGGGTCGAGCCGAACATGCTGCCGAGGCGGCCGAAGCCGGTGACCACCTCGTCCGCGATCAGCAGGATGTCGTGCTTCTTCAGGACCGGCTGGATCGCCTCCCAGTAGCCGGCCGGCGGCGGCACGACGCCGCCCGTGCCCAGCACCGGCTCGCCGATGAAGGCGGCGATGGTCTCGGCCCCTTCCCGCTCGATCAGCGCCTCCAGCTCCTGGACGCAGTAGGCGACGAAGTCGGCCTCGCTCAGGCTGGTATCGTCCCGGCGGTAGTAGTAGGGCGCCGCCGTGTGCAGGACCCGCTCGAGCGGCAGGTCGAACTTCTTGTGGAACATCTCCAGCCCGGTCAGCGAGCCGGTGACCAGGCCCGAGCCGTGGTAGCCGCGCCAGCGGGAGATGATCTTCTTCTTCTCCGGCCGGCCGAGGATGTTGTTGACGTACCAGGCGAGCTTGACGTTGGTCTCGTTGGCGTCCGAGCCGCCGAGACCGAAGTAGACCTTCGACATGCCCTCGGGCGCCCGGTCGAGGATCATCTTCGCCAGGGTGATCGAGACCTCGGTGCCGTGGCCGACATAGGCGTGGTAGTAGGCGAGCTTGCGGGCCTGCTCGGCGATGGCCTCGGCGATCTCCTGCCGGCCGTAGCCGACGTTGACGCAGTAGAGGCCGGCGAAGCCGTCCAGCAGCCGGTTGCCGTCGCGGTCCTCGATGTAGACGCCGGCGCCGCCGGTGACGATCCGGCTCGGGCTCTCGCCGCGTGCGTGCTGGGCGAGATGCGTCGAGGGATGGAAGAAGGTCCCCCGGTCCCAGCGGTCGAGTTGGTCGTTGGTCAGCATCGCCGTGTCCTCTGCTTCTCGTCCGTCACGACCAATCGCGGCAGACGTACTTGACCTCCATGAAGGCCTCCATGCCGAGCCGGGCGCCCTCGCGGCCCAGGCCGGACTGCTTCATGCCGCCGAAGGGGATCGGCGCGCCGGTAACCTTGGTGCGGTTGACCGCCACCATACCGTACTGCAGGGCGCGGCTCGCCCGGTAGATGCGCTTCGGGTCCCGGGTGTGCAGGTAGGCGACCAGGCCGTACTCGGTGTCGTTGGCGCGCTCCAGCACCTCCGCCTCGTCGTCGAAGGGCACGATGGCGGCCACCGGGCCGAAGGTCTCCTCGCGCATGATCAGGGCGTCGGGCGCCACGTCGCAGAGCACGGTCGGCTGGAAGAACAGCGGGCCGGCCGCATGGCGCTCGCCGCCGGTCAGGAGTCGCGCGCCCTTGTCCAGCGCGTCGCGGACATGGGCGACCTGCTTCTCCAGCGCCGCCCGGTTGGCCAGTGGGCCGATATCCGGGTCGTCCAAGCCCGGGCCGACGCTCAGCGCGGCGGTCCGCTTGGCGAAGCCGCGACAGAAGGCCTCGTAGATCGGCCGCTCGACGAAGATCCGGTTGGCGGCCAGGCAGTCCTGACCGGAGGTCGCGAACTTGGCCGCCATGGCCTCGTCGAGCGCGCGCTCGAGCTCGCAGTCGGCGAAGGCGATGAAGGGCGCGTGGCCGCCCAGCTCCATGACCAGGCGCTTCAGGGTCGGCGCCGACTGGCCGTAGAGCAGGCGGCCGACCTCGGTCGAGCCCGTGAAGGAGAGCACCCGCAGCGCGGCAGCCTCCTGCCAAGGCGCCACCGTCTCCGAGGCCCGGCCGGTGACCACGTTGAAGACGCCCTTGGGCAGCCCGGCGCGCTCGGCCAGCTCGGCGAGCGCCAGGGCGGAGAAGGGCGTCTCCTTGGAGGGATGGACCAGGACCGTGCAGCCGGCGGCCAGCGCGGCCCCCGCCTTGCGGGTGATCATCGCTGAGGGGAAATTCCAGGGCGTCACCAGGCCGGCGACGCCGGCGGGCTCGCGCCAGACTTCCATCTCCGCGCCGGGTAGATGCGAGGTCACGCTCTCGATGTTCGGGCGCTTGGCCTCCTCGGCGTAGAACTCGAGGAAGGAAGCGGCGTAGTCGATCTCGCCCCGCGCCTCGGACAGCGGCTTGCCCTGCTCCAGGGTCATCAGCAGCGCGAGATCCTCCTTGGCGCCGCGCATCGAGTCGCACCAGCGGCGCAGGGCCGCCGCGCGCTCTTGCGGCAGGCGGGCCGACCAGGCCGGGAAGGCCCGCTCCGCCGCGGCGACCGCCTCGAGGCTCTGCGCGCCGGTCAGGGCGGCGACCTCGCCCAGCAAGGCCCCGCTCGCCGGATCCGTCACCGGGACCGACCGGCCATCGGCGCCGCCCACCCAGGTCCCGTCGACATAGGCGAAGGTCCGGAAGAGCTTCTTGTCGGTCAGGTGCTTGAGCACCGGAAACTCGATCTTCTCGACGGCCGACATGGCCCCACTCCGCTCGCGTTGAACTTCGCGCAGACTAGGCTCGCGGGAAGCGAAAGTGCCTCCAAAGGTGGCCGCGGAATCAGAGAGAGTCTCCGCGCCGGCCCGGTCCGGCAGAGACTCTCTCGGCGCCGGCGGGCTAGCCGTCGGACTCGAGCAGCAGGCCCAGGGGCAGCGATGCGCCGTCCTTCACCTGCTTGGTCACGATGTAGGTGAAGTAGCGGGCGAGGCCGATCTTGCGGTCGAGCAGCCGATCGATGAGCTGCTGGTAGGCGTTGATGTCGCGGGTGACGACCTGGAGCGCGTAGTCGTAACCGCCGCCCAGGGCCCAGCAGGCGGTGATCTCCGGCTCCTCCCGGATGGCCGCCTCGAAGCGCTCGAAATCCGCCGCGCGGTGGTTCTCGAGCTCGGCGGTGACGAAGACCACGATGTGCTGCGCCAGCTTCTGCAGGGCGATCCGCGCGCCGTAGCCGGCGATGATCCCGGCCTCCTCCAGGCGCTTCAGGCGCTCCCAGCAGGGAGTCGGCGAGAGGTTGACCCGCTCGGCCAGCCCGAGCTTGGTGATGCGGCCCTCTAGCTGCAGGATCGCCAGGATCTTGATGTCGATCGCATCGAGGCGCGGTCGCATGCGGCGGAGCCCTCCGTCAGGAAACCAAGCGGGGCTCGCCGGGATCGTGGGTCGTCTCGATTTGGCTGATCAGGGAATCGAGCCGGATCAGCACGGCCGATACGGCGTTGCGGGTCAGGAAGCCCACCGCCTTGGCGTCGCCGCGCTCCATGGCGCGCTTCCGCAGGTCGATATCCTGGTGGAAGATCGAGACCTCTTCGCGCCAGTCGAGCCGCGGCAGGAAGTAGAACCAGACCCGCGCCGTCTGATAGTAGAGATCGTCGTAGGTCTGCAGCAGGGGCCGATTGCCGATCAAGGTGCTGATCGAGCGATGCACCTTAATGTCGATCCGGGCAAAGGTCTCCAGATCCGGGTGCTCGATCAGCGCGCGGCATTCCCGCTCGGCTTCGGACATGAGGTCGATGCCCTCTTGCGTCGGGGCGTGCGGCGACAGAACACCGATGAGCTCCGCCAGGTGGCTGCGCAGGTCCTTGGCCTCGCGCAGGCGCTCGACGTCGATCGGCGCCACGCTGGTGCGGACCCCGTGCCGGCTGAGAACGAGGCCCTGCGAGGCGAGCTGCTGCAGCACGCTGCGGATCGGTGTCCGGCTGACCTCGAACTCGGCCGCCAGGCCGTCGATGTCCAGGATCGTGCCGGGCGGATACTGCAGCAGGGTGATCCGCTCGCGGATGATCTGGTAGATCGCCTGGAAGCGGCGCTGGGACGGGGTGTCGCCTTTCTCCAGGACCGGGCGCGCGCCGCGCTCCTGGCTGAGGGCCTCGATCCCCTCCTGACCATTGTCCGAGATGTCGCTCGCCACAGCCTTCCTCGATCCCTTGCCGCCGCTTCCCATTCAGCCCGGCCGCGGGCGGCGACAAGGCGGCCGCTGTCAGACCCTACAGGCCGGCCCGGCCGCTCGACAAAGGCTTTCGGCGACCCCCTAGACCACCAGGACCGGACATTCGGCCAGACTCGTGACCTTGTGGGACACGCTGCCGAGCAGGAAGCCCTCGACGTCGCCGAGACCGCGGCTGCCCAGGACGATCAGGTCGACGTCCCGGTCCTTGGCGAAAGCGACGATCGTGCGGGCCGGCGGCCCTGACTTGACGAAGCCGCGCAGCTTGCCGGCCCCGTGCTCCGCCGCGACGGACTTCGCCTTCTCGACGACGCCGCTGGCAAAGGCCCGCATGGAGTCGTCGAGGTTCTCGGGCTCGTCGGGCCGGACCATCGACATCGAGGCCTCGAGCAGGCTGTAGTGCCGGTAGACGCAGAGGATCAGCAGCTCGCCGCCGCCGGACTGCTGAAGCTTGGCCGCCAGCGCCAGCGCCGCCATGGCGCCGTCGGAGCCGTCCACCGGAACGAGGAGTCGATCGAACATCGGCCCGCCCCTCACCTCATCTGAAGGCCAGATCGCGCAGGAACAGCGCGATCTGCGGGAAGACGATGAGCAGGACGGACGACAGCAGCAGCATCAGGACGAAGGGCGGGGTGCCGCGGACGACGTCGAGATAGGGCCGCTTGAAGATCGCGATGGCCGTGAAGATGTCGCAGCCGAAGGGCGGCGTCGCCGAGCCGATCGCCACCTGCAGGGTGATGATGATGCCGACCAGCACCGGATCGAGGCCCACCGACTTCACCACGGGCGCGAAGATCGGCACCAGGACCAGGATGACCACGATCGGGTCGACGAACATGCAGCCGATGAAGAAGGCGACGGAGATCACCACCAGCACGCCGATCGGGCCCATCTCGGTGATGCCGACGGCACCCAGCATGGCCTGCGGCACCTGGGCGAAGGAGATCACCCAGGAGAAGGCGGCACCCGCCCCGACCAGGATGAAGACCACGGCCGTGATCAGCCCGGTCGACTTGGCGATGGCGTAGATGTCCGGCGCGCTCAAGGAGCGGAACACGATGAACTCGAGGATCACCGCATAGAGCACGCAGGCCGCGGCGGCCTCGGTCGGGCTGAAGACGCCGCCGTAGATGCCGCCGACGATGATCACCGGGAAGCCCAGGGGCCAGACGGCGTCGCGGACCGCCACCGCCCGCTCCTTCCAGGAGGCCTTGGGCTCCGTCGGCACGCCCATGACGGTGGCGTAGATCACGCTGTAGATCGTGAAGAACAGCAGGATCATCAGGCCCGGGCCGATGCCCGCGATGAAGAGCTCGGCGATCGAGGTGTTGGAGACGACGCCGTAGATGATCATGCCGATGCTCGGCGGGATCAGGAAGGCGATGTCGCTGGCGTTGACGATCAGCGCCAGGACGAAGGAGTCCTTGTAGCCGGCCTTGAGCATCCTCGGCCGCAGGGGCGAGCCGACCGCCACCACCGTGGCCTGGGTAGAGCCCGACACGGCGCCGAAGAGCGTGCAGGCCGTCGCCGTGCTGACCGCCAGCCCGCCCTTCATGTGGCCGATGAACTTCATGACCAGGTCGATCAGGCGGTTGGCCGACTGGCCCCGGGTCATGATGTCAGCAGCGAGAATGAACATCGGCACCGCGATCAGGGAGGCCGGCCTGATCCCGGCCATGAACTGCTGGACCATGAAGTCCATCTTGTCGATGCCGTTGAAGCTCGCGTAGAAGCCGATGAAGGCCGCGATGATCAGCGGGATCATCATCGGGAAGCCCAGGAGCAGGAGGACGATCATCGTCACCATCATGGTCGCTGCCATCGCTCGTCCTCCCCGCTAGATCTCGAGCTCGGTTTCGTCGTATCCCTCCAGCACGTTGGTGGAGAGATAGACGTCTTTCTCGATGACGTTCTTGACCGCGGTCAGCAGGTACTGCGCGCCGGTCACGAAGAAGCCGACCGGCACCCAAACGAAGATCCACCAGACCGGGATCTGCAGCGCCGGCAGGACGCGGCCGCTGTTCGCCACCTTGCCGATATAGCGAAGGGAGAAGTAGCAGAGCGCGAACATCGCCAGCGAGGTGACCGCGGCGATGAGGATCATCAGCAGCTTCCGCGAGGCGACCGGCAGTGTGTCGTAGATGGCCGACATGCGGATATGCCGGCCGTGACGCGCCGCGTAGCCGACGCCGGCGAAGGTGATCAGGATGATCAGGATGCGGTTGAGCTCTTCGGTGAAGAAGATGCTGTGCTGAAACACGAAGCGGCCGACGACGTTCGCCACGGTGTTGACCGCCATGAGCAGGACACCGGCCGCAAGGGCGAAGGACTCGAAGCGGCTGATCAGCGAGTCGACCGTCCCGAGCAGGCCCGGCAAGCTCGAAGCGTGCTCATTCGCTTTGCTGCTTAGCGCCATCGACGCCTCCCCCTCGCGGCGGTGGCGGCGTCAGCGGGAGGGGACCAGCGGAATGCCGCCGTTCCCCGCCGCTGTGCCGCGGCTCGCGCCGCCTTGGCCGCCGCCTACATCGTGGCCTTCAGGTCGGCCTTCAACTGCTCGAGGATGGCCTTGCCGCTGTCACCGGTCATCTCGATGAACTTCGCCTCGACGTCCTTGGCGGCATCCTTGAAGCACTGGCGCTGCTCTTCGCTGAGCACGGTCACCGTCATCTCCGGCTTGGCCTGCTTGATCTTCTCCAGCTCCGTTTCGGCGAGACCGACCTGGTACTCGACGATGTGGTCGTAGGCCACGGTCGCCGCGTCCCGGATCAGCTTCTGGTCCTCGGGGCCGAGGCCGTCGTAGAAGTCCTTGTTGGCCATGATCGCGGTGGTGAAGTTGTTGTGGCCCGCGTAGGTGATGTGGTCGGTGACCTCGTAGATCTTGGTCGAGTAGAGGAAGAAGGTCGGGTTCTCCTGCCCCTGGATGATGTTGGTCTGCAGGCCGCCGTAGACCTCGCCCCAGGGCAGAGGCGTCGGGGTGGCACCGAAGGCCTTGTAGGATTCCACCAGCAGCGGGTTGGTCATGACCCGGAACTTGACCTCGTTGAGGTCGGCGCAGCTCCTGACCGGATCCTTGGTGGTCATCGCCACCTCGCCTTCCGGATACATCTTCAGGAGCTCGAGCCCCTGGTTCGCGTAGAGCGCCTTGAAGTCGTTGTTGATGGCCTTGCTCTCGCGATAGAAGCGGCCGAGGTGCGCCTGGTCCGTCGGCAGCAGGTAGGGCACGAAGAAGACCTGGGCCTCCGGAATCAGCGAGCCGGTGAAGCCGGGCGACTGGTTGACGAACTGCAGGATGCCGGCCTGCGCCTGCTCCATGATGTCCGCCGACTCGCCGAGCGTGCCGAAGGGGAAGAGCTGGATCTCGTAGTCCGAGTTCGCCTCGATCTCTTCCTTGAACTTGGTGGCGAAGACGCCCTGGACCTCGGTCAGGGACTCCTCGAAGGCGTACTTCCAGGTCTCGGCCTTCGCGTCGCTCGCGAAGCTTGCCGAGGCGGCCAGCACGGCCGTCGCGACGGCGGTCGCCAGGACGCGCCTTCTGGTCTTTCCAACAGAACCCAATGACATGATCAGCCTCCTTTTGGGATGGGCGCCCCGGTGTGCCGCCAAGCGAGAACCCACGGTGAGGGCCAGAGCCCGGATCGGTTCGCGACCTGGTCGGTCCGCCTGTTCGGCGCTTGTTTCTGGTCCGACGCTAACACGCCGATCTCCGGGAAATCAAGATAGATATATATATCTAAGAATCAAGCGGGCCTATTGCAGCCGCCCACCACCCCAACGGCGCCCGGATCGCACATGGCAACAGGACGCAAAGGTCCTCTTATAGAATTATTATCAGATAGTTATGGTCTCATGAGCTGGAACAGTCGACTGACCACGCCCTTCTCGGAGGCTGCGGGATCAAAGCCCTTGTACAGACATATATGTCAATGCGATAGTGGCGGTCGATCAACGGTCGCGCGCGCGCCCCGCGCGAAGGCCGGAAAGAGGGAGGATCGAGGGATGGCGACCGCAGCGGAAAGGCTGCCCCAAGCGGCACCGCTGGCGCCGCGCGCCCTGCGTTGGCGGGTCGGCATGATCACCCTGGCGACCGATCATGTCTCCGAGTGGGACTTCGCGAGCATGCGCCCACACGAGGATCTGGCGGTCTACGTCAACCGGGTCGCTTTCGCCAATCCGGCCAACAAAGAGAACCTCCTGGCCATGGGCCCGCGCCTCACCGAGGCGGCCGATCTCATCCTGCCGGGCGAGTCCCTGGACGCCATCGCCTATAGCTGCACCGCCGCCTCCGCCTTGATCGGCGACACGGCCGTGCGCGAGGCGATCCTGGCCGCGAAGCCGGGCGTCCCGGTGGTCACGCCGACCTCCGGCGCCATCGGCGCCTTCGCCGCGCTCGGCGTCGGCAAGATCAGCGTCCTGACACCCTATTCGGAGGAGGTCACCGAGGCTCTCGTCGGATACCTGGCGGGAAACGGCCTCGACATCGTCAGCGCCGCCTGCTTCGGCCTGGCCGACGACCGGGAGATCGCCCGCGTCGAGCCGGCCTACATCGTCGAGGCGGCGCAGGCGGCTCGGGACTCGCGCGCCGAGGCCCTGTTCATCTCCTGCACGGCGCTGCGCGCCGCCTGCGTCGCCCAGGCCATCGAGGAGCGCCTCGGCATCCCGGTCGTCACCAGCAACCAGGCCATGTTCTGGCAGACAATCCGGCGCGCCGGCTGCACACTTCCGGTCTCCGGCTTCGGCCGGCTGCTTAGGTCGCACTAGCCATGGGAAGCCACGCCGTGACCGCCGCAAGCCGAGCGACGGCGCCGAGCATCGGTCTCGGCGACATCGAAAGGGCGCGAGACAGGATCGCCGGGCGGGTCCGGGCGACGCCCCTGCTCCGCTCCGAGTCGCTCAGCGCCGAGACGGGCGGCGCCGTCCACCTGAAGCTGGAACAGCTTCAGATCACCGGCTCCTTCAAGCTGCGCGGCGCGACCAACGCGATCCTCAAGCTCTCGGACGGCGAACGGGGGCGCGGTGTCGTCGGCGTCTCGACCGGCAACCACGGCCGCGGCCTCGCCCACGCCGCCAAGGAAGCCGGCGTCCGCTGCATCATCTGCATGTCGACGCTGGTGCCGCAGAACAAGGTGCAGGGCATCGAGGCGCTCGGCGCCGAGGTGCGGATCGTCGGCGACTCGCAGGACGACGCCCAGGTCGAGGTCGACCGCCTGGTCGCCGAAGAGGGCATGGTCATGCTGCCGCCCTTCGACCATCCCGACATCATCGCGGGACAAGGCACGCTCGGCCTGGAGATCTTGGAAGCGTTGCCCGCCGTCGAGACGATCCTGGTGCCGCTCTCGGGCGGCGGCCTGATCGCCGGCCTCGCTCTCGCCGCCAAGGCCCTGAAGCCCGCGGTCCGCGTCGTCGGCGTGTCGATGGAGCGCGGCGCCGCCATGTACGCGTGCATCAAGGCCGGCAAGCCGGTCATGGTGCCGGAGCTGCCGACCTTGGCGGATTCCCTGGGCGGCGGCATTGGGTTGGACAACCGCCATACCTTCGCCCTGGTCTCACAGCTCGTCGACGACATCCTGCTGGTCAGCGAGGCCGAGATCGCCCAGGCCATCCGCCATGCCTACTGGCAGGAGAAGCAGGTGATCGAAGGCTCGGGCTCGGTCGGCATCGCCGCCCTGCTCGCCGGCAAGCTTCATAGCCCCGGCATCACCGCCGTGCTCGTCAGCGGCTGCAACATCGACATGTCCCTGCACCACCGCATCGTCTCCGGCGAAGACGTCGACGTGACAGCGCCCTGACGCCGCTTAGCCATCAGCACCGAGAACCGCCATGCCGCGCATCAACATCCTCACCGAAGCCGACCTCCGAGCCGCCGTTGCGCTCGACGCCGACAGCGTGGCCTGCGTCGAGGAGGCCTTCCGCTCGCTGGCGACCAAGAAGGTGGTCATGCCGCCGATCCTGCACCTGGAGATCGCCGAGGCGAACGGCGAGGTCGACGTCAAGACCGCCTACGTGCCGGGCTTGGACTCCTTCGCCATGAAGATGAGCCCCGGCTTTTTCGACAATCCGAAGCTGGGGCTGCCGAGCCTGAACGGCCTGATGGTCGTGTTCAGCGCCAGGACCGGGCTGGTCGAGGCGCTGCTGCTCGACAACGGCTACCTGACCGACCTGCGCACCGCCGCCGCGGGCGCCGTGGCCGCAAAGTGGCTGTCGCGCGCGGACTCGCGGCGGGTCGGCATCGTCGGCTCGGGCGTGCAAGCGCGCCTGCAGCTCAAGGCTCTGACCCTGGTGCGCCCGATCGAGGCGGCGAGCCTCTGGGCGCGGAACCCCGAGAGCGCCGCCGCCTGTGCGGCCGAGCTGACCGCCGACCTGGGCTTTCCGGTGACCGTGAGCAAGGGCATCGGCAGCCTGGCGAGCGACAGCGACATCCTTGTGACCACCACGCCGGCTACGGCACCGCTGATCGAGGTGGTCCATCTCAAGCCGGGCCTGCACATCACCGCCATGGGCTCCGACGCGGCCACCAAGAACGAGATCGCCCCCGACGCCCTCGCCGCCGCCGATCTCTACGTCTGCGACCGGGTCGGCCAGTGCGAGCGGCTCGGCGAGCTGCACCATGCCCTGGCGGCCGGCGCCGTCGAGGCCGATCGGCGCTTTCCGGAGCTCGGCCAGATCATCGCCGGACAGGCCCCCGGGCGCGGGGACGACGAGGCGGTGACGCTCTGCGACCTGACGGGCACCGGCGTGCAGGACACCGCCATCGCGACCCTGGCGCGCAGCCGGGCCGAAGCGCAGGGGGCCGGCACCCCCTTCGAGAGCTGAGCGAGGCCGCCGATGCAGGACGCGACGACACGGGCCGGCTTCTCGCGGCAGGAGTACGCCCAGCGGCTCTCGAAGACCCGCGCCGCCATGGCGCGCGCCGAGATCGCGCTGCTGATCGTCTCCGACCCCTCCAACATGGCCTGGCTGACCGGCTACGACGGCTGGTCCTTCTACGTCCACCAGGCCGTGATCGTCGGCCCCGATGGCGATCCGCTGTTCTGGGGCCGCGGCCAGGACGTCAACGGCGCCTTGCGGACCTGCTACATGGCGCCATCGGACATCGTCGGCTATCCCGACCGCTACGTCATGTCCGACAGCCATCACCCGATGGAGCATCTCGCCGAGCTGATCCGTGCCCGAGGCTGGGAAGGCCTGCCGACCGGCGTCGAGATGGAGAACTACTACTACTCCGCCAAGGCGCACGTCGTGCTTTCCGCGGCCCTGGCGAGCGAGCTTCGCGACGCGACGGCCCTGGTCAACTGGCAGCGGGCGGTGAAGTCGCCGACCGAGATCGCCTACATGCGCCGCGCCGCGCGGATCGTCGAGAAGATGCACGCCCGCATCCTGGAGCTGGCCGCGCCCGGCGTCAGGAAGAACCGCCTGGTCGGCGAGATCTACCGGACGGCCCTCGACGGCGCCGAGGACGAGGCGGGCGAGTTCGGCGGCGACTACGCGGCCATCGTGCCGCTGCTGCCGACCGGCGAGGACGCCTCGGCCCCTCACCTGACCTGGGACGACCGCCCGCTCGAACGCGGCGCCGGCACATTCTTCGAGATCGCCGGCTGCTACCGGCGCTATCACGCCCCGCTCTGCCGCACCCTCTTCCTGGGCGAGCCGCCCGTGGCCATGCGCCAGGCCGAGGAGGCGCTGCTCGAAGGCATTGCGGACGGCATCGAGGCGGCGCGCCCCGGCAAGACCGCCGGCGACGTGGCGCGGGCCTTCTATCGCGTGCTCGAGCGGCGAGGCATCCGGCGCGAGGGCCGCTGCGGCTATCCCATCGGCATCAGCTACCCGCCGGACTGGGGCGAGCGGACCTATTCCATTCGGCCCTCCGACGAGACCGAGCTGCAGGCGAACATGACCTTCCACTTCATGCCCGGGCTCTGGATGGACGACTGGGGCCTCGAGATCACCGAGACGCTGCTGGTCCGCGAGGACAGCCCGGCGGAGCCCCTGGCCGACGTGCCGCGCGCGCTCTTCGTCAAGGCCTGACCGGATGGAAGGCTCCGTCGCAAGGGTGACCGAAGCCGCGCCCGCAATGCGCGCCAGCCCGATCTCGGCGACGGTCGATTTCGAGGCGGAGGGCGTCCAGCACGGCTTTCTGAAGCTGCCGCACTCCGACGACCGCTCGGCCTGGGGGTCGATCATGATTCCCGTCGCCGTCGTCAAGCGGGGAGACGGCCCCACCGCGCTGATGACCGGCGGCAACCACGGCGATGAATACGAAGGCCCGATCGCCCTGTTCGACCTGGCCCGGCGCCTCGAGGCCGACCAGGTCTCGGGGCGCGTGATCATCGTCCCGGCGATGAACTATCCGGCCTTCCGGGCCGCCACGCGCATCTCGCCGATCGACCGCGGCAACCTCAACCGCGTCTTCCCGGGCAAGCCCGATGGCAGCGTGACGGAGAAGATCGCCGACTATTTCCAGCGGCATCTCCTGCCCCTCGCCGACTATGTGCTGGACCTCCACTCCGGCGGCAAGACCCTCGTCTTCCTGCCCTTCGCGGCCGCCCACGTGCAACAGGACAAGGCGCAGGAGGCGCGCTGCGTCGCGGCCATGGAGGCCTTCGGCGCGCCCTACGCCGTCCTGCAGCTCGAGATCGACAACGTCGGCCTGTACGACACGGCGGCCGAAGAGATGGGCAAGGTCTTCGTCTCGACGGAGCTCGGCGGCGGCGGCACCGCCTCCGCGGCGACGGCCGGGCTCGCGAAGCAGGGCGTCGCCAACTTCCTGAAGCACGCCGGGATCCTGCCGGGCCGGCCGCAGGGCGGCCCCTCGACCAGGCTCGACATGCCCGACGAGCGCTGCTTCGTGGTCAGCGAGACGGCCGGCCTGATAGACTATTGCGTCGACCTGGGCGCGCCCCTCGAGGCCGGTCAGATCGTCGCCCGCGTCCACGACATCGAGCGGACGGGCCGCCCGGCCGTCGCATACCGCGCCGAGAGGGGCGGCCTGCTCATCGGGCGCCACTTCCCGGGCCTGATCGGGCTCGGCGACATCATCGCCGCCATCGGCGTGCCCCAGGTGTTGTGAGTGCCGGCAGCCCTGCCAATGCCCTGAACGCGAGGTGCCTGCGGATCACGGCAGGCCGATGCTCAGAATCGTGAAGACTCCGAGCGCGATGGTGCCGGTGCCGACCGTCGCCCTGATGCCGTTGTGCAGCCAGGTCATGCCGCGCGCCGAGAAGCGCAGGGGCACGACGATCACCGCCGAGAGCACGGCCATGCCGACCATCGAGCCGAGGCCGAAGACGCCGATGTAGGCCAGGCCGTGCCAGGGCGACGCGGTCGTATCGAGGGTCAGCAGGATCAAGGCGGCGGAGCCGGCCATGCCGTGGACCAGCCCGATGAGCAGGGCCCGCAACGGGAAGCCGCGCGGATGCTCGTGGTGGTGCGCCGCCGGGCCGTGCTCCTGGTGCCCGCGATGGGAGTGGGCATGGAAGTGCGCCTCGCCCGAGCCGTGGCGATGGACGTGGAAGTGCACCTTGTCCCGCAGGACCCGGCGCAGCAGATCGGCGCCCAGGGCGATCAGCGCGACGGCGACCACCAGATCGAGAGCCTGCGCCAGGCGATCCGGCACGGCGGCATTCATGACGATCACGACGGAGCCGAAGGCGAAGAGCGTCAGCGTGTGGCCCAGGCCCCAGACGGCGCCTTGCCGAGCGGCCTGGCCGAGCGAGCGCCCTTCGACGGCGAGGCTGGCGACGGCGGCGAGGTGATCGGCTTCCAGCGCGTGGCGCATGCCGATCAGGAAGCCGAGGAGCAGGAGCGTCGTCATGCGAGCCCTCGCGCCGCGGCGATCGCTGCCTGACCGAGCGACAGCCCGCCGTCGTTCGCCGGCAGCATCTCGGGGCTCAGCACGCGCAAGCCCGCCGCGTCGAGTCCCGCGGTGACGCCCTCGAGCAGCAGGCGGTTTTGAAAGACGCCGCCGGACAGGGCCACTGTCTCGACCTCACGAGCGGCGGCCAGCTCCCCTGCCGTGCCGACGATCGCGGCGGCCAGGCCGTTGTGGAAGCGCGCGGCGATCCGGGCCGGCGGGAGGGCGTCGGCCAGGTCGTCGAGCAGCGCGGACCAGAGCGGCGCCCAGCTCAGGACCCGCAGGTCCTCGCCACCGACCGCGACGGGATAGGCGCCGGCCTCGTCGCGCGCCGTCTCGGCCAGGGCCTCCAGCTCGATCGCCGCCTGGCCCTCGAAGGACGTGCCCTCGCGGCACAGCCCGAGCGCCGCCGCCACCGCATCGAACAGCCGGCCCGCCGAGGAGGCCGGCGGCGCGTTGACGCCGCGCTCGATCATCCGGTCGAGGGTGCGCAGCGGCTTCTCCGCCAGGAAGCGGACGATGGGCAGCGCCGGCCAGCGCGCGGCAACCTGCGCCCAGCCGAAAGCCTGGCGGAGATGGGCGTAGCTGTTGCGCCAGGGCTCGCGCATCGCCTGCTCGCCGCCCAGGAGAGGCAGCGGCGCGAAATGTCCGAGCCGGTCGCAGCGACGATAGTCGCCGAGCAGGAACTCGCCGCCCCAGAGGTCGTCATCCGCGCCGAAGCCGAGACCGTCGAGCATGACGCCGAGCACCGGCAGCGCGTCGAGCGCCCGTCCGGACTCGGCTAGGCAGGCGGCGAGATGGGCGTGATGGTGCTGCACCGTTGTCAGCGGCACGCCCTCGTCCGCGGCCAGCCGCCGGCCCCAGTCGCCGGCGTGGTAGTCCGGATGGCGGTCGATGGCGATCAGGTCCGGCCGGAAGTCGAAGAGCTGGCGGAACAGGGACAGGCCGCGGCGATAGTCGGCATGGGTCAGGGGATCCTCGAGATCGCCGATATGGGGCGAGAGAACCGCCTGGCCGTCCTTGAGCAGGCAGAAGCTGTTCTTGAGCTCGCCGCCCATGGCCAGCACCGCCGGCGCCTGCTCGAAACCCGGCGGCAGCTTGAGGGGCGCGGGCGCGTATCCCCGGGCACGGCGCAGCAGGCGCGGCCGGCCGGCCGAGACCCGCACCACCGAGTCGTCGAGCCGGTTGACGATCTCCCGGTCGTGCAGCAGCCAGGCGTCGGCGATCCCGGCCAGTCGCTTGCGGGCCTCGTCGTTGTCGATGACCTGGGGCTCGTCGCTGCGGTTGCCCGAGGTCAGCACGATCGGCCGCGCCAGGTCGCGCGTCAGCAGGTGGTGCAGCGGCGTGTAGGGCAGCATGAAGCCGAGCCCGTTCTGGCCCGGCGCCAGGCCGCCGGCGAGCGGCGGCCCCGACTCCCGCCGCTCGAGCACGACGATCGGGGCCGCCGAGGATTCGAGCAGGCCCGCCTCGACATCGTCGACCCGCGCGTAGGCACGGACCATCGCCAGGTCCCGGGCCATCAGGGCGAAGGGCTTGTGATAGCGGCGCTTGCGCCGGCGCAGCCGGTCGACCGCCGCCGCGTCGCCGGCATCGCAGGCCAGGTGAAAGCCGCCGAGCCCCTTGATGGCGACGATCGCGCCCGCGGCGATCAGCGCCCGCGCCGCCTCGATGGCATCGCCGCCCTCCTCTTGCACCGGCTCGAGCCAGAGGCGGGGCCCGCAGACGGCGCAGGCGGTCGGCTGGGCGTGGAACCGCCGGTCGGCCGGGTCGCCGTACTCGGCGGCACAGTCGGGGCAGAGCGCGAAGGGCGCCATGCTGCTGTTGGCCCGGTCGTAGGGTATGGCCCGCACGATCGAGAGCCGCGGCCCGCAGTGGGTACAGTTGGCGAAGGGATAGCGGTGGCGCCGGTTGCCGGGATCCATGACGTCGGCCAGGCAGGCGGGACAGGTGGCGGCATCGGGCACGACGCCGGTGCGCACGGCGCCGCCGCGCGATTCGACAATGACGAAATCGGACTCGCCGGCCCGGCCGGCCAGGGGCGTGACCTCGATCTCGTCGATTCGCGACAGGGGCGGCGCCTCCCGGCGCAGGCGCTCGACGAAGGCTTGCAGCGCCGGCCCCGGCCCGGCGGCACGAATCAGCACGCCGCCAGCGTCGTTGCGCACCTCGCCGGTCAGGCTCAGCTCATGCGCGAGACGCCAGACCGCGGGTCGAAAGCCGACGCCCTGAACCAGGCCGCGCACCCGCAGGGCGACGGCCCCCTCGCCGCCCGACCCAGGCATGCCGAGCAACGCGCTCAAGGCTCAACAGATCCGCGGCAGCTGTTCGCCGGCCGGCCAGTCGACCATGCGCTGACCGCCGAATCCGGTTTCCATCTGCACGAAGCCATGCTCGTCCGCCACGACTTCGCCGATGATCGCGGCCTCGGCGCCAAGGGGGTGGCGCCGCATGGCGGCGAGCAGGTCCTGGGCCACGCCGGCCGGGCAGATCGCCACCAGCTTGCCTTCGTTGGCGACGTAGAGCGGATCGATGCCCAGCAGCTCGCAGGCGGCCGCCACGTCCGGCTTGATCGGAATCGCCTCCTCCATGATGCGCATGCCGACGCCGGACTGCTGGGCCAGCTCGTTCAGGGTCGTGCCGAGGCCGCCGCGGGTCGGGTCGCGCAGGCAGTGGATCTCCGACACCGTCTCGAGCATGGCCTCGACGAGGCCGTGCAGGGCCGCGCTGTCGGAGCGGATCTCGGTCTCGAACTCGAGGTTCTCGCGCTTGGAGAGGATCGCGATTCCATGGTCGCCGATGCTGCCGCTGACCAGGATCGCATCGCCCGGCCGGGCGAGACCGCCCGAGATCTCGACCCCTTCCGGCACGATACCGAGACCCGTCGTGGTGATGAAGACCCCGTCGCCCTTGCCGCTCTCGACCACCTTGGTGTCGCCGGCAACGACCGGCACCCCGGCCCGGCGCGCGGCCTCCGCCATGCTGACGACGATCCGCTCCAGGTCGCCCAACGGAAAGCCCTCTTCGAGGATGAAGCCGGCCGAGAGATAGAGCGGCCGGGCGCCGGACATGGCGACATCGTTGATGCTGCCGTGCACGGCAAGCGAGCCGATGTCGCCGCCGGGGAAGAACAGGGGCGAGACCACGTGGCCGTCGGTCGCCATGACCATGCGCCCGGCCGGCACCTGGAACGCCGCCTGGTCGTTGCCTTGGGCGAGCAGCGCGTTGTCCAAGTGACGGCGGAAGAGCTCGGCGACGAGTTGCGCCGTGGCGCGACCGCCGCTGCCGTGGCTCATGTCGACGGCGCCGCGGCGGGTGTCGAGCTTCAGGGCGAAGCGCCCGTCCGTCATGTTCCCGTCCATCACGTTCATGCCGCGGCCTCGCGCCTCGCCGCCGCCCCGTCCGCCTGGCGAAAGCGGCCGTAGGCCCAATAGGCGGCGCAGGAGCCCTCCGAGGAGACCATGCAGGAGCCCATCGGGTTTTCCGGCGTGCAGACCGTGCCGAAGAGCTTGCAATCGGTCGGCTTCTTGACGCCCCTCAGGATCGCCGGGCATTGGCAGCCCTTGACGTCCTGACGGTCGCTCGGCGTGATCTCGAAGCGCGCTTCGGCGTCGAAGGCGGCATAGGACCGCTTGATCTTGAGTGCGCTGTTGGGCACCCGGCCGAGCCCGCGCCACTCGAAGCTGCGGCGGCGCTCCAGCACCTCGCTGACCAGGGCCTGCGCCTTGAGGTTGCCCTCCCGGGTCACCACCCGACGGTATTGGTTCTCGACCTCGTGTCGACCTTCGTTGAGCTGTCGAATCAGCATCAAGGCCGCCTGCATGACGTCGAGCGGCTCGAAACCGGCGATCACCACCGGCCGCCGGAACGTCTCGGCGCAGGCCTCGTAGGGTCGGCTGCCGATGACCGAGCTGACATGGGACGGCCCGAGAAAGCCGTCGATCGAGACCTTTCCCGTGTCCCGGACCTCCGGCGACTCCAGGATGTGCTGGATCGCCGCCGGTGTCAGGACGTGATTGCAGAAGACGCTGAAGTTCTCCAGCCCCTCGCCCTTCGCCTGCTTGATCGCCACGGCCGTCGGCGGCGTGGTGGTCTCGAAGCCGATGGCGAAGAAGACCACCTGGCGGTCCGGCGCCTTGCGCGCGATCGCCAAGGCGTCTTGCGTCGAATAGACCATCCGGATGTCGGCGCCCGAGGCCTTGGCCTTGATCAGGCTGTGCCGCTTGCTGGCCGGAACCCGCATCATGTCGCCATAGGTGCAGAGGATGACCTCGTGCCGCTCGGCCAGCTCGATCGCGTTGTCGATCCGGCCGATCGGCAGGACGCAGACCGGGCAGCCGGGCCCGTGCACGAAGCGGACGTTGTCCGGCATCAGGTCCTGGACGCCGTAGCGGAAGATCGCGTGGGTGTGGCCGCCGCAGAACTCCATGAGGTTGTACCGGCGGCCCGGCTCGGCTTCGGCGCGGATCCGGCGCGCCAGGCCCTGGGCCAGGTCGCGGCGGCGGAACTCGTCGACGTACTTCATGCCGCTGTGCTCCCCTCTTCCTCGGACGCGACGGCCTCGGCGATCAAGCCCGCCTCGGCCATCAAGGCGAGCGTCCGCTCGGCCTCGTCGGGACTGATCTTGTTCAGCGCGTAGCCGACGTGGATCAGCAGGTAGTCGCCGAGCGCCACGTCCTCGACCAGGGCGGTGGAGACCTGTTTGCGCACGCCGTCGAGCGCGACCGTCGCCAAATCGCCGGCCTCGTCGAGGGCGACCACCTTGGCGGGCAAAGCAAGACACATCGCGGACTCTCCCTAAACCGCCGCGGAAATCGACTGCCGGCCGGCCTGCGCCATCTGGCGGGCCGCCCGGACCCAGGCATACCAGTCGTCCAGCCCCGCGCCGCTCTTGGCCGAGACCTGGATCATGCCGATCCGCGGGTTGACCCGCCGCGCCAAGGCGAAACAGCGCTCGACGTCGAAGTCGAGATGCGGCAGCAGATCGACCTTGCTCAGCAGCATCAGGTCGGCCGCGTGGAACATGTCCGGATACTTGATCGGCTTGTCCTCGCCCTCGGTGACGGAGAGGATCACCACCTTGTGCGCCTCGCCCAGGTCGAAGGCCGCCGGACAGACCAGGTTCCCGACGTTCTCGATCAGCAGCAGGCCGCCCTCGTCGAGCGGCAGGCCCTCCAGCGCGTGGCCGACCATGTGGGCGTCGAGGTGGCAGCCCTTGCCGGTGTTGACCTGGATCGCCGGGGCGCCGGTGGCGCGAATCCGGTCGGCATCGCTGCTGGTCTGCTGGTCGCCCTCGATCACCGCCGGCGCCAGCTCGGCCTCGAGGTCCTCGATCGTCCGCACCAGCAGCGTCGTCTTGCCCGAGCCGGGGCTGGAGACCAGGTTGAGGGCCAGGACGCCGCGCGCCGCCAGGAAGCGCCGGTTGTCGGCCGCGTAGCCGTCGTTCTTCGAGAGGATGTCCTGCTCGATCTGCACCATCCGCCCCTGGCTCAGGCCGGGTGCATGGGCCCGCGCCGGCCCCTGGCCGTAGTCGTGGCGCTGGGGGTCGTGGCGCTGGGGGTCGTCGCCATGGTGGTGATGATGGCGCCCATGGTGATGATCATGGTGGTGATGGTGGTGGTGGCCATCCGACGCCTGACCTTCGATGCGCGTCTCGCCGCCGCCGCAGCCGCAAACCGTGCACATCAGTCGACCTCCAATTGCTTGATCTGCAACGAGTCGCCGCCGGTGAGCCGGAGCCGGTAGCCGCCGCAGTCCGGGCAGGGATTGAATCGCTGCTGAACCGTCACCGTCCGGCCGCAGGCGAAGCACCAGGCCTGCGGGGTGACCTTGATGATCTCCAGCGCGGCGCCCTCGGCGAGGGTTCCGCGCGTCACCAGGTCGAAGGAGAAGCGCAGCGCCTCCGGCTCGACGCAGGCGAGCGAGCCAATCTCGAGAAACACCGTCCTGACCCGCTTGTAGTCGTGCACGCTGGCCTGGTCCTCGATCACGCCGATCAGCGACTCGCAAAGCGACATCTCGTGCATCAACGGACCCTCAGCGCGCAGCGATAGCCGGTTCCCGAAATCGGAGTCGCAGGCGCTTCTGCCATCCCCATCCTACTTTCCTGCCGGGCTGGAATCTCTTTCTTTTGCAAACCTTGCAAGCAACGGGCAGGCACCGGAAAGCGATGGTTTTCCTAGCTAATTTCCAAGCTTCCAGGTGCTCGCCGGCTGTTGTTGGCGATCTTCTTTCCACTCTATCGACGTATCGGAGGGTGACCATGCGGCAGATCAAACAAGGCGCGCCGCGCCAGGTCCAACCGACCGGGACCCGAAAGGCGATCAACCGGGATCCGTTGTCGCGCTATCGCGTGCGGCCGGAGTCGAACCCGCGCTGCATGACCCGATCAGGTCGAAGCGGGGTTCGCAAAGCCCGTGACAGTGCCACCTCTCAGGTTGCCGCAAGAATTGATTTACGTCAATCTAACTAGACAATGTCGATTGCCTAAAAAACTTGACACTCCTTCCGGACGGGACTAGCCTGCAACACGTTGAGACAGCTTTTTTAGGGCAGCCATTCACTGAAGGAGAGGGAGAGCCCATGGCCCACGAAACTCAAACGGCCGATATCGACGATCCTGATCGGATCTGGCCGACAGGTCTCACGATCAGAGAGTCCGAAGAGCTCCACAAGCACCTGATCGACGGTGCGCGTGTGTTCTTTCTGATATCGGTGGTCGCCCACCTGCTCGTGTACCTTTTCTCGCCTTGGGGCGGTTGAAAGGAGGTTAGGTTATGAATCAAGGTAGAATCTGGTGCGTCGTTCACCCCACGATCGGCCTGCCTCTATTCCTGGGCGGCGTCGCCGCGATCTCGTTCATCGTGCACTTCGCGGTGATCAACAACTCTGACTGGTTCGCCGCCTTCGTCCAGGGCGCCGGCTAGTCACTGCTGGTCGTCCAAATTCGAGGCTGACCCGAAAGGGCTTGGGGTCGGACGTTCCGGCTTTCGCGTCGCCCTATCCGGCGTGAGGCCTCATCGGGTATTCCCGGGAGAGTCGCCATGACACCGAACGTCCGAATTTACGACTCCGAAGACGCGGCGCGGAGCGCTGCCGCCAAACTGGCCAACGCAGGCTTCGGTACCCACAGGGTGCTGGTCGCCAGCGAGCATAGCGGCCAAGAGGCGGCAGCGGTCCGGTCCGCCGTGCAGGACGGCTTGCTGCCCGGCAGTCAAGCCGCTTTCTGTATCCAAAACCTCGCCAAGGGCCGCTCCCTGGTCGCCGTCGTCGCACCCTTCGGCTACTCGCTCGAAGCCATCGAGATCATGGAGAGCAGCGGTGCCGTGGACGTCGACAAGATGCCCAGGCATGTGGCGACAAGAGACCCTGCCCCGCTCTCCGAAGCTCTGGGCATTCAGACCGTGGTCGACTTCGTGCCCATGACGGAGCTGACGAGCTCGAGCTGGAGCCTCTCCGGGGTCTTCGGCATGCCGCTACTGACCAAGAACCAGCGCGGCAAGGCAAGGCTCTCGAAACAGAAGCGACCCTGGAACAGCAGCATGGGCCTGCCGGTGCTGACCCGCAATCAGCGGGGCAAGGCGAGGCTCACGACTCCGAAGCGGCCCTGGAACTGGAGCCTGGGCTTCCCGCTCCTGTCCAACAACCCGGCGCCCTTGTCTTCCCTGTTCGGCATTCCGACGCTGACCAAACGCAGGTAGCCACGTGGCCGCGGTCGCGACAAGGCTGAGCGGAGGTTCGACGCCGCGCACCGACGCGGCGTCGAGTCGTGCGAGAGAGTCATGATTCAGAATCTCAAGCGACGGCTCGTCAGGCGTCTGGCGTCTCTCGGCCCGCGATACATGCCCTTCGCGGACATAGCGACGCCGGACCTGCCGCTCCGGCGCCTGCTGCGGCTCTCCCTCTTCCAAGTATCGGTCGGCATGACGTTGGTCTTGCTGGTCGGCACGCTCAACCGCGTGATGATCGTCGAGCTCGACGTGCCGGCGACGATCGTCGGGGTGATGATCGCCCTGCCCCTGCTCTTCGCACCCTTTCGGGCACTGATCGGTCACAAGTCGGACACCCACCGCTGCGAGCTCGGCTGGCGTCGTGTGCCCTTCATCTGGAAGGGCATGCTGCTGCAGTTCGGCGGCTTCGCCCTCATGCCTTTCGCCTTGCTGGTGCTGGCCGGCAAGGGGCAGTCGGGCGACGAGCCGCTTTGGATCGGCCACTCGGCGGCCGCCATCGCCTTCCTCATGGTCGGCGCCGGCGCCCACATCATTCAGACGGCGGGACTCGCGCTGGCGACCGACCTGACGCCGGCCAAGTCCCATCCCCGGGTGGTCGGCCTCATGTACGTCGTCCTGCTGCTCGGCATGATCGCCAGCGCGCTGATCTTCGGCGCCGCCCTGGCGGAGTTCTCCGCGGGCCGACTCGTCCAGGTCCTGCAGACATCGGCCCTGGTCTGCACGGCCTTGACCGGCATCGCGATCTGGAAACAGGAGCCTCGGCGGCCGCCGCGCGGCGCCGTGGCGCCGACGGCCGACCCGAGCTTCCGCGAGTCCTGGGCCCGCTTCTGCTCCGGCGGGCAAGCCGTTCGCCGCCTGGTCATCGTCGGCCTCGGCACCATGGCCTTCGGCATGGCCGAAGTCCTGCTCGAGCCCTTCGGCGGCCAGGTCTTGCAGTGGACCGTGTCGGAGACGACGAGCCTGACGGCCTTCCTCGCCCTCGGCGGGCTTCTCGGCTTCGCCTACGCCTCCCACGCCATGGGCCAGGGCGACGAGGACGCCTTCCGGATTGCCCAGCAGGGCGCCCTGATCGGCCTGCCGGCCTTCGCCCTGGTCATCCTCTCCGCGCCCTTCGGGCTGTCCGGCGCCTTCCTGGTGGGCAACTTCCTGATCGGCTTCGGCGCGGCGATCTTCGGACATGGCACCTTGACCGCGACCATGAGCCGCGCACCGAAAGGCCAGGCCGGCCTCGCCGTGGGCGCCTGGGGCGCGGTGCAGGCGACGGCCGCCGGCCTCGCCATGGCGCTCGGCGGCATCATCCGCGACGTCGTCAACGCGAGCGTCGGCCCGAACGAGGTCCTGGGCGGCCTGTCCAGGGAGGCCAGCGGCTACGTCACCGTCTACGGCATCGAGATCGTGCTGTTGCTGATCACCATCGTCGCGACGATCCCCCTGCTCCGCGGCCTGTCGCGCCGCCCGCCGGCCGAGGGCGGCGCCGAGGGCGAATCCCTCGCCTTCCATCCCGGTGACGGCATGATCGATTCGGCCGCCGGCTCGAGATAGGAGGTCCCGTGGCTCGACGAGAGATCCTCGAATACCCCGATCCCCGCCTGCAGCAGCCGGCGGAGCCCGTGACCCGCTTCGACGAGAGCGTCGGGCACCTGGTCGACGACCTGCTCGACACGCTCTACTCGACGAGCGCCATCGCGCTGTCGGCACCGCAGATCGACGATCTGCGTCAGGTGCTGGTCGTCGATCTCTCGGAGGCGCGCAACGAGCCGCAGGTCTACATCAACCCGGAGATCCTGGCGAAGGCCGCCTGGGGTTTCGTCGAGGAGAGCTGCCTGTCGCTGCCCGGCGTCAAGGGCAACGTCCTGCGAGCGACGCAGATCCGCGTCAAGGCCCAGGATCGCGACGGCGAGACCTTCGAACGCGATCTCGAGGCGATGCATGCCGTCTGCCTGCAGCACGAGATGGACCACCTGGTCGGCAAGCTCTTCGTCGATCGCTTGTCGATCTTCCGCCGGCTGCACTTTCGCGCCTTCGGCAGCGCCAAGGCGCGCCGCCGCCAAGAAGCGGCGTGAGTCGGCTCGGCGGGCCGCGCCCGCCCTCTCTTCCGACAAACTGAGCGGACAAGGTCACCCTGCCTCGGCAGACGCGGAGCGCCGGCTCTCGCGCAAGGCGTCGCGCGCATCGATCTCTTCGCTAAACTAGTCGCGCCATGAGCCAGCAGAACGCGACTCCGACCTCGAAGAGCCCGGCGCCCGAGCCGCGGCGCGTCCTCCTGCTGGGCGCCACCGGCACGATCGGTCGCGCGACGGCACGCGCGCTGCTTCGGCGCGGCCATCACCTGGTCTGCTTCGTGCGCCCGCGCGCGGGCGTGGGCGGCACCCTCGGGCCGGACGGGATCGCCGCGCTGCTGGAGGGCGCGGAGCTGCGCTTCGGCGAGGTCGCCGATCCCGCGTCCCTCGCGCAGGAGGGCTTTCGGGGCGAGCGCTTCGACGCGCTGGTGTCCTGTCTGGCGTCGCGCAGCGGCGCGCCGAGGGACGCCTGGGCCATCGACTACGAAGCCCACAGGCAGGCCCTCGCCGCCGCCAAGGAGGCCGGCGTCACGCAGATGGTGCTGCTCTCCGCGATCTGCGTCCAGAAGCCGCTGCTCGCCTTCCAGCAGGCCAAGCTGGCCTTCGAGCAGGCTCTCATGGAATCGGGCCTGACCTACTCCATCGTCAGGCCCACCGCCTTCTTCAAGTCGCTGGCGGGGCAGGTCGGGCGGCTGGCGAAGGGCAAGCCCTTCCTGGTTTTCGGCGATGGCAGCTTGACGGCCTGCAAGCCGATCAGCGACGACGATCTGGCGGACTTCCTCGCCGGCTGTCTGGAAGACCCGAGCCGCCAGAACCGCATCCTGCCGGTCGGCGGCCCGGGACCGCCGATCACGCCGAGACAGCAAGGCGAGATGCTCTTCGAGCTGCTGGACCGCGCGCCCCGCTTCACCCGGGTGCCGGTCGCCCTCCTCGATGTCATCATCGGGACCTTGAGCGCGATGGGCCGGGTCAGCCCGGGTCTCGCGGAGAAGGCCGAGCTGGCCCGCATCGGACGCTACTACGCCACCGAGTCCATGCTCGTGCTGGATCCCGTCTCGGGCCGCTACGACGCGGAGGCCACGCCCGCCTTCGGGTCCGAGACCCTGCGCGACTTCTACGCGCGCCTGATCAGGGGCGAGGCCAGCGCCGAGCGCGGCGATCACGCCGTGTTCTGACGGAATCCACCGGCTGGCCTGCGGGGCGCCGCAGCCGCTAGACTGTGGGGTCCGTCCGGCGGCAGGGAATTGGCCCGATGCGCAAAACGCTCAAGATTCTCCACACGCTCGCGGCCTGCGGGCTCATCGGGGGGCTGCTCTGCTACATGGCCTTGCTGATCTTGGCGCCGCAGGAAACGCCGACCGCCTACGCCGACCTGCGCGCGTCGATCTCCGGGCTCAGCAACTACGTCCTGATCCCGTCCTTGGCGCTCGCCTTGGTGGCCGGCCTGCTCTCCATGGTCGTGCATCGGCCCTTCCTCGAGGCGAGATGGGCTTGGCTCAAGGCGGCGATGGGCATCCTCATGTTCAAGGGCGTGCTGACGATCGTCGGCGCGAAGGCCAACTACGCCGCGACCGTCTCTCGCGAGGTCGCGAACGGCGCGGCCGAGGCGGAAGTGCTCAAGGCCGCGCTGGCCCAGGAGTGGTGCACGCTGGCCGCCGTCATGGCGATATCGATCGCCAACGTCGTGCTGGGTGTCTGGCGCCCCCGGCTCAAGGGACGTCCGCAAGCCCGGGTACAAGCGATACCCGAGGCAAGCAGTCGGCCAAATCCGGTCACGGCTCGAGACGAACGGACCCGGCCAGCAGCCTAGATCAGCCGCTCCAGGCCGTCGTCGTGACCGCCACGACGGGCGGGTCCCTCACCGAGGCGGCGGCCCTGGAGATTGACACTCTCGATTGTCATCCCTCCATTGACAGACCTCTGCGCCGGCAATTCGGCGGAGCGCGGCGAGGGCTTCGCCAGGGATCGAAAAACGAAATGTTTCAAGCGGTTTAGAAGGTCACCTAGGGGACAATTTGATTCACATCATCGCCTGCCCAGCCCCTATCGTGGTCTAAGACCCATTCAATTGCTTGGTTGAGCCGGCGCGTGTTAGGCTGGATTACTTATGCAATTGTCTATCGTGCTTGACAATCGGGCCCCGCCGGGCGAGCGAGAGGGTTCCATGAAGCTGGCTAAGTACGTGAAATTCAGACAAGAAAAGTTCGGGGGCGTGCTCTTTGAAACGCGCAGCGAGAAAGTCTACGCGCTGAACCCGACGGCGGCGGCGGTGGTCCGAGAGATCCAGGCCGGCACGCCGGAAGCGGAGATCCCCGCTCGCCTCAAGGCGACCTTCGAGGCCGAGGACGGCGAGCAGATCGAGCGCGAAGCGGCGGCTTTCTCGCGCCAGCTCCGCGAGCAAGGTTTGGTCGTCGAGGCCTGATCCCATGGCGGCCAACGCCCCACCACAAGAGGCCGCAACGACCTCGGCCGTCGCGCTGCGGCCGGAGGTGACCACGCCCGGCACCACGACCGCCGGCGCGCTCGGCGCGCCGCTCTATCTCGCCTGGCAGCTCACCAACGAATGCAACTTCGCCTGCCTGCATTGCATCGAGGAAAGCGGCCCCGGCAAGGCCTTCAAGGACGAGCTCGACGACGAGCAGGTCTTCGACCTGATGCGCGGGGCGATCGAGCTGGATGTCCCCTACATCTCGCTGTCGGGCGGCGAGCCGATGCTGCATCCGCGCTTCTTCGATCTGGTCGAGTTCGGTGCCGCGCGAGGCGCTCAGCTCAAGATCGAGACCAACGGCGCCTACCTGACCGAAGAGGCCTGCCGCCGGCTGGCGGACGCCGAGGTCAAGTCCGTGCAAGTCAGCCTGGACGGCGCCACGCGCGAGACCTTCAATCGGATGCGCGTGCGCGGCGATTTCGATCAGGTCATGCAGGGCATCAAGAACCTGCGCGCCGCCGCCGTGCCGCTGGAGATCAACTACTCGCCGACCAAGTTCAACGCCCACGAGATCGGCCAGGCCGTCGACCTGGCCCATGAGCTCGGCGCCATCAGTTTCTACTCCGGCCGGACCATGTACACGGGCAACGCGGTCAAGACCTGGCACAAGATGGCGCCGAGCGACGAGCAGTACCATGACTTCTTCAACTGCCTCCACGTCAAGCGCCTGAGCTACCTGGGGCGCATGCGTGTGCACTTCCACGAGATGGGCCTGCTGCACGAGATGCGCGAGCGCCTGGCGAACCCAGCGGCCCTGCTGATCGTGCTGCCCAACGGACTGGTCAAGCTGATCAACGCGCTGCCCTTCGTTTGCGGCGATCTCCGGCGCGAGTCGCTGGAGTCGGTCTGGGCCAATTTCCAGCGGGCCTGGCAGGACCCTCGCGTGGCCCAGTTCGTTCAAGATCTCGAAGTCAATCCCGGCAAGACCGCCGAGCTGCACGAATGGATCTTCGTTTGAACACGGCGGTCGAACAGGGAGCGCGCAGCGCAGCGCGCCGGGGTGGCCCCGCCGCTTGGCTCGGCAACGCCGTGGCCATGCTGCGCTATCGCTTCTTCCTGCACGCCGGGCTGCTGCCCTATCTGTTGGGCGCCGCCTGGGCCCATGCCGTGGTCGACAGCTTTCAGCCGGCGCTTTTCTGGGCCGGCCTCGCGGGCATATTGCTCGCCGTCGTGGGTGTCGAGGCCTTCAACGAGTATTTCGACGACCGCATGGGCACGGATCGCGTGTTCAACCCCGAAGACGCACCGCCGATGTCGAGTGCGGTCTTCTGGCTCGGCGTCGCAGCCTTCGCCGCGGCGTTGGGCGTTGGCCTCTACCTGGCCTTCCAGGGCGGCTGGCCGATCCTGCTCTACGCCGGGCTGGGCGGGATGGCAGCGGCCTTCTACGTGGCCCCGCCCATTCGCTGGGCCTACCTGGGGCTCGGTGAGACGGTGATCGCGCTGTCCTATGGTCCCTTGATGGTTCTCGGCAGCTTGCACCTGCACGCCCAGACCCTGGCCTGGCCGGTCGTCGGGCCGGCCCTCGCAGCGTCACTGGTGCCGGGCTTGCTGATCATGGCGCTGGCCGTGGTCAACAACATCCCGGACTTCCACCAGGACCGGCTGGTCGGCAAGCGCAACCTGGTCGTGCGGCTCGGCCGCGAGCGAGCGGTCTGGCTCTATACCGTCCTGGCCGGCGCCGCCCTGCTGGTCGTGGCGATCGGCGTGGCCGCGGGTCTCTTCCCCTGGCCGTGCCTCGCGGCCCTCGCCGCCCTGCCGCTCCTGGTGGCCAGCCACCGGAAGGGCCGGCGGACCTGGCAGCGGCCGCGCGACTTCGTGCCTGCGGTGCGCGCCATCGTTCGCTGCTACCTGCTGGCGGTATTGCTGTTCACGGTTGGACTGTTCCTGCAGTTCTGGGTGACGCCATGACCGCGCAGGTGATCAGGATGGCGGGAACGGCAACCGCGCCCAACCAGATCGACCGGCTGGGCGCGCCGCTCTTCGTCTCCTGGCAGCTCACCCGCGACTGCGACCTCGCTTGCGTCCATTGCTGCACCGAGAGCGCGCCGGGCAAGCCGATGCAGGCCGAGCTGTCGCGCGAGGAGGCGCTGCGCCTTGCCGAGGAGATCATCGCCGAACAGGTGCCCTACGTGATGCTCTGTGGCGGCGAGCCGATGGTCGTGCCCCATTTCCTGGAGCTGGCCGAGCGCCTGGGCAGGGCCGGCGTGCAGCTCAAGATCGAAACCAACGGCCAGCGATTCGACGAGGAGACGGCGCGACGCCTCGCGCGTCTTTCGCTGCGCTCGGTCCAGATCAGCCTCGACGCTGACAGCCAGGCAGTCTACGCACGCCAGCGCCCGGGTGGGTCGCTAGCCAAGGCGCAAGATGCCTGCCGTGCCGTGCGCGCCGCCGGACTGCCGCTCGAGGTCACTTTCGCGCCGACGCGCTTCAACATCGCAGAGCTTCCGGCGGTGATCGCGCGGGCGCGGACGCTCGGCGCGTTCCGCTTCAACAGCGGGGCTCTCATGCGCATCGGCAATGCAGCCAAGAACTGGCACAAGCTGGCGCCGAGCGAGGAGCAATACCGCGCTTTCCGGGCCACGCTGGAGCGGGAGGCCGAAAGCGGCGAAGGGGGGATGGAGATCAGCTACACCCCCTTCCGAATCGAGGACGGGCTGAGGGGCGCCCTTCGGCAACCGCCGGCGACCTTGCTCGTGCTCCCGAACGGCCGGGTGAAGCTAGCGGCGGCGCTGCCGCAGATCGTGGCGGATCTTCGCCACTGCAGTCTGGCCGATGCCTGGCGCGACTATTGCCGGGCATGGCACAGCCCGGCCTTCCTGGCGCTGATCCGCCGCGCCATCGCGGACGACGCCATTCACGCCAAAGCCAACGACTGGCAGACTCTCGCCAGTTCCCTTGCCTGAGGACATCGAACAGAAAGGAGGTGACCCATGAGCCAAAGCGTTATCACCGAGACGAGCAAGGCGCCAGCCGATCGCGGCCACGAGAGCGCGGCCCCGCGGCAGCACAAGTTGACCTGGGAGACGCCGCAGATGGAAGACGTCTCCGAACAGGTCATGGCGCAGCCTTACATCCGCTTCACCTGATCTCCGCGACCCGGCATCGTCGCCTCCGGCGGCGATGCCGGCAATTCGGCGGACCGCCCTTGCGGCGGCCCGGCCGCTAGACGACAGCCCGGCTGGCTTCTCGAGCGCTGCGGTCTCGAGCGCACTTGTCGTGGCTGTGCGCCCTGGGTGTCTGTTCGACGCCGGATGGGCCTTCGAGCAGGCTTCAGGAGGCGGCGAGACGCGATGTTCCCAGGCGGCTCGATCGAGGATTTCACCGCGCCGCTGTTCGTCGCCTGGCAGCTCACCAACCGATGCGCCGGACGCTGCCTCGCCTGCTGCGAGGAGTCCGGCCCGGCCAAGGCCTGGCCGGACGAGCTGAGCCGCGAGGAAGCGCTCGACCTCGCGCGTCGGCTGGCCGAGGCCGGCATCCCCTACGTGGCTTTCGGCGGCGGCGAGCCGCTCCAGGTGCCGCACGTCTGGGAGCTGTTTCAGACGCTCTCCGACGGCGGCGTGGCCATCAAGATCGAAACCGACGGACGCTGGATCGACGAGGCAGCCGCCGCACGCCTGGCCAGCCTGCGGGTCGACAACGTGCAGGTCTCCGTCGATGGCGCCAGCGCGCCAACCCACGCCGCCATGCGGCCAGGCGCCGCCACACTGGCCGAGGCGACCGCCGCCCTGACGCGGCTGGTCGCGCGGGGTATCCCCGCCGAGCTGGTCTACGTGCCGACCCGCGACAACCTCCAAGAGGCCCTCGCGACCTACGACCTGGCCGCGTCGCTCGGTTGCGACGCTTTCGTGACGGGGCCGCTGATGCGCCTCGGCCGCGCCGCTGCCGCCTGGGCCGAGCTGGCCCCGAGCGACGCGGATTGGGCGGCGACGGTGCAGGCGCTGCGCGCCCGCCATGAGGCACGGGGCGACGGCCGTCCGCGCTTGTCGATCTATCCCTGGGACATCGAGACCGAGATCCGGAAACGACTGGAAAGCCCGCAGGCGATGATGCTGATCGTGCCGAACGGCCGGGTGAAGCTCTTGAACGCCCTGCCCTTCGCGCCCGGCGATCTGCGCCGGCAGAGCGTCGAAGAGGCATGGCGCAGCTACCAGCAGGGCTGGCGCAGCCCGGCGGTCGCCGCCTTCATAGGGCGCTGCCGCGATGAGCCCGAGCTGATGCGTCACGCGAACGAGACCTGGCCGCCATCGCCGGAGGATCAGGCCGCGGCCAACTAGCCGAAGGCCACTCAGGGGGGCCGCTCAGGAGGCCGCTTCGCCTGCCATCTGCTCCAGGCGCCGCTCGAAAGCCTCGACCATTCGCCGGAGCTGGCGATCGATTCGGGCGGCGACCAAACGCTGGAGCCTCTTGGAAGCCAGGGTATAGAGCGCGCTGAAGGTGACCCGCGTCACGCTGTCGTCGAGCGCCTCGAGCCGCCACTCTTGGTGAAGCTGCTTGAAGGGCCAATCCCTGGATCGAATGACGATGCGCTCCGGAGGATCGAGCTCGGCGATCGACCGAAAGCTCACGGTCAAGGACTTGATTCCGACCCTCTGCTGGACCTCGAGACGGTTTGCGCCGCGGCTGCGGACATGGGCGGCGGCGAAGCCCGGGACGAACGCGGGATAGCGCTCGATATCGGCAACCACGGCGAAGACGACGTCGCGCGGCAGACCCACGACCCGCGTGATCTGGAAATCAGCCATGCGCGCCTCGACGGCGAGATCGACTGCGGCGGCTCGGCGCGACCGCTTGGTGCGAACAGGGGCCGACCGCGCCGATCGGACCGACGCTGCAGCCTGTCCGGCGATCTACTTGGCTTCCTTCGCCATGGGGAGCTTCTGGAACACGCAGACGAGCTGCCCGATGCGGATCCCGAAGCGCGTCACTTCCGCCCGATTGATCAGGACCTCGTCGTTCTGCAAGAACATCCAGTCGTTGAAGCGCACCTTCCATATCCGACCGCCGACGGGCAGCGCGAAGCGATAGCGCCAAGTGAAGACCCGCCCCTTCGTTTCGCCCTCTGCCGTGCCGATGACGCCGTTGGCGGTTCCCTGGTAGCGGTTCTCGCCGACCTTGTCGATGTGCCAGGTCCGCTGCTCGGTCTGCCCGTCGTCGTAGACGAAGTCCTCAACGAGGGTGAGGGTCTTGCCGTCCCAGGTGCCGAGCGCCTCCGCCTCGAACTGTCGGCGCAGAGCCCCGAAACGGTCTTGGAAAAGACCCGTCAGTTTCGAGCGGCCGTCGAGGAATCGCTCGATTTGCAGATCCCCTCCGCCCTGTTGGCTGACCAGCGTTCCCGTCATCTGCAGTTCCCCTCGGCGCAAGACCTCGCAGAGGCCACCTGAACCGAATACAGCCTGTCGTCGGCGTTTGTCGGATCCGAACGTCCAGCGTTCTAGACATCTGTTCGGGTCATTTGACATACGCCGGAGAGGCCGGCGCGGATCACCGGGAAATGGATTCCGAATTGCTCCGTCGCCAGCGGCGGCGCAGATCGACGATATGGGCGGCCAGCGCCGCCAGCAGGCAGGCGGCGATCCAGGCCCAGTGCGAGCCGACAAGGGCACCGCGCAAGGCGAGCAGCAGGCAGAGCCCCGGCACCAGCAGGCTCATCAGGTCGGCGGGACACAAGCCGGCGCCGAAACGCCGGTGGTAGATGGCCAAGGCCAGCGCCTGCAGCAAGGTCAGCCCGACGATCAGGTCGATCGCGCGGCCGCTGGCGAAGAAGTCAGCCATGGCCCGCTGCCCGGGGGCGCTCGACGGCCGGCCGCCGGGCGGCCATCAGAAGGGATGATTGAGCTGGACCACCGCGTAGTTGAGGTAGCCCGCGAAGCCGACCCAAAGCAGATAAGGCACCAGCAGCCAGGCCGCGGTCCGCGAGCGTGGCGCCACCAGGACGATCAGCGCGGCGATCGAGACCCAGAACAGACCGACCTCGATCAGGGCCCAATCCGGCCGCTGCGCCCGGAAGAACAGCAGGCTCCAGAGCACGTTCAGGGCGCCGTTGGCGGCGAAGGCCCAGAGGACCAAGCGGCGGCCGGAACGCGTCGGCGTCGCCTGCCAGGCGGTGGCCGCGGCGAGGCCCCAGAGCGCGTAGATCAAGGTCCAGGCCGGACCGAAGAGAGCGTCCGGCGGCTTCCAGGCCGGCTGCTCGAGGCTCTGATACCAGGGCCCGAGGTCGGTCGCCAGCACGCCCAACGTGGCCACCATCAGCGCGGCCATCCCCCCGATGTAGATGGGGCGCCATCGCCGTGACCCCTGCTCGCTCACGGAGAGCCTCGCTCACGGGGAGACGAGGCGGAACAGATGGGCGAGGTCCTTGAAGAAGATTCGGATGTGAGCCATGGGATCGCGGCGCACCAACTCCTTGTTCCGATAGGCCTCCCAGGTCAGCCGCTGCACGTCGCTGTCGCGGCAGATGCTGACGAAGCGCTCGCGCCGCCGGTCGCTGCAGTACCAGAAGCGCTGCATGATCCCGAGGATCCAGAAGACCTTGCCGTGGGTCTTCATGAAGCGCTTGCGGGCGCCGGCGAGCGCGCGGGCGTCGCCCGTCTGGAGATAGCTCTCGACCGCCTCCGCCGCCAGCCGGCCGCTGAACATGGCGTAGTAGATGCCCTCGCCGGAGGCCGGTGCCACGACCCCGGCGGCATCGCCGATCAGCAGGACGTCGCGGCCGTTGTCCCAGCGCTTCTTCGGCCTGAGCGGGATCGGCGCCCCTTCCCGGCGGACGGTCTCGGCCGTGTCGAGGCCTGTGGCCTCACGCAGGCGACCGACGGAATCGCGCAGGGAGTAGCCCTTGACCGCCGTGCCCATGCCGACGCTGGTGGTCTCGCCGTGCGGGAAGACCCAGCCGTAGAAGTCCGGCGAGATTCGGCCTTGATAGTAGACGTCGCAGCGCGCGCGATCGAAGGCCGCATGACCAAGCTCGGGCGAGCGGATGATCTCGTGGTAGGCGAAGACGTAGGGGACCTGTTCGTCCCTGGGCATGGTGGCGCGGGCCACGGCGGAGTTCGCGCCGTCGGCACCGATCACGACTCGCGCGCGCACGCTGCGCTGGCCGCCCTCGCCCTTCTCCTTGTAGTGCACGACCGCCGTGCCGTCGTCGTCGCGCGTCACGGTCTCGAAGGTCCCCGTGCGCCGCTCCGCCCCGGCCGTGCTGGCCCTCTTGCGCAGCCACTCGTCAAAGACGCAGCGGTCGACCATGCCGACGAAGCCGCCGACCGGCATGTCGACCTGCCGGTCGCTCGGCGCGACCATGCGCGCCAAGGTGGCGCGGCCGACCAGGAGCGAGTCGGGGATCTCGAAATCGCTGATCAGCCGCGGCGGGATGGCGCCGCCGCAGGGCTTGATCCGCCCGGCCTTGTCCAGCAGCAGCACATGGAGGCCGCGGCGTGCCAGGTCCGTCGCCGCCGTCGTGCCGGCCGGCCCGCCGCCGACCACGACGGCATCGAAAGTCTCGCTATGGCTCATCAGTCGCTCCCTCCCTCAGGTCGCGGCGAGATATCCTTTGCGGCCGGCCGGCGCGGTGATCGCCACGCGCTCGGCGGCCAGGGGGCCGACACGGGCGGCAAGACCGGCCGCGACGATGAACAGCACGCCTTCGCTCGCGAAGACCGTGGCGTAGGCCAGGACCGGCGACTCGAAGAGCGCGCGGGTCAGGTCGATGGCGGCCGTGCCCAGGAAGCCGCCGAGCCCGAAAGCGACGGCCTGGGCCGCGCCCCAGAGCCCCATGCGCACGCCTTCGCGCGCCTTGCGACCCTTGGCGACCAGGCCCATCATCGAGCCGATGGCGGCGACCGCGAAGGCGCCGTTGGCGATGCCGAGGACGAAGACCGAGGCGCGCAACGGCCAAGAGGGGCCCACGAAGCCGGCCACGGCGAGACCGAACAGGGCGATGCCGGACGCGATGCAGCCGCCGATGGTCCAGGCCTTCAAGGAGCCGAAGCGCCGGCGCGCGATCGCGCTGCCGGCCAGGCCGACCAGCAGCATGCCGAGGAACACGCCGCTGTGCTGCACGCCGGCGAGCTTGGTCGATTCGCCGGGGGTCAGGCCGAAGATCGCGCCCGCGAAGGGCTCGAGAATCAGGTCCTGCGCGCTGTAGGCGAGCATCGAGACGAAGACGAAGATCGAGAAGCGCCGGGCCTGGGGCTCGTCCCAGACCTGCCTGAGCGCCTCGCGGAAGGGCGGCGGCTTGGCTCGCTCGCCCGCCCCCTGCAGCGGCACCGCCGCCTCGGCCGCCGGCCCTTCGATGCCATAGACGGCGACGAGGGCGAGCAGGAAGGCGACCAGCCCGACGCCCCCCGTCACGGCGACGAGGCGGCCCAGGGAGAAGGGATCGAGCAACTGACCGGCGAGCATGGCAGTCACCACGAAGCCGGCGATCATCATCATCCAGACGATGGTGGCGGCCGGGGCCCGGCGGTCCGCGTCGACCTTCTTGGCGAGCAGCACCAGGAGCGAGGTGCCGGCGGCGCCGACGCCGATGCCGACCAGGATGAAGGCCAGCACGGCGAGCGTGACGCCGCCCGCGAGGTGGCTTTCCATCAGGGCCGTGGCGACCGCCGCCAGGAATCCGCCGAGGGCGAGCACGGCCATGCCGCCGATGATCCAGGGCGTGCGACGGCCGCCGACGTCCGAGCCGTAGCCCCAGCGGGGCCGCAAGACCTGGATCGCGTAGTGCAGGGCGACCAGAACGCCGGGCAGCATGGCCGGCAGGGCGAGCTCGACGACCATCACCCGGTTCAGGGTCGAGGTGGTCAGCACGACGATGGCGCCGAGCGCCGTCTGCACCAGCCCCAGGCGCAGGATGCCGATCCAGCCGAGTCCCTTTCCGCTCCTGCTCAGGGCCGTGCCGCTCATGACTGTGCCGCTCATGACTGGGCCGCCACCAGCGGCGCCACGGCGAAGGCCGCGACCAGCATGCCGAGCACGTAGAGCGTGGTGCCGGAGGCGTTGTACCAGGGCGCGCGCTCCTTCGGCGCCTTCAGCAGCCGGACCATGAGCGCGAGCTGCACGGCCAGCAGGATCGCCACCGCACCGCCGTGGAGCGGCCGGTCCCAAGCGAACAGCAGCGCGACCACGACGAACTGCGGCAGGGCCATGACCGCGCAGGCCAGCCGCGCGGCCTTGGCGACGCCCATCTGCACCGGCAGCGAGCGCAGGCCCATCGCCCGGTCGCCCTCCACCGCCTTGAAGTCGTTGAGCGTCATGATGCCGTGCGCGCCGACGCTGTAGAGACCGGCGAGAACCAGGATCCGCCAGTCGGGCACGCCGGCGGCCATGATCGCCGCGCCGGTGAACCAGGGCAGGCCCTCGTAGCAGGCGCCCACGACACCGGGGCCCCACCAGCCACTTTGCTTGAGTCGGGCCGGCGGCGCGCTATAGGCCCAGGCCGCGACCACCCCGACCACCGTCGCGCCGAGCACCCAGGGCCCGAGCATCGCGGCGACCGCCAAGGAAAGGACCATCCACAGCAGCGCGAAAGCCAGCGCCCAGCCGACCGGCACCCGCCCCGAGGGAATCGGCCGCTCCGGCTGGTTGATCGCATCGACCTCGCGGTCGAACCAATCGTTGAGCACCTGGCTGGTGCCGCAGACCAGCGGCCCGGCCAGCAGGATCCCGGCGGCGATCACGAGCCAGTGCTCGGCCAGCGGCATGCCGCTCGAGACGACGCCGCAGCCGAAAGCCCACATGGGCGCAAACCAAGTGATCGGTTTGAGGAGTTCGACCATCGCCGACAGGCTCGGACGCCTGTTCGACAGGCCTATGGTCGCGGAGCCCGCCATAGCTGGACGGTAAACTTGACACGTCAGATCGTCAAGTAAAGTTTACACTTTCGAAGGGTTCGAATTCCGCCCGAAAGCCCGGATTTCCGCCATTCTTCCGAAAGCGGCTAGTGCTTGGTCTCGGAAGAATTCTCCGCCAGGCCGTGCCGCCGCAGCTTGGTGTAGAAGCTCTGCCGGCTCAGGCGGAGCATCTCGGCCGCCGAGGCCCGGTTGTTGCCCGTCAGCTTGAGCGCGGTCTCGATGCAGAGCCGCTCGATGACGTCGGCGGTCTCGCGGACGATGTCCTTCAACGACATGCGGCCGACCAGCTCGGTGAGCTGCTCGACCGAGCGCGGCAACTGCTGGCTGCGCCCCGGGTTGCCGCTGAGCCGCCGACCGACGTTGCGAATCATGAAGCCGTGGCAGGGCGGATCGCCGTCGAGCACGGAGACCGCCGAGATCTCGACCTCGGCGACGGCACCGTACTCGCCGCGCATGGTCGTCGCGAAAAGCCGGACGGAACCGTGCTCGCGCAGCGTCGAGCGCAGCACGTTGAGGTCGACTCCGGGCCGGCCCAGCCAGCGGTCGAGGGACTCGTTGCGCACCTGCTCGTCGGCCGCCAGCTCGGTCAGATCGAGAAAAGCCCGGTTGGCGGTCAGGATCCGGCCGTCGGGATCGGTGATCACCAGGGCGTCGGGCGAGCTCTCGAGAACCTTGATCAGCCGCGACTCCATGCTGGCCGATTGCGAGTCGTTGAGCTCGCCGTCCAGCGAGGAGAGCCGAACCAGACAGTGCGATGCATTGTCCTGCCGGAACAGCGTGGAGGAGACCACGAAGGCGCGGGAGCCGTTCGGCGAGCGGACTTCGATGTCGTCGGCCCGGCCGGCGGCCTGAAGCGCGGTGATCTGCGCGTCGATCCCCTTCCTGCCCTCGGCGTCGAAGCGGTCCGGGAAGTTCGGCAAGGTCACCCCAACGATCTGCTTGACCGGCTTGCCGAGCACGTCGGCGGCGGCAGAGTTGGCTTCGATGATCTTGCGGCTCTCGGCCTCGACGATCAGCACCGCTTCCGAGGCGATCTGGAACAGCAGGCGGTAGCGCGTCTCGGCCTCGCGCAGGCGGGCATACTCCCGCTCCATCGACTGCTGCGCGTCGACGAGGCGCTGCTGCAAGGTCGCGAGCGTGCGCAAGTCGCGACCGATCGCGATGATCGGCCCCTTGCGCCCCACCTGCATGGCGGAATAGAGAATCGGCAGATCCATACCATCCGGCGAGGGATGATTGACCTGCCGCCATCGAGGCCGCTCGTGGGACAGGGCGCCCCGGAGCATCTCCTCGATCTTCTCCCGACTTTCGACGGTGACCGTCTCCAACCATGGCTTGTCGAGCCAGTCGCCGCAGTCCTCCAGAGAGATCTCTTCGCTGCCGAGGGCAAGGTCTCGGACGACGCCCTCACCGTCGACGATCAGGGCAACGTCCGACGTCGCCGCTATCAGTGTCGCGGCTGCCTCCGCCTTAAGATCACCCAGTGAGTCTTTCGGGGCATCAAATCCTTTCACCGATACACCGCCAGGCTAGTTGTGACCCACTCTGGTTTATCTCCTGTCTGCTGACTCAGCAACTCGCCATGAGGACCGAATGCAATTTCTCGGCTTCCTTGACCGCCTGGCGCCCGTCAAGAGCCATCGCATCCGCACCTACGGTCACAATGTGCTCGGGATGTTCAACAAAAACTCGCCCACCGACCATCACGCGGATCGCATCGTTGCGCGATGCCTGCCTGACTTCAACGATCTCGGCGCTCAAGACCTCGAGGCTCTGGTCGCAACTCAAGGAGAAGCCGATCACCGTGAACCACTCGCTTTTGACGACGGCAGCGACTTCGTGGCTCAGCATCGCCGGCTCGTTCGTCACGTCCCAGCCGGCCCGCCGCATGAACTCGCCGACCATCAGGAGACCGAAATTGTGCTGTTCGCCGGAGGTCGGGACCAGCAGCACCCGGCGCCCCTGCTTCAATGAGCCGCCATCGACCCGAAAGGTCCGGCTCAAGTCCCGCATCAACTGCTGCAGCCGTCCGAGACCGATCGTCACGTCCATGAAGGTGCAGCGGTCCTGCTTCCAGAACTCGCCCAGCCGGCGCGCCGTCGGCGCCAGGAGATCGAGGAAGATCTCGTCCAGGCCCGCGCCTTGCTTGCCGATCTCGTCGATGAAGCTCCGCGCGACTCCGACGTCTTGCGCCAGCACGATCGCGGTGAACGCCTCCACCTGATCGGCGCCGATGGCGAAGCCCTCGAGAGAGCGGGCTGGAACGGCGGGCGCGTCGGTCCGATGGGCCAACACCAGACGCGGGATGACCTCGCCTTCGATGGTCCGCAGCAGTCGGGCGAGCTGAGCCTCGGAGTCGCCGTTCACTTTCGGCGTGTAGTCGACCGCCGCATCGTCCGCCGGGCTGTCAGAATCGTCCCAACAATCCTGACTCGACATCCCGTCCCTTAAGCCAGTCATTAATTGCCTCCCCTATCGAGCGAGAACGCTGGCTTTTCTTGGTCTTGTGCGAGCTGGTGGCCTCCTTGCCGCCGAAGAACCGATTGCGAATCCACTACTTTTGGTTGATCGGCGACCTCTAGGAGACTGTTCCCATCTCTCGCCCACCCGGCCGTCGATGAGGACGACTTCGCGGGCGTTAACAAATCTAAAACGCTGGGACCACCCATTGTCAAGCATTCTTGACGCTTATTCGCATTGACATAGGGCCCGGGGCCAAGAGGCGTGTAAACCGCCTGTCACGGTTCCATCGCGCGCCCGTGAGGCGTTCCGCGGCTCTCGCGCCGCGTTGCGGGTTCCGCAAACGCCCGGTTTTCCACAGTCTGTGGATAACTTCCCCTAGGGGTCCGATCGGCAGGCACTGGAACGGCCCCGTGCGACTCGCCGGAGATCGCCCGAATGTCTAATTTAGATGACGTCTAATTTGCTTGACAGTCTTCGGCCGGCCATCCTAGAGTCCTGACAGCTGGACGAGTTTGGGAGAGGACGAAAGCGTTAACGCTAGCCAGCCTCTGCGCCCTAGCACTCGCGATAAGCCTCTCCAACAGCGCAGATCCGCGACGACAAGAAGCCGGCCTCGAATCCGGTACGTCGCGGCAGAAGGGAGGCCTAGATGATCTTCGCTTCGGGTGTGCTCGATAGGTGTATCGCCGCCGTGGACTGTTGTCCCTGGCCGGCCCATGCGGGCGCGGTCTCGCTCAACGAGCGGAAGGGACCGCCGAGCGCCAAGCGGCGCCTCTACACGCCGGAAGAACGCCGCCGCCGGGACGCCTCGCCCTGGACTCTCGTGCAAGGCATCCTCGCCCCGCTCCAGTTCGCGGTCTTCCTGGTCAGCCTGGTCCTGGTCCTGCGTTACCTCGCGACCGGCGAGGGCTACGCCATCGCCACCGTCTCGATCGTGGTCAAGACGCTGGTGCTCTATACCATCATGGTCACCGGCTCCCTGTGGGAGCGTGACGTCTTCGGCCGCTATCTCTTCGCCCCGGCCTTCTTCTGGGAGGATGTCGTCAGCATCCTCGTCCTCGCGCTTCACACGGCCTACCTCTACGCCCTGGTGTTCGCGACGCTCGGACCGACGGAGCTGATGCTCCTGGCGCTCGCCGCCTACGCCGCCTACGTGATCAACGCCGCGCAGTTCGTCCTCAAGCTCCGCATGGCGCGGCTGGAGAAGGCGGCGCAAGCGCCCCTCGCGGCGGGCTTCTCGGGACAGGCCTGATGCCGGAGCTCGCCGCAACGTCGGCGGACCTGCCCGTCGCGGGCTGCGTCGAGCCAAAGGTTCTCCGCGAGCGCGGACAGCGCGAAGTCTTCTGCGGCCTGACCGGTATCGTCTGGCTGCACCGCCAGATCCAGGACGCCTTCTTCCTGGTCGTCGGCTCGCGCACCTGCGCTCATCTCATCCAGTCCGCGGCCGGCGTCATGATCTTCGCCGAGCCGCGATTCGCGACCGCGATCATCGACGAGCGCGACCTGGCCGGCCTCGCCGACATGAACGCCGAGCTCGATCGCGTGGTCGGCCGCCTGCTGGAGCGCCGCCCCGACATCCGGCTGCTGTTCCTGGTCGGCTCCTGCCCCTCGGAGGTGATCAAGCTCGACCTGTCGCGCGCCGCCGAGCGCCTGAACGGCATCCACGCGCCGGGCGTGCGCGTGCTCAACTATTCGGGCAGCGGCATCGAGACGACCTTCACGCAAGGCGAGGACACCTGCCTGGCGAGCCTGGTGCCCGTGCTGCCGCAGGAGCCCCAGGACGCCGAGCCTTCGCTGCTGGTCGTCGGCACGCTGGCCGACGTCGTGCAGGACCAGTTCATCCGCCTGTTCGACCAACTGGGCATCGGCCCCGTCCGCTTCCTGCCGCCGCGCCGCTCGACCGAGCTGCCGCCGGTCGGCCCGCAGACCCGCTTCCTCCTGGCGCAGCCCTTTCTCGCCGAGACCGGCCGGGCGCTGGAGGAGCGCGGCGCGCAACACCTGGTCGCGCCCTTCCCCTTCGGTGCCGAGGGCACCGCGCTCTGGCTGCATGCCGCGGCTGAGGCCTGGGGCACCGACGAGGCCCTGTTCCGCTCCGTCACGGCCGCGGGCCGCGAGCGCGCCGGCCGCGCCCTGGAGAAGCATCGCGCAGAGCTGGCCGACAAGCAGATCTTCTTCTTCCCCGATTCGCAGCTCGAGGTGCCCTTGGCGCGCTTCCTGAGCCGCGAGTGCGGCATGCGGCTCGTCGAGGTCGGGACGCCCTACCTGCACCGGCGCCATCTGGCGTCGGAGCTCGGCCTGCTGCCGAGCGACACGGCCTTCAGCGAAGGACAGGACGTCGAGAAGCAGCTCGACCGCTGCCGCGCGGCCGCGCCCGACCTGATCGTCTGCGGCCTCGGCCTGGCCAACCCGCTCGAAGCCGAGGGCTTCGCCACCAAGTGGGCCATCGAGCTGGTCTTCACGCCGATCCACGGCTTCGAGCAGGCCGGCGACCTGGCCGAGCTCTTCGCCCGTCCCCTGCGCCGTCGCGACCGGATCGCGGTCTAGAGCCATGCAGCTTACGCTTTGGACATACGAAGGACCGCCCCACGTCGGGGCCATGCGCGTCGCCACGGCGATGGACGACCTGCACTACGTGCTGCACGCGCCCCAGGGCGACACCTACGCCGACCTGCTGTTCACCATGATCGAGCGCCTGCCCAAGCGCCCGCCGGTGACCTACACCACCTTCCAGGCCCGCGACCTCGGCGCCGACACGGCCGCCCTGTTCAAGGATGCGGCGCGCGACGCCTACGAGCGCTTCCAGCCGCAAGCCATGATCGTCGGCGCCTCCTGCACCGCCGAGCTGATCCAGGACGATCCCGGCGGCCTGGCCCGGGCGCTCGCGCTGCCGATCCCCGTGGTGCCGCTCGAGCTGCCGGCCTACCAGCGCAAGGAGAACTGGGGCGCCGCCGAGACCTTCTATCACCTGGTGCGCGCCCTCGCCGGCCCGCAGGCGCCCGCGGCGGGCAGCGAGCCCAAGGCGCGGCCGGCCGACCGCCGCCCCCTGTGCAACATCCTCGGTCCCTCGGCGCTCGGCTTCCGGCACCGCGACGACGTCGAGGAGATCACCAGACTGCTGGCGCGGCTCGGCGTCGACGTCCATGTCGTCGCCCCGCTCGGCGCCCGGCCCGCCGACCTGGCGCGCCTCGGCGAGGCCGACTTCAACGTCGTGCTCTATCCCGAGGTGGCCGGGACCGCGGCGAGCTGGCTGGAGCGGAGCTTCAAGCAGCCCAGAACCAAGACCGTGCCGATCGGCGTCGGCGCCACGCGCGACTTCATCGCGGAAGTCGCCGGCCTTGCCGAGCTGGACCCGGCTCCGCTGCTGGACGAGATGCAGAGCCGCCTGCCCTGGTATTCGCGGTCGGTGGACTCGACCTACCTGACCGGAAAACGCGTCTTCATCTTCGGCGACGCAACCCACTCCGTCGCCGTTGCCCGGGTCGCCGACGAGGAGCTCGGCTTCGAAGTCGTCGGCCTGGGCACCTATAGCCGCGAGTTCGCGCGCGAGGTTCGCGCCGCGGCCGCGAACTACGACGTGGAGCCCCTGATCACCGACGACTATCTCGAGGTCGAGGCGAAGATCGCCGAGCTGCAGCCCGAGATGGTCCTCGGCACCCAGATGGAGCGGCATATCGCCAAGCGGCTCGGGATCCCCTGCGCCGTGATCTCCGCGCCGGTGCACGTCCAGGACTTCCCCGCGCGCTACTCGCCGCAGATGGGCTTCGAGGGCGCCAACGTGCTCTTCGACACCCTGGTGCATCCCTTGATGATGGGCCTCGAGGAGCACCTGCTCGGCATGTTCCGGGAGGACTTCGAGTTCCACGACCAGGCCGGCCCCTCGCACCTCGGCAAGGCCGTCAAGGCGGCCCCCGAAACGCCCGAGACCGCGGAGCCGACGGCGGCCGAGAGCGCCGTGAGCTGGTCGGGCGACGCGGAGTCGGAGCTTCGCAAGATCCCCTTCTTCGTCCGCGGCAAGGCGCGCCGAAACACGGAGCGCTTCGCCCAGGACCGAGGCCTCGCATTGATCACAGTCGAGACGCTCTACGATGCCAAAGCGCACTTCGGCCGCTGATCCGACGGCCCTGCGGGAGGTTCCCGTGCGGGTCGTCATCGTCACGCTGGACAACCATCTGGCCAGCGCCACGGAGCGCGCCCAGCGCAGCCTGCAGCGCGACCTGCCGGGCCTGACGATCTCCCTGCACGCGGCCTCGAACTGGAACGAGGACCCGGAGTCGCTCGAGCGCTGCCGCGCGGACATCGAGAACGGCGACGTGATCATCAGCACCATGCTGTTCATGGAAGAGCATATCCAGGCGGTGCTGCCGTGGCTGGAGCGGCGGCGCGAGTCCTGCGACGCCATGGTCGCCTGCATGTCCGGCGGCGAGGTGATTCGCACGACCCGGCTCGGCGGCTTCAGCATGAGCGGCTCGCAGAGCGGCGTGATCTCGCTGCTCAAGCGCCTGCGCGGCGCGAACAAGAGCGGCGCGAGCGCGGGCGCCAAGCAGCTCGCCCTGGTCCGGCGCCTGCCCAAGATCCTCCGCTTCATCCCCGGCACGGCGCAGGACCTGCGGGCCTACTTCCTGACCATGCAGTACTGGCTGGCCGGCTCCGACAAGAACATCGCCAGCCTCGTCCGCTTCCTGGTCGACCGCTACGCCAGCGGCCCGCGCGCGGCCCTGCGCGGCAAGCTCAAGGCCAAGCCGCCGGTCGACTATCCTGACGTCGGCCTCTACCACCCGCGCCTGCGCGGGCGGATCGGCGATCAGCTGGGCAAGCTGCCCAAGGCGCCGCGCAACTGCCGCGGCACCGTCGGCTTGCTGGTCATGCGCTCCTACGTGCTGGCCGGCGACACGGCGCACTACGACGGCGTCATCGAGGCGCTGGAGTCGCGGGGCCTGCGCGTCATCCCGGCCTTCGCCAGCGGGCTCGATTCCCGGCCGGCCGTCGATGCCTTCTTCCTCGACAAGGGCAAGCCGCGGGTCGATGCCGTGCTCTCGCTGACCGGCTTCTCCCTGGTCGGCGGCCCGGCCTACAACGACGCCAAGGCCGCCGAAGAGGTCCTCGCCGGCCTCGACGTGCCCTATCTCTCGGCCCAGGCCCTCGAGTTCCAGTCGAACGAGCAGTGGGAAGCCTCCGAGCGCGGCCTGATGCCGGTCGAGGCGACCATGATGGTCGCGATCCCCGAGCTGGACGGCGCCATCGCGCCGGCCGTCTTCGGCGGCCGCGCGGCCGAAGGCTCGCGGGACATGCAGGCCCATCCGGAGCGGGCCGAGACCCTGGCGGCGCGGATCGAGCGCCTGATCGGCCTCCGCAAGGCGCCGCGTCACGAGCGCAAGCTGGCGGTCGTGCTGTTCAACTTCCCGCCCAATGCCGGCAGCCTCGGCACCGCCGCCCACCTCTCGGTCTTCGCCTCGCTGCACCGGACGCTGCAGGCGCTGAAGAAGGCCGGCTACGACGTCGAGGTCCCGGCCAGCGTCGACGCGCTGCGCGACCGGATCCTGAGCGGCAATGCCGGCCGCTTCGGCACCGACGCCAACGTCTTCGCGCGCATCCCGGCCGACGACCACGTGCGCCGCGAGCCCTGGCTGGCCGAGATCGAGGCGCAGTGGGGCCCGGCCCCGGGCCGGCAGCAGAGCGACGGCGGGTCGCTCTTCGTGCTCGGCGAGTCCTTCGGCAAGGTCTTCGTCGGCATCCAGCCCAGCTTCGGCTACGAAGGCGACCCCATGCGGCTGCTCTTCGAGAAGGGCTTCGCGCCGACCCATGCCTTCTCGGCCTTCTATCGCTACCTGCGCGAGGACTTCGCCGCCGACGCCGTGCTCCACTTCGGCACCCACGGCGCCTTGGAGTTCATGCCCGGCAAGCAGGTCGGCCTCTCCGGCGACTGCTGGCCGGAGCGGCTGATCGGCGACCTGCCGAACTTCTATCTCTACGCCGCGAACAACCCCTCCGAGGGCATCATCGCCAAGCGGCGCAGCGCGGCGACGCTGGTCAGCTACCTGACCCCCGCGGTGACCCAGGCCGGGCTCTATCGCGGCCTGACCGACCTCAAGGCCTCGATCGAGCGCTGGCGCGTCCTGCCGCCCGAGGCGGCGGGCGAGCGCGAGGACCTGGCCGCGCTGATCCAGGCCCAGGCGGCCGAGCTGGAGCTGACCGAAGCCGAGCCGCTGTGGAACGGCGCCGCCGAGACCAACGTCGCCGGCATCTTCGACGCCGTGCGCGAGCTGGAAGAGACCCTGATCCCCCACGGCCTGCACGTCGTCGGCGAGCCGCTCTCGCCGGAAGCGCGCTCAGACCTGCTGCTCGCCGTGGCGGAGGCCGCGCAGGACAAAGCGCCGTCGCGCGACGCCATCGAGAGGCTGGTCGCCGGCGAGACGCCGGAAGCGGCGCTGGCGGCGAGCGGCCAAGCGGCCGACGACGCCGACCTGGCGCTGTTCCGCGACCTGGCGACCCAAAACCGGCTGCTGGCCGAAGACCACGAGCTGCCGGCGCTCATTCACGCCCTCGACGGCGGCTTCGTGCGGCCGGTGCCCGGCGGCGACCTGCTGCGCAACCCGGCGATCCTGCCGACCGGCCGCAACATCCACGGCTTCGATCCCTACGGCATCCCCAGCGCCTATGCCGTGGCCGACGGCGCCCGCCAGGCCGAGCGCCTGATCGAGCGGCACAGCAAGGACGGCAACCCCTTCCCCGACACCATCGCGCTGGTGCTCTGGGGCACGGACAACCTCAAGAGCGAAGGCGGCCCGATCGCCCAGGCCCTGGCGCTGATCGGTGCCCGGCCGCGCTTCGACGGCTTCGGCCGGCTCTGCGGCGCCGACCTGATCCCGCTCGAGGAGCTGGGCCGGCCGCGGATCGACGTGGTGGCCACCCTGTCCGGAATCTTCCGCGACCTCCTGCCGCTGCAGACCCGCATGCTCGCCGAGGCCAGCTTCAAGGCGGCGAGCGCCGAGGAGCCTCTGGAGCTGAACGCCGTGCGCCGCCACGCGCTGGCCTATCAGGAGGCCCACGGCTGCGATCTCGAGACCGCCGCCCTTCGGGTCTTCAGCAACGCCGACGGCGCCTACGGCTCGAACGTCAACCACCTGGTCGACAGCGGGCGCTGGGACGACGAGGACGAGCTGGCCTCGACCTACACCCAGCGCAAGTGCTTTGCCTACGGCCGCTCCGGCAAGCCTCTGCGCCAGGCCGAGCTGCTCGAGAGCATCCTGGGCGACGTCAAGCTGACCTATCAGAACCTCGAGTCGGTCGAGCTCGGCGTGACCACGATCGACCACTACTTCGACACCCTGGGCGGCATCAGCCGCTCGGTGCAGCGCGCCCGCGGCGAGACGGTGCCGGTCTACATCGGCGACCAGACGCGCGGCGAGGGCACCGTCAGGACGCTTTCCGAGCAGGTCGCCCTGGAGACCCGCACCCGCATGCTCAACCCCAAGTGGGCCGAGGGGCTCCTGGAGCACGGCTACGAGGGCGTCCGGCAGATCGAGGCGCATGTCACCAACACCATGGGCTGGTCGGCGACGACCGGTCAGGTCGCGCCCTGGGTCTACCACCAGCTAACCCAGACCTACGTGCTGGACGAAGAGATGCGCCAGCGCTTGGCGTCGCTCAACCCGACGGCCTCGGCGCGCGTCGCCAACCGGCTGATCGAAGCGCATGAGCGCGCCTATTGGACACCCGATCAATCGGTCCTCGAGGCCCTTCGCCAAGCTGGCGAGGAGCTGGAGGACCGCCTGGAAGGACTCGGTGAGGAGGTTGCCGCATGAACATCGCAGCCAAGGAGCTGTCCCGGACGACAAAGCCGATCTCACGCGGCGACGGTGAAGGCAGCGTGCAGGTCTTGATGGACCCGAGCATGGTCATCGACACGGCCAAGGTCTTCACCGTCTACGGCAAGGGCGGCATCGGCAAGAGCACGACATCGTCGAACCTGGCCGTCGCCTTTTCCAAGATCGGCAAGCGGGTGCTGCAGATCGGCTGCGACCCGAAGCACGATTCGACCTTCACGCTGACCAAGCAGCTCATGCCGACGGTGATCGACGTCCTGGAGTCCGTCGACTTCCACGTCGAGGAGCTGCGCATCGAGGACTTCGTCTACGA
>JANQLT010000239.1 GCA_028280455.1 Kiloniellales bacterium
ACGCCCTTGATCGTGTAGCCCTCGGCGTAGAGCAGGTCGCGGATGCGCCGCAGCAGGTCGATGTCCTCGGGCCGGTAGTAGCGCCGGCCGCCGGCCCGCTTCAGCGGGCGGACCTGATTGAACTTGGACTCCCAGAAGCGCAGGACGTGCTGCGGCACGTCGAGCTCGCCGGAGACCTCGCTGATGGTGCGGAAGGCCGCTGCGGACTTCCCGCCGGCACGCGCCGTCGCCATGCTAGGCCTCTAACGAAGCCGAGCCGAACGCCGGCAATCCGGAACGGGAAAATCCGGGCGCCCGGTCATGGCGACAGCAGCCGCCTGTTGATGCGGTTCTTGAGAACATGCGATGCGCGAAACACCAGAACGCGGCGCGGCAGAATCGGTACCTCTTCGCCGGTCTTCGGATTGCGGCCGATTCGCTCGCCCTTTTGCCGAACGGAAAAACTCCCGAACGACGAGATTTTCACAACTTCCCCGCGCACCAAAGCGTCCGAGATTTCGGACAAGACCGACTCGACCAACTCCGCCGATTCGTTCCGCGACAGCCCGACCTCTTGGTAAACCGCCTCGCTCAGGTCCGCACGGGTTACCGTCCGCCCCGTCATTATTGACCCCTCCCTGAGCCTCGTTGTTGAGACGTTAGCTCAAGGGCGCACGGCGGTCAAACAAGAGACTTGCCCGATAGTTGGACGAAAGCCTTGAAGTTGCTTCTAGAAGCGGGATCGGCCCCATCGAGGGCACAGACGACTGTCGGCGCTACCAGCGGACCAGCGCCGAGCCCCAAGTAAAGCCGCCGCCCATGGCCTCGATCATGATCAGGTCGCCGGGCTGGATTCGCCCGTCGGCCACGGCCTCGCTGAGCGCCAGGGGAATCGAGGCCGCCGAGGTGTTGGCATGGCGGTCGACGGTGACCACCACCCGGTCCATCGGCAGGTTCAGGCGCCGGGCCATCGACTCGATGATCCGCAGATTCGCCTGATGCGGCACCAGCCAGTCGATGTCGCCCGGCGTCAGGCCGTTGGCCTCCAGGGCGGCGTCGATCGCCTCGGCCATGCGCACCACGGCGTGGCGGTAGACCTCCTTGCCCTGCATGCGCAGATGGCCGGTGGTCTGGCTCGAGCCGGGGCCGCCGTCGACGTAGAGCGCGTCGTGGTGCCGGCCGTCGGCGTAGATGTGGGTCGAGAGGATGCCGCGGTCGGTCGCCGTGCCGTTGCCGTTGGCCGCCTTGATGACCACCGCCCCGGCGCCGTCGCCGAACAGCACGCAGGTCGAGCGGTCGGTCCAGTCGAGGATCCGCGAGAAGGTCTCGGCGCCGACCACCAGGACGTTCTCCGCCTGCCCCGCCTTGACGAAGGAATCGGCCACCGTCAGGCCGTAGACGAAGCCCGAGCAGACCGCCTGGACGTCGAAGGCGGCGCCGCGGCCGACGCCGAGGCCGGCCTGGATCTTGGTCGCCGTGGCCGGGAAGGTGTCGTCCGGGGTCGAGGTGGCGCAGAGGATCAGGTCGAGCTCCTCGGCCTTCATGCCGGCATGGTCGAGGGCCGCCCGGGCCGCCTCCAGGCCCAGCTTCGAGGTGAACTCGTCGTCGGCGGCGATGCGCCGCTCGGCGATGCCGGTGCGCTGGCGGATCCAGTCGTCGGAGGTGTCGACCATGCTCGTCAGATGGTCGTTGGTGACGATCTTGGCGGGGAGATAGCCGCCGCAGCCGACGACCTGTGAGCGAAGTGCCATCAGAGCGCCGCGGCCCGGGGCTCGCAGGGACTCTCGGAGACCCTTTGCGCCTCGGCGCGGATCTGGTCGATGAAGCCGTGCTGTACCATGTCGATCGCCACGCTGATGGCATTGGCGAAGCCGAGCGCGTCGGTGCCGCCGTGGCTCTTGACGACGATGCCGTTCAGGCCGACCAGCATGGCGCCGTTGTAGCGGCGCGGGTCGATGCGCCGGCGCAGCTTGCCGAGCGCCGGCCGCGCCAGCAGATAGCCGAGACCGGCCAGCAGGGAGCTGCGGAAGGTCCGGCGGATGTACTCGTTGACCAGCTTGGCCGTGCCCTCGGCGGTCTTCAGCGCGACGTTGCCGGTGAAGCCGTCGGTGACCACCACGTCGACCGTGCCCTTGGGGATGTCGTCGCCCTCGACGAAGCCCTCGAAGCGGCCGGGCAGCGGCACGTTGCGCAGGATGCGCGCGGCCTCGTGGAGCTGCTCGTGGCCCTTGGTCTCCTCGGAGCCGACGTTGAGCAGCGCGTAGCTCGGCTCCGGCACGCCCAGCAGGGTGCGCGCGCAGGCGCCGCCCATGACCGCGAAATCGACCAGGTTGCGGGCGTCGCACTGCACGTTGGCGCCGAGATCGAGCATCACCGTCTCGCCGCGCATGGTCGGGAAGTAGGAGGCGATGGCCGGGCGGCTGATCCCGGGCATGGTCTTCAAGGCCAGCTTGGCCATGCCCATCAGGGCGCCGGTGTTGCCGGCCGAGACCGCGGCGGCCGCCGCGTCGTCGCGGATCGCGTCGATGGCCCGGCGCATCGAGGAGGCGCGGCCGGAGCGGATGGCCGTGGCCGGCTTCTCGTCGCCGCGCACCACGTCCTCGGTGTGCACCAGGCGGCTGGATTCCAGGAGCTTCGACTTGCGCTCGAGCAGCGGCATGACCTCGGCCTCGCGGCCGAACATCAGGAACTCAACGTCGGGATGTCGCTGGCGGGCGATGTTCGCGCCGTTGACGACGACTCTGGGCGCGTTGTCACCCCCCATCGCGTCGAGGGCTATCGTGCAACTTTTGGTCACATTGCCCTCTGAGGGTTCCGCAGCGGGTGATGAGTGCAGAGGCAAGCCCCCGCGCCCGTTCAGATCGCCTCGACTTCGTAGACCTCGCGGCCGTCATAGTAGCCGCAGGCGGCGCAGACGTGATGGGGCCGCTTCAGCTCGCCGCAGTTCGGGCACTCCGCGTAGCTGTTCCGCGGCAGGGCGTGATGCGCCCGCCGGGAGTCGCGCTTGGATCTGGAAACCTTCTTCCTTGGTACGGCCATCGGAATATACCTCTGTGGAAAGTGCCCTGGCTCGTGGGGTGCCCGAGGGCGCGCGCTTCTTAGCCAATCAGACCCCTTTGGGCAAGCCTAGCATAGAGCCGATGTCAGACCGAATCTCCGCTGCAGGGGATCAGCGCCGGGGCTTGAAGGCGATCAGCTCGGCGAAGGGCCCCTCGGGCTCGCCGGCCGGCTCGGGCGCCGCGAGAGCCGGGTCCAGGGCCGCCCCGGGCGCCCGCGGATAGGGCTCCAGCGCCACCGCGAGCTGCTGCGCCAGGGCCTCGCCGAGGTCGAGCCCCTCCGGCCCCAGGGGCTCCGGCGGGTCTTCGGCCTCGGGATCGACCAAAAGCTCGCGCTCGGCCGAAACAACCTCCGGCAAGAGGCTGAATTGCAGGGAGAAACCTTCCTCGACCAGGGCCGCCACGGGCTCCAGGGTGACGACGCAGGCCTGGCTGGCCGCGGCGCTCAGGTGGCCCTCGACGCGGAGCAGCTCGCCGCCCGAGTCGGGCGTCAGCGTGACCTCCGCCGCCAGGCGGTCGAGCGCCAGGAGGCCGAAGCGGCGGGCCAAGGCCGCCCGTTGGCCGGCATCGGCGGTCAGGGTCAGGCTCTGCGGGCCGCGGCGGAGCTGCTCCCGGCTCAGCAGATGGCAGAACTCCGTCGCGCCCGAATCGGTCATGGGCCGTTATCCGGCCCCGGCGGGAAGGCCGGAAAGGCCGGCGCCCCGGCGCGCAGGGCCGCCAGATCCCGCTGCGCCAGCGCCGCCGCGCTGGCCTCGACGTAGCGGGCCAGGGCCGCGCGCTGCTCGGCCGTGGACCCGACGGTGCCCAGCAGGTTGCGCCCCAAGGCCTCCTCGAGGGCCTCGCCGCCGGCCGCCAGGCCTTCTTCGTAAGCTGAGAGCCTGCCGTAGAAAGCGGTCACCATTGCCTTGATTTTCTTGCCAACGCTCATGTCGCCGACCCCCATCTCGCGGAGGTTCTCGTCCATGTTCTGGAACAGCACGTCGAACAGGAGCTGGGACAGCGCGCCGGCCGCCGGGCCGTCGCTTTTGAGCCGGCGGACGAGCAGGGCGCTGTGCAGGATGATCAGCTCGAAACGGCCGTCCAGGCTGTCCGGCACGCCGCCCTCGCCGTAGAAGGCGGGCAGCCGCGCCTGGTCGACGATGGCCTGGTAGAGCGCCCGCGCCGCCGCCTCGTCCGGGTCCTGGCGCCGCGCGAAGAGCCTCTGGAGCATCCCTGCCTCGGGGTTGGGGTCCTTGCGACGACCTTGAAATGACCCCCTCTCCCGGGATAATCAAGCGCTTGTCGGCGGCCCCGGGCAGCGGCGCAGCAGCCGGGGCGCCACGGGACAGGTTTCTTGGGGGACCAGGCCATGCAGGCAAAGGACCGGGTCGGCCGCCGTCTGAGGCGGCTCGGGATCGCCCTGATCGCTCTTTCGGCGGCGACGGCGTGCAGCGGTGACGTCGTCACCCGCGGCAACCTGCCGGATGCCGAGCTGATCGCCGAGGTCGAGCCGGGCCGCGACACCCGCGAGGACGTGGTCGACAAGCTGGGCTCGCCCTCCTCGATCTCCACCTTCATGGACCAGCGCTGGTACTACATCGGCCACAAGACCCGCTACTTCGCCTTCTTCGAGCCGGAGGTGGTGGAGCGCTCGGTCTTCGTCGTCGCCTTCGACGACACCGGCATGGTCCAGAACGCCTCGCTCTACACCCTCGAGGACGGCGTCATCGTCGACCCGATCTCGCGCACCACGCCGACCGAAGGCAACGAGCTGACCATCCTGCAGCAGTTCTTCGGCAACCTCGGCCGCTTCCCGGGCGTCGGCGAGCAGAACTAGGGCGTTCCCTGCTCGGGCGGAATCGTCACCGCTCCGGCAATCGCCGCGGCAGCTTTCGAGATGGAAACGAACCGCCCCCTCACCCGGCTCCGGCTAGGCTCGGCTGCGCCTCACCAAGCCTGCGCATC
>JANQLT010000002.1 GCA_028280455.1 Kiloniellales bacterium
ACTGATCGTTCGGGTTGTAGAAGAAGGTGCCGTCGCCGTTCCTGAGGATCTGGCCCTGGGTGCCGGTCACGTCGACCGACAGGATCGACAGGACGTCATCCCCGTCGATCTCGATGTCGTTGGTCAGCACGTTGCCGGTCGTGAAGGCGGAGTCTTCGTCCGTGGTGAAGTCCAGGCCGCCGTCGCCGACGGCTGTCGGGTCGTCGTTCACGCCGTTGATGGTGATCGTGACGGTGGCCGTGTCGCTGCCGCCGTTGCCGTCCGAGACGGTGTAGGTGAAGGAATCGGTGCCGAGCTCGCCGGCGCTCAGAGCCTCGAACTGCCCGTTGGGGTCGTAGTCGAAGGTGCCGTCGCCATTGCTGCTGACCTGGCCGAGCGTCCCCGCGGTGCTGAAAGACTGAACGGAGAGGATGTCGTTCGTGTCCTCGTCCTCGTCATTGGCCAGCACGTTGCCGGTGGTGAAGGCGCTTTCCTCGTCGGTCGTGAAGCCGGCGCCCTGGTCGACGACGGCGGTCGGCTGGTCGTTGTCGCCGTTGATGGTGATGGTCACCGTCGCCGTGTCGGTCCCGCCGTTGCCGTCCGAGATCGTGTAGGTGAACGTATCGGTATCGGACTCCTCCACGCCGAGGCCGTCGAAGGCGTCATTGGAGTCGTAGGTGAAGGTGCCGTTGCCGTTCAGGGTCAGCAGGGCGCCCGACGTCAGCGTGATCTCGCTTCCGACCGCCACCGCGCTGCCGTTGACTGCCGTGACCGTGATCGAATCGCCGTCGGGATCCTCGTCCACGCCGCTGCCGTTGTCGTCGAGCACGTTGGCCGTGCCGTTAAGGATCTCGTCCTCGCCGACCTGGAAGGCGTCGGGCTGGGCGACCGGTGGCGTGTTGCCCTCTTCGACGCCCGTGATCGTGATGGTGACCGTGCCCGTGTCGGTGCCCTCGTTGCCGTCGGAGACCGTGTAGCCGAAGGTCGTGGTCGCCGTCTGGCCGGCTTCGAGGAAGTCGAACTGACCGTCCGGGTCGTAGTCGAAGCTGCCGTCGCCGTTGTCGGTGACGATACCGGCGGTCTCCGTCGTGTCGATGGAGAGGACGGTCAGGACGTCGTTCGTGTCGAGCTCGATGTCGTTGGCGAGCACGTTGCCGGTGGTGAAAGGTGTGTCCTCGTCCGTGGTGAAGGCCGCGCCCTGGTCGTCGACGGCGGTCGGATCGTCGTTCACGCCGTCGATGGTGATCGTGACGGTAGCGCTGGCACTGCCGCCGTTGCCGTCGTCGATCGTGTAGCTGAAGGTCGTGGTCGCGGTCTCGCCGACGCCGAGCCCTTCGAACTGGCCGTTCGGATCGTAGTCGAAGGTGCCGTCTTCGTTGTCGGTTACGATGCCGATCGTGCCGCCGCTGTCGATGGACTGGACGCTCAGGATGTCGTCGCTATCGACCTCCTGGTCGTTGTCGAGGACGTTGCCGGTGGTGAAGGGCGTATCCTCGTTCGTGGTGAAGGCCGCGCCCTGGTCGTCGACGGCGATCGGGTCGTCGGCGACGCCCGTGACCGTGATGGTGACCGTCGCCGTGTCGACGTCGGTTCCGTCGGAAACCGTGTAGCTGAAGGTCGCGGTGCCGGTTTCTTCGGGGTTGAGCGAATCGAAAGCGCCGTTCGGGTCGTAGGTGACGCTGGCATTGCCAGGGTCGATCGTGGCGAAGCCGGCGCTGGCCGCACCGACCGCCGTAACGGTCAGGCTGTTCGGTCCGCCGAGGTCGATGTCCGGGTCGAGGTCGTTGGCCAGGACCGTGATGCTGACGCTGTCGTCGGCGTCCACGGCTGCCGTGTCGTCGACGCCGATCGGCGCGTTGTTGACGCTGCCGTCCGTGCGCACGTCGCGGTCGTCGAAGCGCAGGATCTCGACGCCCGTCAGGCTGTCCGTGCCGTCGGGTCCCGTGACGGTGATATCGCTGCTCGATTCGGCGACCGTATAGTCGCTGTAGTCGCCGTCGAAGACCGCGACATCGTCATCCCCGGCACCGCCGTCGATCGAGTCGTTGCCGAGTCCGCCGGTCATGGTGTCGTTGTCGGCATTGCCGAGCAGCGCATCGTCGTTGTCGCTGCCGATCAGCACGTCCTCGCCGGCACCGCCCGCCGCCGAGACGCTATGACCCGAGGTGATGCCGCTGCCGTCGAAGCTGTCGGCGCCGGCGCCCCCGTCGAAGATGATGGTGCTGGTGCTGAGCCCGGTATTCGTGAAATCGCCCGTGACGACGACCTGATCCGCGCCGTCGAAGGCGAGGATGAAGAGGTCCTCGACCTCGGAGACCGTCAGGCTGTCGCCGCCGGCTTCGAGCGTCAGTGCCGGACCGCCGGCGGCGCTGATGGCGAAAAGCTCGCCGGCGTTGCTGCCGGCGAAGGTCAGGAGATCGTCGCCGAAGCCGCCGATGACGGAGTCGTCGCCGTCGCCGAGGAAGTGCAGAATCAGGTCGTCGCCCTGTCCGGCATCGATGGAATCGTCGCCGCCGCCGCCCTGCAGAATGTCGTCGTTGGGGCTGCCGATCAGCGAGTCGCTGCCGCTGCCGCCTTGCGCGTCGACCCGGTGCTCGGAGCTGATGCCGCTGGCGTCGAGCGAATCGTCGCCGGCCTCGCCGACGAAGAAGATGGTCGCGACATCGAGGCCGCTGCCGTCGAAATTGCCGGTGACGGTGAGGTTGTCGGCCGCGTCGGAGCCTTGGACCCGGATGTCCTCGACGGCGGTCACCGTCAGGTTGTCGTCGCCGACGGTCAGCGACAGATCCGCGTCGCCGTCGCCGGTGAGGTTGAAGTTGTCGGCGCCCGCGGAGCCCTCGACGATCAAAAGATCGTTGCCGGTCCCGCCGTCGACGGAATCGCTGCCGTCGCCGACAGTGAAGGTGATCTCGTCGTCGCCGGGCCCGCCATCGATGACGTCGTTCCCCGCCCCGCCGTCGAGAGAGTCGTCGCCGTCGTTGCCGCTCAGGGAGTCGTCGCCTTCCTCGCCGGTGATCGAGTCGTTGCCGCCGAGACCGTCGGTTTCGTCGTCGCCGGGAGAGCCGATGATCGTGTCCGGGCCTTCGGTCGGGGTGCCATCGCCGAGGTCGAGGTCGTCGTCACCGGGATCCGGCGTGGGAATCGGCGGCTCGGGCGGTTCCGGTGGCGGCGGGGGCGGCGGGACCGGGTCCGGGTCCGGATCATCGCCGCCCACCTCGCTGGAATCGAGCGTCGGGTCTTCCTCGCCCGGCACGACGGACTCGTCGGGCGTCCCTGTCGTGCCGGTCTCGTCGCCTGGCGGCGGCGGCGGGGTGCCGCCGGTGCCTTCGCCCTCCTGACCCTCGCCGGGGCCGGCGCCCGGGTCGAACTGCTCCTCGACGCCCGGGGTGACCTGGCGGCCGCTGGCCTGGCCGGCGGAGCGCGCGGAATTGACCAGGTTCTGGAAGCTCTCGAGCTGGTTGTCGGAGGCTTGGAACTGCTGCACCGCCTCGGCCAGAGGGTCGACGGAGAGGCCCTGGCCGGCGTCACCGAGGGTCAGCTCGCCGAAGTCGCCGCTGATGGTCGGCGTGCCGGCCGTGCCGGTGAAGGGGTCGATCAGGTTGATGATCTGGCGCAGGTCGACGTTCATGAAGACGCTGGTGCCGCGCACGCCGATCACCGCGATCGGCGTGGTCACGGTCATGCCCTCGCCCTGGGCCTGGGCGATCTCGCCGGAGATGAAGACGAAGGCGCCCTTGAGGAAGGAGAAGGAGAGGGCGTTGTCGCTGCCGCCGGGGTTGTAGATCAGCTCGTTCAGCACCATCCGCGAGTTCTCGGAGACGCTGAACACCGTGCCGTCGAGGAAGGTGATGCTGACCGAGCCGCCCGGCCCGGTCTCGAGCACGTCCTGCAGGAAGACCTGGTCGCCGGCCGAGAGCTCGATGGTGCTGCCGCCGCGGATCACCTGGACGCTGCCGTCGGCCTCCTGCACCGTGCCGATCGGCTCGCCGGGCGCGCCGCTGCCGCCGGCCTGGGCGAGCTGGAGCGGCGCCTGCAGCTTGACCATGGTGGCGATCAGCTCGGGCGAGAGCGCTTCGCCGGTCGCCGTCGCCAGCTTCGGCGGCGGGTCGCCGGCGAAGTAATCGGCGACGACGATCTTGCTGCCGTCCGCGCCGGTCAGAACCAGAGCGTCGCCGCTGCGCGAGAAGTCCGCCGAGAGCAGGAAATCGCCCTCGGGAATCGTGACCTTGCGCGCCTCAGGCGGTATCTCGACAAGAGTGACGCGGGCAGAATCCTGCCCGAGATCGCCCGGAATCCGCATACGCCCGTCCCCCATCGGCGGGCGCCGCACCGAGCCGCCATCGCGCTCCGATCGCTTCCCTGCCGGGCGTCCTGCCCTGCCAACGCCCGATCGGAGCCGATCGAGTTTCTCGGTCGCTTCGGCGACCGCCTTTTATTGCTTGTGGATGATAGCCCAGGCCGATAAGTGCAGCAATTAGGAATTTGTTAACTATGTCACGGAACTCAAGGTGTAAGCGGGTCTTCGCTAGATGAAATTAGACGCTTTGTTGTATTCGCCCGCAAGCCGGGCCTTCGTGATTATGACGATGATTTTGCGCGGCGGCCCGCGATAGGCGTGTCGGCGGCGAGGCGGCGGCGCGGCGCGCCCGAGCCAATCGCCGCTACTCGGCGGTTTGCGGCGCGATTCCGAGGGCGCTGGGCGTGAGCTGGCCGGTCGCCGCCAGGACCCGGTAGACCGCGATCCGGGCGTCGTAGCTGGCGTTGGTGAAGTCGATCTGGGCGTCGATCAGCTCGGTCTCGGCGTCCAGCACGTCGATGGCGGACTCCCGTCCGGCCTCGCGCAAGCGTTGTCGGGCCTCGAAGACCTCGGCGGCGATGTTCACGGCATTTTGAAGCAGCTCGACCCGCTCGCGGGCCGTCTCCAGGGCGTTGAAGGCGATCCGCGTGCGCTCGGCGACCTCGCGGTTGATGAAGGCCAGGCGCGACATGCTGGCCGAATAGTTGGCCGCCGCCTCGGCGACCTCGGCCTGGGTCTCGAAGCCGCTGAAGATCTCCCAGGTGACCTGCACCAGCACGGCGAAGTCGTCCTGGAAGCCGTCGGTGCCGTCGACGTCGTTCTCGACGTTGCCGCGGGCGACCAGCTCGACCGTGGGGTAGAAGTCGCTGCTGGCGACCTCGCGCTCCTCGCCGGCCACGTCGACCCGTTGCTGGCCTTCGCGGACGTCCGGGTTGTCGTCCATGGCGATGGCCAGCGCGCTTTCCAGGTCCGGCGGCAGCAGGCCGGTGGGGGCGACCGGCTCGACCATGCTGCTCTGGTCGGGCAGCCGGCCGAAGACCTGGACGTAGCGGGCCACGGCGTCGCGCAGCGCGCCCTCGAAGCCGACCCGCCGCTCCTTGGCGATCTGCAGGCGGGTCTTGGCGAAGAGCACGTCGACCTCGATGCCGCTGCCGCGCTTGACCCGCTCGTCCTCGAGCTGGAGCTGGGCCTTGATGCGCTCTTCGTTCTGGCGGCCCAGCTCGACCAGGCGCGACTGGCGCAGCAGGTCGTGGTAGGCGCGGGCGCCGGCCAGCAGCAGGTCCTGGACCGTGCCCTCCAGGCCGGTCTCGGCGATCGAGCGGTTGATCTCGGCGATGCCATAGTTGGCCTCGCGCTCGAAGCCGTCGAACAGCTTCTCGGTGACGCTCAGGGTCGCCTGGCCGCGGTGCGCGTCGAAGGTATCCAGCCCGGCGTTGCGGCGCCCCGGGCTGTTGGTGCGCTCGTAGCCCGTGTCGCCGCGAAGCTGCACATCCGGCAGGTAATCGGCGAAGGCGGCGTCGACGCCGGCGTCGGCGCCCTCGACCTCCTTCTCGCCCGCGAGAATCAAGGGATGGTCGCCGAGCAGCAGGCTCAGCTCCTGCTCGAGCGTCTGCGCCTGACTCGGCGCGCCCTGCCCGAGCAGGCCGACCAGCGCGGCCGTGACGATCAAGCGGCCCTTCATGGGCCTGCCCCCCTCGGATCTGTCCCTGTCCCCCGACAGGGCGCGCTGCCGACGCGGCGTCGCCCCCTGCCCAAACGCATAGTACCCGGGAGCATAATGCAGGCGTGCTTCAAGACAAGGGGCAAGAGCCTTCGCGCGACACGGCGGGAGGTGGGTCCCGCGACTACAGCCTCAAGCTGTTCTGCCGGCGGAGTCAGTCGGCCTCGGCGGGCACCGCGAAGCGGAAGATGGCGTAGCGGCGGGCCTGTCGGTAGGCGTCGCGGTCCAGCAGGATGCGCTGGGATTCGGCCTTGCGGATCGGCTTGCGGGCGAAGAACAGGACCATCTTGAGGATCGGCGGGAAGAGGACCGGATGGCGATCCTCCAGCCACTCGCTCAGCGCCTTGCCCATCGGCAGGGCGTAGTCGTCGATCGCTTTGCGCGCCAGATCGAGGGTCGGCAGGATCCGCTCGGTGATGTCCTCCTCGTAGTCCCGGACCATGCCGGCCGCCTCGCACTTGGCGAGGAAGCTGTCGAGCTCGTGGCCGTTCTTGCCGAGCTCCGATTTGTCCTTCTTGAACACGAAGTAGTCCGCGACCAGCCATTGGCCGCCGGCGGCGACCCGCTTGACCGCGTCGATCTGACCGTCGACCGGGATGTAGCTGCAAGACTCGCTCATCAGCACCAAGTCGTAGCGGCGCGACGGCCGGAAGTCCTGGAAGCGGCCGAGGTGGCAGGTGACGTCGCTGCGCGCCTCGACCTTCTCTTTCTGGTAGGGATCGGGGGTCAGGGCCTCGACGTCGTAGCCCAGCGACGTCAGCTTGGCGGCCGTCTCGCCGAGGCCGCAGCCGCAATCGAGCACCGACTTGGGCGCCGGCCCGATCAGCGAGATCAAGTGGTCCGTGAAGCGATCCTGCGCGACCTTCAGGCCCTCGAGATCGAAGGAGTCGTCCGCCCAAAGCCCGTAGTGGAGGTGCTTCAGGCCGAGGACCTCTGCGTAGAGCCGCAAGGCGCCCTTGCGACCGCGTGCGGGCCTGCGTTTCTTCGCCAAGCGTTGCTCTCCCTGGCCTCCGGCCGCTGGTCCGGAGCCGCGCACTCAGCCAAAACGGCGGCGCCCTTGCAACCGAAATATCTCCGAGGCCGAGCCCGGGAGGCTGGGTTAGGCTCACGACCCCAAAGGAGGCGGGCTCTTGGCTGACAGCGTGATCGTCGTCGACGATTTCTTGGCCTACACGATCGGCATCATCGTCTTCTTCATCGGCATGCGCCTCAACGACTGGGTTGCTTTCCTGCGCGACTTCAACATTCCGGAACCCGTGACCGGCGGCTTGCTCGCCTCTTTGCTCGGGCTCGCGATCTACCTCGCCAGCGGTATCGAGCTGCAGTACGAGCTGGAGACCCGCGACCGGCTGCTGGTCTACTTCTTCACCGCCGTCGGGCTCAACGCCCGCTTCTCGGACCTGCTGGCCGGCGGGCGTCCGCTGGCGATCCTGCTCGCCCTCACGCTGACCTACATGGTCGTCCAGAACGGCGTCGGCTTCCTGGCGGCGCAGGCGACCGGCCAGCCGACGGCGGTCGGCGTCCTGGTCGGCTCGGCCTCGCTCATCGGCGGCCACGGCACGGCCATCGCCTGGGCGCCGGAGATCGCCGCCAACCACGGCGTGCCCAACGCCCTGGAGATCGGCGTCGCGGCGGCGACGCTCGGCTTGGTGGTGGCCTGCCTGCTCGGCGGCCCGATCGCGAGGTTCCTGATCGCCCGCCACGGCATCGCCAATGCCGCGCCGGACGGCTACATGGTCGGCATCCCCCACGAGCGGGAAGACAAAGAGCAGATCAATCACATCAGCATCATGTCGGTGCTGCTGGTGCTGCACCTGGCGATCATCATCGGCTACCTGCTGAGCCAGGCGCTGGACAGCGCCGGCTTTCGCCTGCCGCTCTTCGTGCCCTGCCTGCTGGTCGCCATCCTGCTGTCGAACAGCGTGCCGCGCTTGCTGCCGCGGATGCACTGGCCGGCGCGCACCCGGGCCTTGGCGATCGTCTCGGACTTCTCGCTCGGCCTGTTCATCGCCATGTCGCTGATGGGCATGCAGCTTTGGTCGGTCGCCGAGCTGGCCGGGCCGCTGCTGCTCATGCTCGCGCTGCAAGCCGTCGTGACCACGCTCTTCATCCTGTTCCTGCTGTTTCCGCTGATGGGGCGGGACTATCTGGCGACCGTCTTGAGTGCCGGCTTCGCCGGTTTCGCCCTGGGCGCGACCCCGACCGCCGTCGCAAACATGACGGCCGTCACCAAGTCGCACGGGCCCGCGCCCCAAGCTTTCATCATTCTGCCGCTGGTCGGCGCCTTCTTCGTCGATCTCGCCAACGCCGTGGTGATCCAGGCGTTCCTGAGCCTCTAGCGCGTTTTCCGATCGGACGGCGCCGGCCCGCTCCCCCTCCCGGCCACCCAATAGGATACTGCCGTGGGTGGCCGGGAGGGGGAGCGGCCCGGTGCCGTGATTCCGCGTCAGCGGAAAACGCGCTAGAGAGTTTGCCGCTCGCGCGGGGTCACCGCGCCAGGCCGCTCAGCGCTCCCGGAGCGCGTGGCAGAAGCGGTCGAGCTCTTCTTCCGTGTTGAAGTAGTGCGGCGAGGCGCGGACCAGGTCCGGCAGGCCGCGGCGCTCGGCATCGAGGCGCGTCGAGGCGGGGGTCGAGATCGAGACGTTGATGCCCTTCGCGGCGAGCGACTTCTGCACTTCATCGGCACCACGGTCCGGCAGGGAGAAGGTGACGATGCCGCACTTCTTCTCGCCGATGTCGTAGACCGGTAGCTTCATGTCCTCGGCGAGGATGCTGCGCAGGCGCCGGGCGAGCCAGGTGACGCGGGTCTCGATCAGCTCCATGCCGATCGCCGCCGCGTAGTCGACGGCGGCGCCGAGCCCGAGCACGGCTGCGTAGTTGAAATCGAAGTTCTCGAAGCGCCGCGCGTCGGGCCGCAGGCTGTAGCCCTCCGCCGCGGTCCAGGTGGCGCCGTGCAGGTCGGGGAAGGCGGGCTCCAGGTGCTGCAGCATGGAACGCCGCACATAAAGGAAGCCGGAGCCGCGCGGGCCCCTGAGGTATTTGCGGCCGGTGGCCGAGAGCAGGTCGCAGCCGATCGCCTCGACGTCGACCTCGAGCTGGCCGACGGATTGGCAGGCGTCGAGCAGGAAGGGCACGCCGGCCTGCTTGGCCAGCTTGCCGACCGCGGCGGCGGGGTTGACCAGGCCGCCGTTGGTCGGGACATGGGTCATGGCGATCAGCTTGACCTTGCCGTCGATCATCGAGGCCAGCGCCTCGGTCGAGATCTGGCCGGACTCGTCGCTCGGCACCACCTCGATGCGCACGCCGCGGTCCTTCGCGGTCTTCAGGTAGGTGAGGTAGTTGCTGGCGTACTCCGCCTCCGCGGTCAGGATCCGGTCGCCCGGCCCCAGGGGCAGGGCGCCGAAGGCCTGGATCCAGGCCGCCGTGGCGTTCTCGACCAGGGCGATCTCGTCCGCCGCGGCGTTGACCAGGCCGGCGATGGCGGCGTAGACCGCCTCGATGCGCTCCGCCTCCTGCCGCCGCGCGGCATAGCCGCCGACGCGGGCCTCGAGCGCGATGTGGTCCTGCTGCGCCTCGACCACGGGCGTCGGCATCAGCGACGAGCCGGCGCTGTCGAGATGCAGCACCGCGTCGCAGCCGGGCGTGTCCCGGCGCAGCTTGTCGAGGTCGAGGCCGTTCTGCTGGCTCAAGTCGGGTCTCCGGCGCCCGGTGAGCGTCGTTCAGCGATAGTTTAGGCAGCTATAGTTTAGGCCCGGGGCCGCCTCAAGGCTTGACCCGCCGGCCGCCTCGGCCGATGAGTCGAGGAAAGACGCTGGAGGCGGACGACCCCGCAATGAGCGATTCCGATGCCGGACTCTTCGAGCCGATCGCCCGCGAGGACCTCGAGGGCGTGAAGGCGGCGCTGGCCGCCGGGGCCGACCCGAACGCGGCGGACCGCTGGGGCGCGACGCCCCTGGCCAAGGCCGTCGCGCGCGGCCGGCCGGAGCTGGTCGACTGCCTGCTCGGCCACGGCGCCGAGGCCGACCGCGGCGACGGCGCCGGCAACTCGCCGCTCATGCAGGCCTGCGCCCGCGGCCATGTGGAGATCGTCCGGGCCCTGCTCGCGGCCGGCGCCGACCCGGAGGCCGCCAACAAGTGGGGCTTCGGCCCGCGCGACTGGTCGAGCTGGAGCGACAAGGCGGGCGAGATCCAGGCCCTGCTGCGCGAGCGCAGCGGCTGAGACCCAATAGCGGCCGCGCCGGCCGGGCCCCGGATCGCTGGGCCCCGGATCGCCGGGCCCCGGATCGGATTGGTCAGTCGAAGAGCCCGAATAAGTTCCTGTAGTCGATGCCGCCGAAGGCGCGCCGGCTCGCCGGCTCGGCCGTGGCGCCGACCGTGACCGGCGGCGGGGGCGGCGGGATCTCGGGCCGCTCGGCAGGCGCCGGCCCCTGAATCTCCAGGGCGGCGACCTGGGCGCGCCGCTGCTCGAGGGCCTTCTTGACCGCCAGGCGCTTCTCCTGGCGCCAGGCATCCATCACCTTGCGGCGGTACTTGCTGCCGAGCTTGGGCGTCTGCGAGTGATAGTGGCCAACAGCCTTGGGCCAGGAGCGGCTGCCCTCCCGGAGCTGGGACAGGAACACGGCCGCGTAGGCGACGTTGTGCACCGGGTCGACGGCCTGCTCCAGGCTGTCGAAGGCGTCGCCGTGGTACTTCAGATTGACCTGCATGCAGCCGACGTCGATGCTCTTGATGCCGCGGCGCTGCAGGGCGCGGATTTCCTTGAGCATGGCCTGCTTGCTGGGCAGATAGCGCCCCTTGCCCTTGGCCGAGACGGTCCAGGGCCAGGCAAGTCTTGCCCCTTCGGCTTCGTTCCAGCGCCCCGATTCGACCTTCGAGATGCTCTGCAGCAGGTGGGCCGGCAGCTCCATGGCCTGCTCGGCGGCCTCGATCAGCGAGGGGCAGAGCTGCCAGGGATCGGGGCCTTCGGTGGCCCGGGCAGCGCCGGAATCCACCATGGCGGCGGCCGCCAGGGCCGTCAGGCCGATCAGCGCCCCCCGGCGTCCAGCCACCAGGTGCCGTGTCAAGAATCGCAGCAGTGTCCCCTCCTCCGGTCGTTCTGCGGCCGCCGTGCCCTTGCGCGGCGCGGCCGGCAGCCGCATATCCCTTGCAGTTGGCATGCCAGGCCGGCCGGGGCCTCGAGAGCGTCACATTTGCTGCGGCGCAACGAAATCAGCGATTTGGCAGCCATCTGATTTCAAGAGATTTTTTCGGTAGCATCCCTCCCTGAACGGGCGTATATATTGCAGTGCGGCAAGACGAGCCCTGGGTTTCGTCGAGCCGCATGCCTCTAGGCATTTCCTCCCTAGACTTGGGCCGTGCGTCAGCGCGGCCCCTTTTTTCGTCTCAATGCTGGCCCTTGGCGGGCTCCGGACGGCTGCTGTCACCCTCGCCCAGGGGCCGGTCCATAATCACGCTATCGACCCAGCGGTCGAATTTGTAGCCCACGGACGGTAGCAAACCGACTCGGCGGAAGCCCAGGGATTCGTGCAGGCCGATCGAGGCCTGGTTGGCGCTGTCGCCGATGATGCCGATCAGCCGCCGGTAGCCGCGGGCGCTGCAGGCCTCGATCAGGGCGGCGAGCAGGGCCCGGCCGATGCCGCGCCGCTCGCGCCCCGGCGCCACGTAGAGCGAGCCCTCGCGCACGAAACGGTAGGCGGGTCGTGGCCGGTAGGGCGAGGCGTAGGCGTAGCCGACCGGCGCGCCGGCGATCTCGGCCGCCAGGAAGGGATCGCCGCGGCCGACGATGGCCTCGAAGCGCGCCCGTATCTCCGCCAGGTCCGGCGGCTGCTCCTCGAAGGAGGCCAGGCCGCTCAGGACGTGATGGGCGTAGATCTCTCGGATGGCCGGCAGGTCGGCGTCGGCGGCGTCGCGGATCCGCGGGTCGTCGCTGCCGCTGCTCGGCGCGGGCGCGTCGGCCCGCAGGCTCATGCCGCGTCGAGCTGCAGGGGCTCGATCTCGCCCAGGACCGCGATCAGCCGGGCCATCTCGGCCGCCAGCCGCGCCAGGCCCGGGCCGCGGGTGATCCGCTCCTCGTCCATGTAGAGCGCGCGGTTGATCTCGATCTGCAGCGCATGGATGCCCTGGCCCGGCCGGCCGTAGTGGCGGGTGACGAAGCCGCCGGAGTAGGGCGTGTTGCGGGTCACGTTGTAGCCGAGGCTGCTGAGCAGCCGGTCGGTCCGGTCCATGACCGCCGGGGCGCAGGCCACGCCGTGGTTGTCGCCGAGCACGAAGTCGACCCGCGACAGGCCGGGGTCGGCGTCGGTCGGGCCGCCGACCGAGGGCATGGAGTGGCAGTCGATCAGAATGGCGTAGCCGAAGCGGGCGACGGTCTCGTCGAGCAGCCGGCGCAGGGCCTGGTGATAGGGCCAGTAGCAGCCGCGCAGGCGGGCCATGGCCTCGGCGAAGGTCAGCTTGCGGCGGTAGATCTCCGCACCGTTGGCGACCACACGGGCCAGGGTGCCGAGCCCGGCGGCGACCCGCGGCGAGCGGGTGTTCACGTAGGCCGGCAGGTCGTCCTGGAACATCGCCGGGTCGAGCTCGAAGGGCTCGCGGTTGGCGTCGATGTAGGCGCGCGGGAAGAGCGCCCGGATCAGCGGCGCCCCGAGGCAGGGGCCCTGCTCGAAGAGGTCGTGGACGAAGCAGTCCTCCGAGCGGCGTAGGGCCAGGCCGTCGAGCCGCGAGGCGGCGACGAAGTCGGCTGGATAGTTGCTGCCGCTATGGGGCGAGGCCAGGACCAGCGGCAGGCTCTGCCGATCCGGAGTCAGGATCTCGCAAGGGGCGTCGATCTCCGCGGCCTGGATCTCTGCTTCCATCGCCTCGTTCGCTTCTTCGGACCCCTCCACTAATAGGCAAGCCTGTCCAATCTGTCATGGGCCTTGTCGAGGAAATTGCTCCATGGAAGGACTTTAGGGGTTTTCCCCGCGCGCCCTCTCGGCGGCCAGAAAGGCGCCGTTAAGCACTATTTCAGAACCGGAGGGCTAGGCTATAGTCGCTTTGCGGCGGCCGGTCCCGGGTGATCGAGCCCGCCTCGCTTCTGGCTCCGCCGGGGGAAATCCGCAGCCGATGGCCCGCATTCTGCTCGCCGAAGACGACGAATCCATGCGCAGCTTCCTGGCCAAGGCGCTGAAGCGCGCCGGCCACGAGGTCATCGACGCCGACAACGGCCTGGACGCGCTGGCCCTGCTGGGCGAGTCGGGCTTCGACCTGCTGCTGGCCGACGTGGTCATGCCCGGGCTCGACGGCATCGAGCTGGCCCGCCGGGCCGCCAAGGAGCAGCCCGGCATCCGGGTCATGTTCATCACCGGCTTCGCCGCCGTCGCCCTGAAGGCCCGCGACCAGGGCCCGACCGGCGCCCGGGTGCTCTCCAAGCCCTTCCACCTGAAGGACCTGGTGCGCCAGATCGACGCCATGCTGCGCACCGCCGGCCCGGTCAGCGGCAACAGCTAGGCCCGGCCGGCCGGCCCTTTCGGGCCCCCATGGCGGCTTGGCGCGAGCCGTCCCCAATCCTTGAATTGCCCAGTCGAGAGTGCTATCTCGCCCCTCCTCTGCGAGGCGGGCGCGTAGCTCAGCGGGAGAGCACTACGTTGACATCGTAGGGGTCGCTGGTTCAATCCCAGCCGCGCCCACCAT
>JANQLT010000032.1 GCA_028280455.1 Kiloniellales bacterium
GCGACGTCTCGGAGATGCCGCCGGAGATGCTGGTCGAGCTGCGCGAGCTGGGCCTGCTGTAGAGCGTTTTCCGCTGACGCGGAATCACGGCACCGGGCCGCTCCCCCTCCCGGCCAGCCACGGCAGTATCCTATTGGGTGGCCGGGAGGGGGAGCGGGCCGGTGCCGTCCGATCGGAAAACGCTCTAGACTCGGGCGGCGGCGACAGCCCCGAACGGCGGTTCGCCGCTTAAGCAAGCCTAAAGACATTAAGGCTTAGATGGCCGGGAACCTCATGGCGCTCGAGGAGGTCCCGCCATGCGTTTCACCGCCATCGCCACCTTGCTCATGGTCGCCGTCACCATCGCCGTGACGCCGGCGCTGCGCATGGACTTGCTGCGGCTGCTCGGCGGCGCCGTCGAGACCCAAGACGAGACTCAGGCCGAGAGCCAAACTAGGACCGGGGCCGGCGACACCGGCCAGCGCCTGGCGGAGATTCCCCGGCAGGTGCTCGACAGCCTGCCCGTAGCCTCGCGCGCCGGGGCCGATGCCCGGCCCGCAGAGCCCGCCCAGCGCCGCATGGCGCTCGACCTGAACGCCTTGGCGCCCGCCGCCGGCCCGGACAGCGGCGCCGACGCTGCGGGAAGCCTGCAGGTGGCCGCGCTGCCGCCGGTCAGCGATCCCCTGCATGACAGCGAGATCTTCCGCCTCTCCGACCTGGCCCCCGCGGCGCCGCCCACGCCAGCACCGGCGACCGACTTCCGGGCCGGCGTCGATCCCCAGGTGGTGGATCCCCAGGGTGTCGCCCTCTTCGTCGCCATCGGCAGCTTCGACACCCTGCGGGAAGCCGCGACGCTGGTGCGCCGGCATGCCGATTGGGACCCGATGATCCATCGGGCCAAGATGAACGAGCGGATGCGCCACGTGGTGGTGCTCGGGCCCTTCGAGAGCGGCGACGTCGGCGCGGTCCTCAAGCGCCTGCGCGAGACCGGCATCGCCGAGCCCTGGCCGCTGGCGGTGCAGCTCCGGCCCGGGCTCGAGGTCAAGGGTCTCGAGCTCCTCGGCTGACCCCGGGAATCGGCGGCGGGGCCGCAGATCTGGTCCCATCGGGCCAAGCACGCTGCCAAATCTAGTACGCCTGACTTAATCGACCCGAAAGGGTTCGGCGCTAGTCTCGGCCTGCCCGAACGGTCCGAGATCATGCCATCGAGACTCCACTGCCTGAGCGATGAGCGCGACGCGGACCAGGGCGGCGCGGAGCCGCCGCCCTGCAAGGTCACCGTCCATGCCGTCCTCGACCTGCTGGAAGCCATCCTGAAGGAGCGCTGCAAGGGCGGCGCGACGCCGCTCCGCCTCGACGACATCCGCGAGGTCGTCGGCCAGCTCAAGCAGACTCCCGGCCACCTGGCCATGCTCTACGAGGAAGCCGAGGGCCATTGCCGGCGGTCCGGCACCTCCGAGCGCTCTCTGTCGGCGGCCGCGCGCTCGCCGGCCGCGGCGGCGGCCAAGCGTGGCGTCGGCCGGCTGCAGACCATCGGCCTGCGCGGCCTGCGCGACGAGCTCGGCGCGCGCTGGGAGGCGGTGGCGGAGCAGGTCCGGGCGACGGCGAAGTCGGTGATCCGGCGCTCCCTGGAGCCCAGCGACAGCTTCTTCTGCAGCGCCGACGGCGACTTCATCATCTGCTTCTCCCAGCTCACGGGCGAGCCGGCCTGGCTCAAGGCCAAGGCGATCGAGCTGGGCATTCGCGAGCGGCTGGTCGGCACCGGCCAGGACGGGCCGCTGGAGCACCTGGAGCTCGAGTTCGAGACGCTCGCCGATATCGCCGAGATCGAGTCAGAGACCCACGACCTGCTGCTGCCCTCGCTCGACCTGGCCGACGAGAAGGAGGTCGCGGCCCTGGTCGCGGCCAAGCTCGACGAGGCGGGCCGGGCGATCCGCGACAAGCTGCGCGACCACCTGAAGAGCCTGGAGGAGACCTGGGCCTTCGACCTGCGCGAGGTGCAGGTCGCCTCGGGCGCGCCGGCCCGGCTGATGATCGCCGAGCCGAACAACCAGACCCGCATGCTGCTCGATCGCCTGCGCACGGCGGCCCGGGCCGATTCCGGCCTGATGGCCAGCATCGACCTGCTGGCCCTGGGCGCCGCCGGCGACGTGCTGTCCGGCGATACGGTCCTCGGCGACGCCCTGCTGGCCGTCGAGATCCACGCCTCGACCCTGATGCGCCGGAACGGCTTGGAGGTCTTCCGGGGCACCTGCCAGGACACCGCCAAGGAGGTGCGCGACCGGCTGGTGCTGCTGGTCGGCGCGGTGCCGCGCGATGCCTACGCGCCGAGCCTGACCGACACCCTGCGGATGCTGAAGGGCTGCGCGCGGGTCACCGCCCTGCGCCTGCCGGGGCCGCGGCTCGGCGGGCTCGATCTGCGGGCGGCGGGCGTGCCGCTGGTCTGGCTGAGCCATTTCAAGGCCAACGCCCGGCTGCAGCGCGCGCCCAAGTCCTTCGACCGCTTCCTCCAGGAGCTGCACGGGGCCGGCGCCCGCCTGCTGGTCGACCAGGTCGCCGACGAGGCCGCGGTGGAGCCCCTGGTCGAGGCCGGGATCGAGCTCTGGAGCAAGGCCGGCGCTTAGGCTTGGTCAATATATCGTGATAATATAGCCCGTTTCCTACTAGATATTGATAGCAGAGTCGTATCGCTTCACGTCGACAGGGGCGCGGTGTCCGGCTAGAACTCTGCCATGACACCGACGATCGAGCCCGTGACGGGCACGCTCGGCGCCGAGGTCCGGGGCGTCGATCTGAACGCCCCGCTGCCGACGGCCCTCGGCGAGGCCCTCCGGGCCGCGCTGGCCGCGCATCACGTCCTGTTCTTCCGCGGCCAGCACCTGGAGATCGCCCGGCAGAAGCAGGTCACCGAGCTCTTCGGCCCCTTGCTGACCCTGCCCTACGTCGTGCCGATGGCGGACGAGCCCCAGGTGATCCGGGTCCTGAAGAAGGCCGAGGAGCGTGGCGGCGGCGTCTTCGGCGGCAACTGGCACTCCGACTTCTCCTTCCTGGAGACGCCGCCCGTGGGCTCGGTGCTGAGCGCCGTGACCGTGCCGCCCTACGGCGGCGACACGGTCTGGGCCAACATGGTCGCCGCCTACGAGGCGCTGCCGGCCGAGCTCAAGGCGGCGGTCGAGGGCCGCGGCGCCATCCACACCGGCAAGCCCTACGGCGCCGCCCACGCGCCGCCGCCCGACCAGCGCTCCGGCGCCTCGATCCGGATGACCCGGGGCGACCCGGAGGCCGACCGCGAGCGGGTCAAGCCGGCGGTGTTGACGCACCCGGAGAGCGGCCGGCGGGCGCTGTTCGTCAACCCGACCTACACGACCCGCCTCGAGGGCCTGAGCGAGGCGGCGAGCGAGCCGATCCTGGCGGCGCTCTACGCCCACTGCATCCGCCCGGAGTTCTGCTGCCGCTACCGCTGGCAGGCCGGCGACCTGGTGGTCTGGGACAACCGCACGACCATGCACTACGCCGTCAACGACTACGACGGCTTCGACCGGCTGCTCTACCGCACCGCCTTCGCGGCGCGCCCGGCCTGAAGTGCCTCACGTCGCTTTCGCGCGGCGCCAGGCGATCAGCATGGAGACCGCCCCGGCGCTGCTGGCGGCCATGGCGAAGAGCAGGACGCTGTCGTAGCCGCCGATCCGCCAGATCAGCGCGGCGACGGTCGCGCCCAGCGCATAGGCGGACATGTAGAAGACCGCGACCATGCCGGAGGCGACGCCGAAGTCCTTGCGCCCCAGGAGCTCGGCCACCACGACCGGGCGCATGATGCTGGTCACGCCGATGCCGGCGCCCTGCAGGATGACGAAGGCGACGATCAGCCCCGGCAGGCTGGCGATGCCGTAGGCCGAGGCCGCCGCGGCGGAGACCGCCAGGCAGCAGGTGAAGGCCACCGCCAGGCTGGAGACGTGCCGCTCGCCGGCCAGCAGCGCCAGGCGGCCGGCCACCTGCATCGGCCCGATCATCGCGGCGGCGAGCACCGCGGCCTGGTCGGCCACGCCGCGGTCGGCGAGCAGCGGCAGCAGGTGCGGGATGATCATCGCGTGCTCCAGGCCGATCATCGTGAAGGTGAAGGTGATCAGCCAGAAGGTCGGCCGGCGCAGCAGCGCGAGCGCCTCGCCGCTGCGGCGGCTCGGGCGCGGCGGGTCGTCCGGGGCGTAGCCCTCGAGGGCGCCGCAGCCGAACCAGATCAGCGGCGCCGCGATCAGGAACATGGCGGCGGAAAAGACCAGCACGGCGGCGCGCCAATCGGCGACGGCGGTGATCGCGTCCGCGCTCGGGAAGGCGAGCGTGCCGGCGAAGCCGCCGGCCAGGGTGACCAGCGTGATCGCCCGTTTCGCCTGGCCGCCGAGGCTGCGGGTCAGCACGGCGAAGCAGGCCTCGTAGAGCGTGCTGGCCATGGCGACGCCGAGCCCGAGCCAGATCAGGAAGAACTGCCAGATCTCGGTCGCCTGGGACAGCAGGGCCAGCATCAGGCCGCCGAGCAGCGCGCCGCCGACGAAGATCCGCCGGCCCTGGCCGCGGTCGATCAGCCGGCCCGCCACCGGCGCGAGCAGCGCCGAGAGGATCAGGGCCAGGGTGAAGGCCAGGGAGAGCTCGGTCTTCGACCAGCCCATGTCTCGTTCCCAGGCCGGCAGCAGGGCCGGGAAGGCGTAGTACTGGGACGCCCAGACGATCGTCTCGGCGATGGCCAGGGGCCAGACGACGCGGCCGAAAGAGGGGCTTCGACCGCTGCTGCTCATGGCGGCGGCGGCCGGTGCTCAGTCCTCGGCGGCGACATAGGACAAGGCCAGCGTCAGCAGAAAGCCGAGCAGGGCGAGCGCGGCCAGGCCGAGCGCGCCGGTGCCGGCGATCATCAAGGCGTCGAACAGCGCCACGCCGGCCAAGAGGGAGACTTGCGCCCGTGTGCCGTCGCCTTCCGCGTTTCGGCGCATCATCCAGAGCCCGACGGCGATCGGCGCGGCGAAGGCGACCCAGAACGGCAGGATGTGCGGCCGCTCGCCGACCAGGCCGAGGCCGTAGATCAGCGGCGCCGCGATGAAGAGATAGAACAGCCAGGGCACCGAGCCGTCGGCCTCCTGCTCCCGGCCGGCGAAGAAGCCGACGCCGATGGCGTAGCAGAACAGCATGGCCGCGCCGACCAGCAGGGGCGGCGAGGGCGGCATGGCGAAGGACAGTCCCGCGACCAGGTAGGCCAGGGGCCGGCAGGCGGCGAAGACCGCCGGCGCCCAGGGATTGTGCCGATGGCGCCAGTCGTAGAGCAGCAGGGCGAGGACCAGCAGCAGGCCGGTGATCAGCGGCCAGTGGTTGGTCCCGGGATAGTCGATCGGGTCCATCAGCAGGCCGACCGGATAGAGCGGCGCCAGGGCCAAGGCGAGCAGCGCGAAGCCGATCGCGAAGACCGTGCCGCGGCCGATATGACCCGCCGGGATCGGCCGCTCGGGCCGGCTGTCGGCGTCGTGTCCGCTATCGAAGGCGTCGTTGAGCAGGCCGCCGCCGAGGTGGGCGAAGGTCAGCGCGGCGAGGATCAGCAGGCTCCGCCAATCGATCAGGCTGCCGCCGGCCAGCACCAGGCCGGCGAGCAGGTTGGTCCAGACCGTCGGCAGGGCCGAGACCCGGCCGAGCCGCAGCGCCTCCTGCCAGCTCAGACTCAAACGCATCCTGTCAGCTCTTCGCCGACCCCCGGTCGACGCCCCCGGCCGGCGCCTTGATGGCGGCGCGACTCCGACCGTCTCGCGACCTTACTCTAGGCTTCTCGCATCGCACAATTGGCGGCGCGGCGAAGGCAGCCACAAGGCGGGCGCGGCGGCCGAGGCTGGACAGGCCGCCGGGCCGACCCCATGTTTAGCGACATGTGTCTAGCGGCATGGCGCCGTCGTCGATGGGAAGCAGCAGCATGAAGACCTGGAAGCGCCCGGTGGTCCGGGAAATCTTGGCCGGCATGGAGATCAATCTCTACGTCTGCGCCGAGCTCTGAGCGAAGCCGGCCGCTGACTCCGGAGGCCGCGGGACTGCCGCTGCAGTCGAGCGACGACTTGGAGCGCGCGCTGCGCGAGATCGGCGCGGCGCGCTACCACGACAAGCATCCCTTCCACATCCTGATGCGCGAGGGCCGGCTGACCGAGGGTCAGCTCCAGGCCTGGGCGCTCAACCGCTACTACTACCAGAGCCGCGTGCCGCTGAAGGACGCCGCGCTGATGGCGCGCATGGTCGACCCGGCCTTGCGGCGGGTCTGGTCGCGGCGGGTCCTCGACCATGACGGCAAGGCGGAGGGCGAGGGCGGACTGGCGCGCTGGCTGCTGCTCTGCGAGCGTCTCGGGCTGGCGCGCGAGGATGTCGTCGCCGAGCGCGGGATCCTGCCGGCGACCCGCTTCGCCGTCGACGCCTACATCGACTTCGTGCGCAGCCGGTCCTTGCTCGAGGCGATCGCCTCCTCGCTCACCGAGCTCTTCTCGCCGGGCATCATGCGCGAGCGGCTCGGCACGATGCTGGCGCAGTACGACGTCATCGACGAGCAGGCCCTGAGCTACTTCACCGTGCGTCTCGACCAGGCGCCGGCCGACGCCGACTTCGCCCTGGACTACGTCAAGCGCCACGCCACGACGCCGGACCTGCGGCAAGCGGTCTGCGACGCGCTGCTCTTCAAGACCGACGTGCTCTGGGCGCAGGCCGACGCGCTGCAGCATGCCTATGTCGAGCCCGGCCTGCCGCCGCCGGGCGCCTTCAGGCCGGAGGCCTGAGCGATGGCGCTTGGCGAAGAGAGCCGGCCGCGCTTGCAGCCCTTCGTGCGCCTGCAGTTCGACGCGCGACGCGAAAGCTGGGTGCTGCAGGCGCCGGAGCGCGTGCTGCTGCTCGACGAGAGCGGCAAGACGATTCTCGAGCGTTGCAGCGGCAGCGTGACGGTGGCGGAGATCGTCGAGGGCCTGGCCGCGGAGTACGACGCGCCCCGCGAGGTGATCGCCGAGGACGTCATGGCGGTCCTGGGTCTCTTGGCCGAGCGCGACCTCCTGCTGCTCGACGAGGAGTCGCAGCCGTGACGGCGCCCGAGTCGGCACCCAAGTCGGCACCCAAGTCGGCACTGGGGCCGCCGATCGGCCTGCTGGCCGAGCTGACCCACCGTTGCCCGCTGCAATGTCCCTACTGCTCCAACCCGCAAGAGCTGGTGCGCCGCGGCGAGGAGCTCGACACGGCGGCCTGGATCGAGGTCTTCCGCCAGGCCAGGGCGCTCGGCGTCCTGCAGCTCCATCTCTCCGGCGGCGAGCCCGGCGCGCGATCGGACCTGCCGGCGCTGGTCGGCGCGGCGCGGCAGCTCGGCCTCTACAGCAACCTGATCACCGCCGGCGTGCTGCTCGACGAGGCGGCACTCGCCGCCCTCGCCGCGCGCGGACTCGATCACGTGCAGCTCAGCCTGCAGGCCGCCGGGGCGCAGACGGCCGATTCCATCGGCGGCTTTCGCGAGGGTCACGCGCGCAAGCTCGCCTTCGCCGCTTGGGTCCGCGCCCAGGGCCTGCCGCTGACGATCAACGTCGTGCTGCACCGGCGGAACCTGGACGACCTGCCGGCGCTGATCGACTTGGCGCTGCGCCTCGACGCCCACCGCCTGGAGCTGGCGCACAGCCAGTACTACGGCTGGGCCCTGCGCAACCGCGCCGCGCTCTTGCCGAGCCGCGCGCAGGTCGAGCGCGCCACGGCGCTCGTCGAGCGGGCGCGCCGCGACCTGAAGGATCGCCTGCCGATCGACTACGTCACGCCGGACTACTACGCCCGCCGGCCGAAGCGCTGCATGGACGGCTGGGCGCGCCGAGTCATCGTCGTGACGCCGCGCGGCCGGGCCCTGCCCTGCCACGCCGCCGAGACCATCCCGGATCTCGACTTTCCGAACGTCCGCGACAGCAGCCTCGAGTCCATCTGGCGCGAGTCCGAAGCCTTCAATCGCTACCGCGGCACCGACTGGATGCGCGAGCCTTGCCGCTCCTGCGAGTTCCGCGAGCGCGACCTCGGCGGCTGCCGCTGCCAGGCCTTCGCCCTGACCGGCGAGGCGGCGCGCGCCGATCCGGTCTGCGACCTCTCGCCCGACCACGCCGCGCTGCAGGCGCTCGCCGCCGAGGCGGCCGCCGCGGACGGCCCGCCCTATCGTTATCGCCGCTTCGCTTAGAGCGTTTTCCGCTCACGCGGGATCACGGCACCGGCCCGCTCCCCCTCCCGGCCACCCACGGCAGTATCCTAATGGGTGGCCGGGAGGGGGAGCGGGCCGGTGCCGTCCGAGCGGAAAACGCTCTAGAGCAGACGCGGCAGCGTCAGCGTCAGCGCCGGGAACAGCAGCAGCAGCCCGACGCGCAGAATCTCCGAGCCGAAGAAAGGCAGCACGCCGCGGAAGACCTCGCGCATCGGCGTGCCGGGCGCCAGCGAGGCGATGATGAAGACGTTGAGGCCGACCGGTGGCGTGATCAGCCCGAGCTCGACCACGATCAGGGCGAGGATGCCGAACCAGATCTTGAGCTGCTCGCTGTCGAGCCCGAAGGCGGCCATCTCGGCGGTGACGAAGTCGCCGCCGTTGAGGTCGACGAGGGCCGGCCAGAAGAAGGGCACGACCACCAGGATCAGCGCCAGCGACTCCATGAAGCAGCCGAGCAGGATCAGCAGCAGCAGCATCAGCAGCAGCACCAGCCAGGGATCGAGCCCGCTGGCGCCGGCCCAGTCCGCCAAGGCCGTCGGCAGGCCGGCGCGGCTGAAGAAGCCCTTCAACACCTCGGCGCCGAACAGGATGAAGTAGATCATGCCGGAGGTCACAGCGGTGTCGAGCAGGGAGCGCCGCAGGCCCTCGTTGCTCAGGCCTTCGCCGCGCGCGCGCAGGGCGAGGCCGTAGACCAGGATCAGGAAGACCCCGACACCGGCGGCCGGCGTCGGCGTGAAGAGGCCGGCGCCGAGGCCGAGGATGATGCAGCCGAAGATCGCCAGCACCGGCAGCAGGCGGAGCAGGGCCCGGCGCCGCTCGTCGGGCGCCATGGGCTCGGCCGCCGGCGCGCTCTCCGGCTTCAGGCGGACCAGGACCGCGATCACCGCGATGAACAGCAGGACGGCCAGCAGGCCCGGCAGGATCGCCGCCTGGAACATCTCGATGATCGAGCCCTCGACGATGATGGCGTAGATCACCAGCACGAAGGAGGGCGGGATCAGGATGCCGAGCGTGCCGCCGGCCGCCAGGGTGCCGGTCGCCAGGCGCGGCGCGTAGTGCAGGCGGCGCAGCTCCGGCAGGGCCACCCGGCCCATGGTCGAGGCGGTCGCCAGGGAGGAGCCGCAGACCGCGCCGAAGCCGGCGCAGGCGCCGATCGCCGCCATGGCGATGCCGCCGCGGCGACCGCCGACCAGCGCGCGGATGCCCTGGAAGAGGTCGCGGCTCAGGTTGGCGTGGCTGGCCAGGAAGCCCATCAGGATGAACAGCGGCACGACCGTCAGGTCGTAGTTCGCCACGGTGTTCCAGAGCAGGGTCTTGAACTGCTTGAGATAGGGCTCGAAGCGCAGATAGGGCAGCGCCAGGCTGAGCACCCAGCTACCGCCGATGCCGACGCCGACCATGGCCAGGCCGACCGGCACGCGGATCGCCAGCAGCACGAAGAGCAGCAGGAGACCGGCGAGGCCGATCAGCTCGCGCTCAGCCATCCCCGTGGCCCGTCTCGGCGCCCGGCCCGCCGGCCGCGCCGTCGCCGGCGAGCTGCCAGAGGGCGATCGCCGCCCAGAGCAGCAGCGAGGCGAGGCCCGGCAGATAGAAGGGCCACTCCGGCCAGCCGAGCACCCGCGACAGGGCGCCGTCGGCGCGGGTCTCGAGCATGCCGAGCAGCATCCAGTAGGCGAGGAAAAGGCTCAGCCCGGCCATGCCCAGCAGCCACAGCCGGTCGAGCCGGCGGCGGCCGTCGCGATCGGCGCCGCGGAAGAAGAGGTCGACCGCCAGGTGCCCGCGGCGAAGCTGGCAGTAGGGCATCACCATCAAGGCCGCGGCGGAGATCGCCAGGCGCACGAAGTCCTCGTAGCCGGGCAGCGCCCCGACGGTGCCGCCGAAAGGGCGGGCCAGGCGGTCGAGCGCGAAGGCGCCGGCGTTGGCCGAGGTGACCAGCACGATGGCGAGCAGGATCACGCCGCCGAGCAGCGCCCATCCGGTGGCGATCCTCTCCAGGACTGGCCGCATCGCCTCTCGCCTGACCCTCGCGCCTTTTTTTGTCCCGCCGAGCGTAGGGCGTTTTCCGATCGGACGGCGCCTTTGCCGGGGCCACCGAGGTAGTTGACCTGATCGGCCGGACACACGACCGCGCGGCAGCGCGTGCTGATCGCGAGGATCGTCTCGCTGCCGTGGA
>JANQLT010000033.1 GCA_028280455.1 Kiloniellales bacterium
CCGCCCCCTCACCCAGCTCCGGCTAGGCTCGGCTGCGCCTCGCCAAGCCTGCGCATCCCTCTCCCCCGTCGGGGGAGAGGGCCGTGGAGGCTTAGCGAAGCCGAAGGCTGAGCTTAGCCGGAGCTGGGTGAGGGGGCGGGTCGTTTGCCTTTCGCGGCGGGCCGGCGACGCCATCTAGTGCGGCGACGCCCTAGGGCATCGGCTCAGGCGGCGGCCTGCATCACCTCGTTGCGGCGCCACTTCATGAAGCGGAAGGCGCTGCCGGCGACGTAGCGGGCCAGGCGGCTCTGCGGCGAGAGCCCGGCGGCCTTGAAGCCCATCTTGACCGCCCGCTCGATGTGGTGCTGCCGGTAGAAGCCGTAGGCGCGGTCGCGGTATTCGCCGCTCCAGCGCTTGCGGTCGTAGGCCTCCTCGCCGGCGTTGGCGGCGTAGTAGGCATAGGCGAGCTCGTCGTCCTCGCTCTCGCCGATCCGCGCCAGGGCGACCATGAGACGGCGCAGGCGGCCGATCCGCTCCTTCTCCAGGTAGCGCTTCAGGTAGCCGTAGAAGAGCGCGTAGTGGCAGAGCTCGTCGGCCGCGATCTTCTTGCAGATGGCCTTGAGCACCGGCTCCTCGCTCGCCTCGCCGAGGGCCGCGTAGTAGGACGAGGTCCCGGTCTCGACGATGCAGCGGGCGACCAGCTCGCCGGAGCGCGAGCCGCGCACGGAGTCCGTCGCCTCGAGCGGGATCTGGTAGCCGTCGGTGAAGCGCTTGAAGGCCGTGTCGAAATCGAAGCTCGGGTCGGCCAGCTTGGCCCAGCGGCCGAGCGCCTCGCCGTGCTGCACCTCTTCCTTGGCCCAGGCGATGGCCTCGGTCCGGAACGCCTCGTCGTCGGCGAAGATGTTGCGCAGGTAGTGCGCATAGTCGCCGCCGTTGTACTCGACCAGGCTCGCGGCCTTGACCACGCGCACGAGCTCCGGGTCGACCTTCGACGGGTCGAAGGCGTCCCAAGGTATGTCGTCAAGCGTCCAGTGCTTGTCGGCCATGACGTCCGTTCCTGTCGCCCACCGGCCCGTTGGCGACCGATGGCACACTGCATCCCAAGGTGCCGCGCTCTTTCGGCACGGCTTTTTTTGGGTCTGCCGTCCCTACTGCCCAATCTGGACCGGCAAGACCTTGCTTATATTAGCAAAGCTCAAGCAGCCTTGCATCGCTAGAGAGAATATAAACCTGATTTCAGGCGTCTAGAGCGTTTTCCGATCGGACGGCACCGGCCCGCTCCCCCTCCCGGCCACCCACGGCAGTATCCTATTGGGTGGCCGGGAGGGGGAGCGGCCCGGTGCCGTGATTCCGCGTCAGCGGAAAACGCTCTATCAGCAGGCCAGGGCCCCGACGCGCGGCTCGCCGTCGTCCGCGGCCGCGCGGCGCATGACGTCGGCGATCAGGCCGTAGGCGGCGGCCCAGGCGGCCTCGGTCTCCGCGGTCCAGTCGTCGCCCAGGCCTCGCTCGAGCGTCCAAAGCAGGGCCTCGCCGACGCTCTCGTAGTCCTGGTCGCGCACGCCGTAGCCGACGTGGCGCCGGCCGAGCGCCTCGAGCTCCGGCAGGATCGCCGCGACGTCGCCGAGCCCGTGCACGAACTGGGACAGCGCCCGCACCTGTTTCTGGTGCTGCGCGGCCATATCGACGCCGTCGAAGGCGGGCCGCAGCTTGGGATCGATCTCGAACAGCCGCTCGTAGAACAGGGCCAAGGCCTGGTCGGCGACCGGCACGACCTGGCTCCAGCTCCGGCGGACCAAGTCGATCTCTCTGGGTGTCATGAGCCCTCTCCCGCTCCGTCACGCGCAAACGGGCCGGACAGCCGAGAGGCACCCGCGCCGCCGTGTCGCCCTGCTGCCAAAGCTGGGACTCCAAGGTTTCAGAGCGATATCGCGAGACCGGGTCGCGGGTTTCAATTGTTCCGGCGCCCCCGGCGGCTCGGCCACCGTCTCGGCGGGCTTGAGGACGTCCGGTAGCCGCGTCCGCCGCCCCCTGCGAACGCGACGTTCGTCCTCCGGCAGCGGCTGGCGCCAGCGCCTTGCGGCCGCCTTGACATGGAAGTCGCAGCCTAGTGTGGTCGCCTTTGGAGGCGCCGCGGCCAGGTGGCCGGCACGGCTCGACGCGGCACCAGAGGGGCCATTGGCGAACGAGAGTCCGAGCGCCATGACGCAATCGACCTTCAGGCGACGCTGCACGGACGTCCGTCGCGACCAGGCAGGGGGCGGGCCGGACGAGAAGGCGGCGACGCTCTCGACCATCAACGACTTCGCCATCGAGCTGCTCAGCATCGGCACCACATCGGACCTGGTCTGGTACGTCGCGCGGGAAGTGGTCGCCCGCCTCGGCTTCGTCGACTGCGTCATCTACCTCCTCAACGAAGCCGGCGACACGCTGCGCCAGGTCGCGGCGATCGGCGTCAAGAACCCGCAGGGCGAGCAGATCGTCAACGCCCTCAGGATCCCGGTCGGCAAGGGGATCACCGGCCGCGTGGCCCAGTCGAAGGCGCCGCTCATCGTCGACGACCTGTCCAAGGACGAGACCTACATCCCCGACGTCGAGCCGGCCCTGTCGGAGATCTGCGTGCCCCTGCTGATCGACGACGCGGTGGTCGGCGTCATCGACTGCGAGGACCCTCGGCCCGCCCATTTCGGCCAGGCGCATCTGGAGATCCTGACCACCGTCGCGGCCATGACCAGCGGCAAGCTGAAGCTGCTGGAGGAGGCGCGCCAGGCGGAGGCGCGCGCCGAGGCGCTGAGCCGGCTCAACACCCAGCACGAGCGCGAGATCCTGGAGCGCAAGAAGACCGAGGAGCGCCTGCGCGAGAACCAGGCCCTGATCCAGGCGCTGGTCCATCACGCCCCCGTGGCGATCTCGATCAAGGACCGGGCCGGGCGCTACAGCTTCGTCAGCCCCGCCTTCTGCCGTTCACTCGGGCCGAGCGTCGACGAGGCCGTGGGCCGAACCTCCGAGGAGCTGCTGCCGCCCGAAGCGGCCGCCAAGCTCAGGGCCGCCGACGAGATGGTCCTGGCCACGGGAGAGGCGCTCGGCGCCGACAAGGCCTTCGCCGTGGAGATCGGCCCGCTGATGCACCTGATCACGAAGTTCCCGGTGCGCGATCCGCAGGGCGAGATCGTCGGCATCGGCACGATCGGCGTCGACATCACCGAGCAGGAAAAGACGAAGGAGGCCCTCAGCCGCAACGAGGCCTACCTCCGGGCCCTGGTCGAGGCCAATCCCTCCTCGATCTTCCTCAAGGACCTGGAGCGGCGCTACGTGCTGATCAACAGCGCCTTCGAGAAGGTGCTGGGCCGACGCCGCGAGGAGATCGTCGGCAAGACGGTGGCCGAGCTCGAGCTCTACGACCGCACTTTCGTCGAGGAGATCGACGCCTTCGACGACGAGGTCCTGCGCAGCGGCAAGGCGATCCATCGCGAGCAACAGTCCTACCTGGCGGACGGCAGCCGGCCGACCACCATCCTGACGAAGTTCCCCATCTTCGGCGCGGACGGCAAGCCCAGCGGCATCGGCACGATGGAAACCGACATCACCGAGCAGAAACAGGCCGAGGAAAGGCTGCGACAAAGCGAGCAGCGGCTGCGGCAGGCCACCAAGCTGGCCAGGATCGGCTACTACCTCTGGGATGCCGTCGACGAGCGTTGCCTCTTCTGCTCCGAGGAGCATGCCCGGCTGCACGGCTTGTCGCCGCAGGCCTTCATCGACCGCACGGCCAGCGCGGCGGCGCGCGTCTGGCTGGTGCACCCCGAAGACCGGGAGCTCTTCGAGCACTCGATGCGGGAGCTGCGCGGCGGCAGGTCGATCGAGATCGAGTATCGGATTCTGACGCCCGGCGGCGACTGCCACTACATCCGAGAGGTCGCCGAGCCGATCTTCGACGAGGCCAAGCGCGTGGTGCAGGAAGTCGGCGCGAGCCAGGACATGACCGCGCTCCGCCGGGTCGAGTCGCGCCTGGCCCAGGCCCAGAAGATGGAGGCGGTCGGCCAGCTTACGGGCGGCATCGCCCACGACTTCAACAATCTCCTGGCGATCATCGCCGGCAACGCCGAGATCCTCGACAAGGAGGTCGCCGAGGAGACCGGCGGCGCCAAGCCGATGCTGTCGGCGATCAGCCGCGCCGCCGGACGCGGCTCCGAGCTGACCAGCCGCCTGCTGGCCTTCTCGCGGCGCCAGCCGCTCAGGCCGGTGCCGATCTATCTCTCGGACCTGGTCGGCTCGATGTCCGACCTGCTGAGGCGCAGCTTGGGCGAGACCATCGAGATCGCGGTCCGCGCCGAGCCCGACCTCTGGCCGGCCATGGTCGATCCCGGACAGGTCGAGAACGCGATCCTCAACCTGGCGCTCAATGCCCGCGACGCCATGCCGGCCGGCGGCGCCCTGGCCATTGAATGCGCCAACGTGTGCCTCGACGAGGCCTTCGCCAAGCAGCACCCGGAGACCCGGGCGGGCGACCACGTCGTGCTGACGGTGGCCGATTGCGGCTCGGGCATGTCGGACCATGTCCGCGACCATGCCTTCGAGCCCTTCTTCACGACCAAGGATGTCGGCGAGGGCAGCGGCCTCGGCCTCTCCATGGTCTACGGCTTCGCCAAGCAGTCGGGCGGTCACGTCACCATCGAAAGCGCGGAAGGACGGGGCACGACGGTCAAGCTCTACCTGCCGCGCAGCGACGAGCCGGCCCGACCGGCCCAGCCGAAGCCGAGCGAGAGCCTGCCGCAAGGCCGGGGCGAGTCGGTGCTGCTGATCGAGGACGACCCGGACGTGCGCAGCTTGATGTCGACCCTGCTGACCAACCTGGGCTACCGGATCATCGAAGCCGCCGACGCCAGCGCGGCGCGCGCGGCCCTGGCCGACGACGCGCAGATCGACGTCGTGCTGTCCGACGTGGTGCTGCCGGGCGGCACCAGCGGCCCGGCCTTCGTCCAGGAGCTGCAGAGCCAACGCCCCGAGCTGCCGGTCGTCTTCATGTCCGGCTACTCGGCGGAGGCGGCCCGGCGCGACGGCTTCCTTGGGCCGAACAGCCAGCTTCTCCAAAAACCCTTCGGCGGCCGGGAGCTCGCCCTGGTCCTGCAGAAGGCGCTGGGCTGAGCGTACCCTGAAGGCGCGCCCTGCCCTGCGACGCCGCCTTGAGGTGTCCCCGGGCGCCCTGTACAATCAAGATATTCGATCTTTTAGTAGATCAAAATCGAGTACAATGATCATGCAGCCGGGCCTCGATCTCGACCTGTTGCGGACCTTCGTGGAGGTGGCCGAGACCCGCAGCTTCACCGGCGCCGGCGAGCGCCTGGGGCGCGTGCAATCGGCCGTCAGCATGCAGATCCGCCGCCTGGAGGACATCACCGACAGCCGCCTCTTCTCGCGGACCCCGCAGAAGGTCGAGCTGACCGCGGAAGGCGAGCAGCTCCTGACCTTCGCCCGGCGCATCCTGTCGCTCAGCGACGAGGCGCTGGCCTCCCTGCGCGAGGATGCGCCCAAGGGCCGGATCCGCTTCGGCACCTCGGACGTCGCCTCGGCCTTCCTGCCCAAGATCCTCGCCCGCTTCACCGCGACCAACCCGAGGGTCGAGCTGGAAGTGATCTGCGACCGGAGCTGGAAGCTGCTGAGCGCCCTCGACCGGGGCCGGCTCGACATCGCCCTGGTGACCCAGAGCCGCGGCCGCAGCGGCGGCAAGCTGCTGCTGCGCGAGGCGATGCGCTGGGTCACCTCCCCGGCGCATCCGGCCCACCTGCAGGAGCCTCTGCCACTGGCGCTCTACGCCAAGGGCTGCATCTATCGCGAAGCCGCCATCAAGGCGCTGGAGGCGGCGAAGAAGCCCTGCCGCATCGCCTATTCGAGCGCGAGTCTGCTGGGCGTGAAGGCCGCGGTCTCGGCCGGGCTGGCCGTCGGCATCATGTCCAAGAGCATGATCTCCGAGGGCCTGGCGATCCTGGACGACGAGGCGGACCTGCCGCCCCTGCCGTCTTTCGAGCTCAGCCTGCATTTCGGCGACTCCGTCCAGGCGGCGAGCACCCGCCACTTCGCCGACACCCTGGCGCTCGACCTGCAGGCCTCGCGCTAGCGACGCGTCTAAAGGCACCCGAGGCCGGCGGCGGTCAGGTCCAAGGTGAGGACAGACCCTCGCGTCGACCAGAGCGCCAGCGCGGAGACCAACAACGCAGCCGTCAGCGAGAGGCTGGCGCCGGTGACGAGCGGCCGGCGCCATGACGGCCTGAGGGCCTCAGGCGGCATGGGCGGGTGCCAAGGACGGGCGGGCCAAGGGCTTCTCCTGGATCGGCATGTGCAGGACGGCCGAGAGCAGGCCCAGCGCGACGCTCAGGGCCCACATGATGTCGTAGGACTGCAGCGAGTCGTAGAACAGGCCGGCTAGCCAGGCGCCGAGGAAGCCGCCGACCTGATGGCTGAGAAAGACGATGCCGAACAGCATCGACATGCAGGCCGGGCCGAAGATGACCGACACGATGCCGCTGGTCAGCGGCACGGTGCCGAGCCAGAGGAAGCCCATGGCGGCGGCGAAGACCAGGACGGAGAGCTCGCTGATCGGCACCAGCAGGAAGCCGACGATGGCCAGGGAGCGCAGCAGGTAGAGCCAGCTCAGCACGGTCTTCTTCGGGTAGCGGCCGCCGAGGTAGCCGCAGCCGAGCGTGCCGATGATGTTGCAGAAGCCGACCACCGCCAGGGCGGTCGCGCCGAGCGAGGCCGGCAGCGCATGGTCCGCGAGATAGGCCGGCAGATGCACGCCGATGAAGGCGAGGTGAAAGCCGCAGACGAAGAAGCCGGCGGTCAGCAGCCAGAAGCCGCGATGGCCGCGGGCCTCGCGCAGGGCGACGCCGAGCGGCTGCGACGGCTCGGCGCCGGCGCCGCCGCCGCGGCGCAGGCCGAGGGCGAGCGGCAGGATCAGCAGCGCGGTCAAGGCTAGCAACAGCAGGCTGTCGGACCAGCCGAAGCCCTCGATCAAGATATGCACGTAGGGCAAGGAGACGAACTGGCCGATCGAGCCGCCGACCGAGGCGATGCCGAGGGCCGCGCTGCGCCGCTCCGGCGCGACGCCCCGGCCGACGGCGCCGAGCACCACCGTCAAGCCGGCCCCGCTGAGACCGCAGCCGATCAGGACGCCGCCGACGATCAGGTGGCTGCCGTCGCCCTGCAGGCTCATGATCGCGATGCCGCCGGCATAGAAGATCCCGCCCAAGGCGGCGACCCGCGCCGCGCCGTAGCGGTCGGCGACCGCCCCGGCCAGCGGCGCGCCCAGGCCCCAGACCAGGTTCATCAGACCCATGCCGAGGGCGAAGGTCTCCCGCCCGACCGCCAGCTCGACGGTGATCGGCGGCAGATAGAGGCCGAAGGACTGCCGAAAGCCGAAGGTCAGGGCCATGATGACGGCGGCGGATAGGACCAGGAACAAAGGCATGGGGACGACTTCTCTGCCGTTTCCGTGAGGGCGCCGAACGCAGGGCACCGCGAGGACAGGCTAGGCAGGCGCCCATCATCACGGAAACGAATTCAATTGATGGTCTGGATTAGAATGTCTGATCTTTCTGCTCCCGAGATCTTGCCGGCCACGGGCGCCTGGAGCCGGCGCCGATCCTGTGTGAGGCTGTCGCTCCGACCGAACGGCTCCCAGCACCCGAGAAGGATCCGACCGTGGCCAGCGAGAATGTAGAGACGCTCGTCGTCGGTGGCGGCCAGGCCGGGCTGGCCATGAGCGAGCACTTGAGCGACTGCGGCGTGCCGCACCTCGTCTTGGAGCGGCATCGGATCGCCGAGCGCTGGCGCTCGGAGCGCTGGGACTCGCTGGTGGCCAACGGGCCGGCCTGGCACGACCGCTTCCCGAACCTGACCTTCGCCGACACCGACCCCGACGCCTTCGCCGCCAAGGAGAGCATCGCGGACTATCTCGTCGCCTATGCGGAGCAGATCGCCGCGCCCCTGCGCTGCGGCGTCGAGGTGACATCGGTACGACGAAACGCGGGCCGGCCCGGGTTCCACGTCGAGACCACTGAGGGCACGATCGAGGCCGAGGCCGTGGTCGCCGCGACCGGCCCCTTCCAGCGGCCGGTCATACCGGCCTTGGTGCCCGAGGAGGCCGGCGTCACGCAGCTCCATTCCAGCGCCTACCGCAACCCCGGCCAGTTGCCGGCGGGCGGCGTGCTGGTGGTCGGCGCCGGCTCCTCGGGGGCGCAGATCGCCGAGGAGCTGCTGCAGGCGGGGCGCGCCGTCACCCTCTCCGTCGGCCCCCATCACCGGCCGCCGCGCGGCTATCGCGGGCGCGATTTCTGCTGGTGGCTCGGCGTGCTCGGCAAGTGGGACGCCGCGGCCATCGAGCCCGGCCTGGAGCACGTCACCATCGCGGTCAGCGGCGCCCATGGCGGCCACACCGTCGACTTCCGGCGCTTCGCCGCCCGGGGCATGACGCTGGTCGGCCGGACCCGGAGCTTCGCGGACGGCGTCATGCGCTTCGCGCCGGACCTCGCGGACAACATCGCCCTGGGCGACGCCAACTATCTCTCGCTGCTGGACGAGGCCGACGCCTACGCAGCCCGCAACGGCCTCGACCTGCCGGAGGAGCCCGAGGCGCGCCGGATCGACCCCGACCCGGCCTGCGTGACCGACCCCCTCCTGGAGCTGAACCTGGCGCAGGCCGGCATCACCACCATCCTCTGGGCGACGGGCTTCGCGCTCGACTTCGGCTGGCTGAAGGTCGAGGCCTTCGACGAGAACGGCCGGCCGAAGCACCATCGCGGCATCTCCGCCGAGCCCGGCGTCTACTTCCTCGGCCTGCCCTGGCTGTCGCGCCGCGCTTCCTCCTTCATCTGGGGCGTCTGGCACGACGCCAAATACCTGGCGGACCACATCGCCAGCCAGCGCAAGTACCGGCTGTACGGCGCGTCAGGCGAGGAAGCCTAGGCCGGCCATCACGTCTCGTTCCTGATCGACAGCAGCACGGCCAGGAGCACGACCGCGCCGCCGAGAAAGGTGGCGCCGCTCGGGATCTCCGCGAAGAGGATGAAGGCGAAAACAGGCGCGAGAGGCGTCTCCAAGGCGCTCAGCAGCGCGGTCTGGCCCGAGGGCACCCGCTTGGCCCCTTCGGCCAGGGCGACCGAGGCGATGGCGAAGAACAGCCCGAAGGCGGCCAGGATGGCGACCTCGACGGGCGCGACGGCCAGGGGGCTGCCGAACAGCGCGGCGACCGGCAGCAGGAAGAGCGACTGCAGCACGGCGGGTCCGGCGCCGGGCGTCTCGGGGTACTTCCGATAGATCACCATGATCGAGGCCATCGCCACGGTCATGCCGAGGGCCAGCAGGTCGCCCTGGAGGCTGATGTCGCCCAGCGACCCCGAGACGATGATCGCCACGCCCGCGAGCGCGCCGACGCAGCCCGCCGAGCTGCGCGGCGATATCCGCTCGCCGATGGCGAGCCAGGCGAGCAGCGCGGCAACCAGTGGTGCGACCGCATAGATCAGCGAGACGTTGGCGATGGACGTCAGCTTGAAGGCCGGGATGAAGGCCGCGGTGCCGAGGGCCCCGACCAGCCCCACCGCCCAGCCGCTGGCGCCCATGGCGAAGAAGTTCCGCCGGAAGGTTCCTCCGTTCAGCGTCCAGAGCGTCGTCAGGGCCGCGGCGAAGAGGCCGCGCCAGAAGATGACCTCCCAGGCGCCGGCTTCGACGCCCTTGGTGAACAGGCCCGCCGTGCTGTAGGCGACCGCCGCGGTGACGAGCAGGACGACGCCGACGACATAGGCAGAGCGGGCCTCCAGCCTCATGCCCGCCGGTCGCCGGCCTCGATGAGGGCGTCGAGCGTCGGGACGATCCGGTCGCGCTCCAGCCCGATGTCCGCCAGATAGTGGTCGTTCAGGGCTTGGAGCTGACGGATCGCGGCGCGCCGCCGGTACCAGCGGGAGACGGCGGCGACGGCTCGGCGATACAGCCGCTGCAGACCGGAATTCAGCGCCGGGACGCCGCTGCCGAGACGGGGAAGTGCCTGGACGTGGCTCATGATGTCCTCCTTCGGATGTCGCTTTGGCCGCCCGACGGCATCTCGGTGATCTAGAATTTCTTGACCTAAGAGCTTGTCGGCACCGCCCTCGCTGGGCGGCATCTCGGCCTTGAACTGTTGGAAAAATAGGAATATCCAAGTATCTCGACAAACGAGAAGATCTCGACTTATAAGCTAGATTTCTTATAGGCATTGCTCATGGCGCGAGCGCTCCCGCCGCTGAACGCCCTCAGGGCCTTCGAGGCGGCCGGCCGGCACCTCAGCTTCACCAAGGCGGCGGCCGAGCTGAACGTCACGCCGGCCGCGGTCGGCCACCAGGTCAAGGCGCTGGAGGCGCAGCTCGGCGTGCGCCTGTTCCGCCGGCTGACCCGGGCGCTGCGCCTGACCGATGCCGGCCAGGCGGCCCTGCCGACGGTGAGCCAGGCTTTCGACAGCCTGGCCCAAGGGGTCGAGCAGATGCGCGCCCAAGGCGACAGCGGCGTGCTGACCATCAGCGTCAGCCCCTCCTTCGGCGCCCTCTGGCTGGTGCCGCGCCTCGAGCGTTTCCGCAGCCGGCACCCGGAGGTCGAGATCCGCATCGACGGCACCGACCGCCTGGTCGACCTGACGCGCGACGAGGCCGACGTGGCGCTGCGCTACGGCCCCGGCGGCTACAAGGGGCTGCGGGTCGACCGCCTGTTCGGCCAGGTCAACACGCCGGTCTGCAGCCCGGCGCTGCTGCGCGGCGAGCATCCGCTGCGCCGTCCCGCCGACCTGCGCCACCACAGTCTGCTGCACATCGACTGGAAGGACGCCGAGGGCGGCTGGCGCATGTGGCTCCTGGCGGCCGGCCTGCCGGACCTCGACCCGAGCCGCGGGCCGTTCTACAGCATGGAGACCATGGCGCTGCAGGCCGCGATCGACGGCCAGGGCGTCGCCCTGGTCAGCGACATGCTGGCGGCCGACGAACTCGCCGCCGGCCGCCTGGTCCGCCCCTTCGACCGGAGCTTCAGCCGACCGATCAGCTTCGCCTACTACCTGCTGAGCCGGAAGGACCGCGCCAAGCAGCCCAAGGTCGAGGCCTTCCGCGACTGGCTGCTCGAGGAAGCGCGCGACGCGCGGACGGCGGTCGGCAAGTTGCCGTGAAGGGCGCGGCAGCGCCCCGCCTAGAGCGTTTTCCGCTCACGCGGAACACGGCACCGGGCCGGTGCCGTCCGATCGGAAAACGCGCTAGAGGCCGTTGTCTTCTCCGGCCGCGAAGGACTCGACAAGCCAGTTCCTGAAGCGTTTCACGACGTCCAGGTGTGCTGCGTTGTCGGGGACGACGATCAGGTAGGGATCCAGCGTAGAAATGCTCAGCGCGAGCGGGCAGACCAGGTCGCCCCGGTCGATCGCGTCGCGGAGCAGCAGGCGATGGCCCATGGCGACGCCGCCGCCGGCCCGCGCGGTGTCGATCGCCAGGCTGTAGTGGGTGAAGAACTGGCCATCCCCGCCCAGCCTGTCGGCAACGCCGGCCGCCGCCAGCCACCTCGGCCAATCGCTCGACCAGAAGGTGTCGTGGAGCAGGACGCAGCGCGCGAGATCCTCCGCCGTTCGGATCTCGTGGGACTGCGCATAGCCCGGCGCACAGACCGGCGTCAGTCGGTCCTGGCCGAGCAGAGTCTCCTGCAAGCCGCTTTGCGACGGCGTGCCGTAGCGAATGCCGATATGGGCGTCCGACTTGGCGAAATCGACGACCTCCGCCTCGGCCGAGATGACGATGTCCAGATGGGCCGCCGACTTCTGGAACGTCGGCAGGCGCGGCACCAGCCAGAGCGATGCGAAGGCCGGTAGAACCGTCACCTTGAGTTGCCCGCGGCGGCGCGCGCCGGCGATCCGCTCCGTCTCGGTCTCGAGGATGTTGAAGGCGTTCCTGGCCGCGGAGTGGTAGCGCCGCCCGGCATCCGTCAGGGCCACGCCTCGACCAGCTCTTCTAAACAGTGAGACACCCAGGAAGAGCTCCAGCTTGGTGACCTGCTGGCTGACGGCACCTTTCGAAACCCTCAATGCCTCTGCTGCCCGAGAGAAGCTCTCGAACTCGGCGGCCAGCTCGAAGTACCTGACCGCCTTCAAGGGCGGCACCAGTCGCGTCATTGTTTAGAAGATCTACTCTAATGTTCAGAATCCGATTATTGATCTGCGGGCCTCTTGGGTCAAATCTGATCCCGCTGGATCACCCAGGATCGCGGGAGGCAGGCATGCGTTTGAGCCAACAGCAGCTTCGGGACCTCGGGACCGACGGCTTCCTCATCCTGCCGGAGCGCTTCTCGCCGGCCGAGGTCGCGGCGATCCGAGGCCGTCTGCCGCGCCTCTTCGCCCAGGACAGCGAGGCCAACGTCATCGAGCGCCATTCCGGCGAGGTCCGCACGGCGATGGGGCTGCATCTGCGCGACGAGCTTTTCGCCGACCTGGTCCGCCATCCGCGCCTGGTCGAGCCGGCCCTTCAGGTGCTGCAGGAGCCGGTCTACGTCCAGCAGGTGAAAGTGAACGTCAAGGCAGCCTTCTCCGGCGAGGTCTGGCAGTGGCACAGCGACTTCGCCACCCACCACCAGGAGGACGGCGTGATGCGTCCTCTAGCGTTGAACCTGCACATCCTCCTGGACGAGGTGTCGGAGTTCAACGGGCCGCTCTACTTCCTCCCGGGCTCGCATCGCGACGACGAGCATCCCGCATGGCTGGACGACGAGACCACCAGCTATCCGCTCTGGGTCACCGACCTGGACCGCGTCAGCGAGATCGCCAACAAGCGCGGCATGGTCTCGGCGACCGGCAGGCCCGGAACCGTCCTGATCTTCCATGACACGTTGCTGCACGGGTCGCCCAACAACATGTCGCCCTGGGACCGCGCCATCTTCTCCCTGATCGTCAATCCGGTCTCGAACGCCTTCACGGCGCCGACGCGCCCCGACCACAAGCACCACCGCGACCTGGCGGCGGTCGAGCCGCTCGCCGACGATTGCCTGGCCGGCTACGTCGCGGCCCCGGCGGCCCTTTCGGCATGAACCGGGCCGCGCTCGCGCCGGTCGGCGACGCCTTCGAGGAGTCGCTGGGGGCTTTCTTCGGACAGGGCCTCGACTATGTCGACGGCGCGGTCGCCGAGCTGGTTCGCGCCGAAGGCGAGCGGCAAGCCCGCGGCATCGAGCTGATCGCCTCGGAGAACGTCGTCAGCCGGGCCGTCCTCGAGGCCCAGGGGTCGTGGTTCTGCAACAAGACCGTCGAAGGCTATCCCGGCGCGCGCTACCACGGCGGCGCGGAAATCGCCGACTCCCTGGAGACGCTGGGCGAGGACCGCGCCTGCGCCCTGTTCGGGGCGACGCAGGCGAACCTGCAGCCCCACTCGGGTAGCCAAGCGAACCTGGCGGTCTTTTCGGCGCTCTTGAAGCCGGGGGACCGCGTTCTCGGCATGGACCTGAAGTGCGGCGGCCACCTCAGCCACGGCTCGAGCGCCAACATCAGCGGCAAGGTCTACGAGATAAAGGCCTACGGCGTGCGCCCGGGCGACGGCCGGATCGACATGGACCAGGTGCGCGACGCCGCCCGGGCCCATCGCCCCAAGCTGATCGTCGCCGGCGGCTCGTCCTATCCGCGCGCACTGGACCTCGCGGCCTTTCGCGCCATCGCCGACGAGGTCGAGGCGCGATTACTCGTCGACATGGCGCATTTCGCCGGGCTGGTCGCGGGCGGCGTTCTCGACAATCCCATGGACCACGCCGACGTCGTCACCACGACCACCTACAAGTCGCTGCGCGGCGCGCGCGGCGGCATGATCCTGTGGAACGACGAAGGCCTGTCCCGCCGGCTTCGCGCCGCGGTCTTTCCGGGCGTCCAAGGCAGCCCCCTGCTGCACATGATGGCGGCGAAAGCCGTGGGTCTCGGCGAAGCGCTGCAGCCGGCCTTCAAGCACTACGCGCGCCGCGTTCAGGACAACGCCCGGGCACTGGCCGATGAGATGATGGCCCAAGGCCTGGAAGTGGTGACGGATGGCACCGACACGCCGCTGGTCCTGGTCGACCTGACCGCTCTGGAGATCGACGGACAGTTGGCGAGCGACAAGCTCGCCGCCATCGGGATCACCTGCAACAAGAACCTGATCGCCAACGATCCCCGACCAGCCTCCACGACCTCGGGCCTGCGCTTCGGCGTTTCGGCCATGACCTCGCGGGGAATCGGCGAAGCGGAGATCCGCCGCGTCGGGCAATGGATTGCCGACTGCCTGCTCGGCCGCATGACGGACCGCGAGCGCGTGCGCCGCGATTCCGAAGAGATGGCGCGCGGTTTCCGCTACTACGCGGTCTCGGGATAGCGTTCAGATCCCAACGCCAATGCGCAATGCGGCGCGGTCCTACTGCACGATTAGTCGAAGCGATCCCAAACCTTCAGGCCCCGGCACGCCGGGCGCGAGCACGAACTCGAGTCCGCTCCTCAAGCCGACCGGGAGAGTGACTTTCTTCGTGATGAGAAACCTGTGGGGGACGAGAGAGACCCGCGGCTGCACGCCTTCCGGCGCAACGATCGTGTCTCGGCCGCCACCCAGGTAGATCCTCGTGCCGTTGAGGTAGACGACCTCTCTCCTATCCAGCACCTCCAGGGTGCCTTGTTCGACAAGCTGCGCCAGTCCGGCCTCATGGGGCAGCGTGACATAGGGGCGGGCAGCGGCGGGAGAGACCACGGCGTTCGCGTCAAGCTGGACCAGCCCGCCGGGATAGTCGAACAGCAGGTCGCGCCAGAGCTCGCCGACCGGGCCGTCTTCCGGGAGCTCCCTCGTGTCGGCATAGGCGACGGTGCGGTCGAGCAGGCCCGTCGGAAAGCTGACCGCGCTCACTCTCGCGCTTGCCTTGACGACATCGGGCTCTCGACCGATGAGCCGGCCCAGCGTCTTTGTCATCTTGAGAGTCGGGGTCGAGCTCGCATTGACGAAGGGACTCATGCAGTTGGTGCCGGGCGGTACGTGAACCAGCGCTGCCGGCACACCGACCACGCCCACGCGCACCGCGCCCGTCGCATCGGTTTTCTGAGAGCCCGCGACCACGACTTCGACCCGTTCGACGGCACCCGTGAATCGCCAGATCAAGGGGTGGCGACTGGCGAGGAGGACATAAAGCGGCTGGTCGCCCGGCTCGATCCAAACATCGGCGACCGAAACGATGGCGTCGTCGCCGCCTAGAGTGACGCTGGATAGCGCCTTGCCCCGGTGCGTGCCGAGCAGAACGACCTGCACGCCCTCCGACGCCTGCGGGAACCTGCAGGACTCGACCATCGCTCGGTTTTGCGCGTCCCGTTTGCGTGCTCTCTCGTTCGCCTGCAGCACCTTCATTACTTGCTTGATGCTCTCGCGAAAGGCGGAGATCTCTTGGCTCGTGAGCAGTCCGTCGGAATCCCTGTCGATGATGCCGAGGTTATGGTCGATCGCCTCCGTGAACTCTGCCTCAGAGACAGCACCGTCGCCGTCTTTGTCCAGAGACAGGGAGATCGTGTGGTACTCGACATGTTTCTCCATCGGGGACTCGGCGTTGGCGGCAGCTATGGTCTCGGAGAAGGAAACGACGCCGTCCTTGTTCTTGTCATCCTTCAGAGCTTCCCTGACCTTCACTTCGAGCTTCTCTGCAACCTGCTCTTCCGTCGGGCTGATCTCCACACCGTCGGATCTTATCGGCCTGCGGGCGGCCTTGCCGAAGGCCGCTTCGAGCTCGCGCCGAGTCACCTCGCCATCGCCGTCCAGATCCCTTTGGAGCCAGTTCGAAACGTAGCGCGCACGTTGATTGGCGAACCTCAGTTGCTTCTTCAGAACGTAGTCGGTTTCGGAGACACCCCCGCCGTCGATGTCGGTGGTCCGGAACCTATGTAGGGCCTTGTCCCTCGCTGCGCCCACGCTGTCCCCGGGACGAGCAACGAAGTGAAGGATCGGGAAGACCTGATCCTGCCACTGAACGGGCTGCTGCCCCTCGGCAGACGACAGGGGGAGCAGTGGCACCAAGAGAAGGAAACAGCCGACAATCAGCATTCGAGACATGGTCATCTCCGGCCACCCCAAGCCCGGCTTAGGGCCAGAGGGACGGCAATCAAACTCGATCTCAGGTAATACCCCAAAGCATGAGACCTGCCATGAATGTCAGGGATAGTGCCCGACTCCTGGCAAGCTTCTATCAGCAAGCCCTTAAAGCACTCTCAACTTTAGGGAGCATTTGCTCCAAACCGCGAACCTTCGCTACGGCTCGACATGCCTCGCCCATTTGTGGGACCAGTAGGCGATCGGCCTCATCATCTGATGGAACTCCTTGCCGAGCTCGGTTGCGGCATAGCCGGCGTCCGTCCTTTCCACGAGATTGGCCCGACGCAGCTCTTTGAGGCGCGCGTTCAGCACCGTCGGCGACACGCCCTCGCAGCGCGCTTGCAGATCTCGGAAGGTCGCCGGCCCGCCCTCGCAGAGCTGCCAAAGCGCCCCCAGCGACCAGGTCCGGCCGAGCAGGTCGAACAGCGCCATGACCGGCACGCCGCTCTTGGAGCCCCTGACCGGCTGTCCGGGTGTCGGGAACTTGCTCACGTCCTTTCGCTACGCATTGCGTAGCGCTCCTGATTGGGTTAGCCTTCGTCGCTACTGAATAGGTAGCAGGATTCGCCGGCGCGAACAGCAGCGCGACGTGGGGCGACCTGCGCCAAAGGGCTCAGCGGAGGACGGCCATGGAAGAGACGGAAGAGCAGTTCGACGATCGCCTGTGCCAGGTCATCGCCCAGGCCGACACGACCTTCTTCGACCGGCACCACGTCTGGCGACCGCTTGCCGCCGGCGCGCCGCCCTCCGAGGGCGCTCTGGCCAGCGTGACAGACGGCGCGGCCTGGTTCGAGCTCGTGCCCGCGGAGGCCCATGACCGGGAGGGCCGGTTTCACGTCGTCTGCTTCCGCTTCTCGGAAGCCGGGCCGAGCGCCATCGGCTTCGTCGGCTGGCTGCACATGAACCTCTTGCGCCAGGCAAAGACCGGCGCCTTCGTCGTCTGCGGCAAGGACAGCCGGCAATCCGACCGGCTGGTCGAGATCAGCCACGGCATCATGGACTACTGGGCCTGCCCCGTCGGCCCGGCGGGCGACCGCTTCCTGGCGGCCATAGGCGCCCTGATCGAAAGGGGCCGGGCGCAGGCCTAGCCAAGAGTCGCCGATGTCGTGACCTTTCCAAGAGCCCGACCAGAAAGTGATTCCTGCGGATCAACGGCCTGCGCTCCGTGCACCCCAACCTTGTGATTGCCGGGCGGGCGAAGCTCGAGACTCCCTCGTCGATGGACCCTCGGATCAAATCCACTGCTGTCCGGTTTAGCTTCGGAGTCTCGAGCGCAGGGGCCTGCCACGCTTGGCTTGAGGAGCTTTCCAGCAAGATAGGGTCTCGCCGACAGACCATCGCTTTTCGGCGCTTCGCGCCAGCCCCCCTCCCGGCGCTGCGCGCCGACCTCCCCCTCGAGGGGGGAGGCGTAACCTGTTGATGCCAAGCCCTATTTCCCTCCCCCCTTGAGGTAGGGGAATCGCATATGAGTATAGATTTACTGTTGCGTGTTTGCGTAAAGGAGATTCTGAAGGGCCTCTGTAGTATTGGAGGTCGTGATGGTGTTCA
>JANQLT010000034.1 GCA_028280455.1 Kiloniellales bacterium
GGCACCGGCCCGCTCCCCCTCCCGGCCACCCAATAGGATACTGCCGTGGGTGGCCGGGAGGGGGAGCGGCCCGGTGCCGTCCGATCGGAAAACGCTCTAAGTGATCGAGCGCGACTGCAACCAGAGCTCCAGAACCGCCAGATCCCAGACATAGGAGCTGACGCGCCGGCCGCCCTCCAAACGTGCCGAGGCGAGCATCTCGGCGATGAAGCCGGGGGTGAAGTAGCCGCGCCGGCCGAGCGCCTGCAGGCTGTCGCAGATCAGCGCCTTGAGCGGCGCGTGGGTGGTCATGAGGTGGTCGTAGGGCAGGCCGAAGCCCTGTTTCGGCTTCTCCAGGATCTCGCGCGGCAGCAGGTCGCTCATCGCCTGCTTGTAGAAGCCGCGCAGGACCCCGCCCTTCAGCAGGAGGTCCGGGTCCAGGCCGGCGGAGAAGTCGAGCAGGTCGTCGTCCAGAAAGGGGAAGCGCACCTGCACACCGGCCAGCTCGCAGGTCCGCCGCACCTTGCGCAGGTCGCTGTCGGCGAGCGTGATGCGCAGGTCGAGGTGCATCATCTTCTGCACCTTGGCGGCCGGCGACGCAGCCTCGTAGATCGATTCGATCAGCGCGATCACCGCCGCCTGCTCGATAGCATCCAAGAACGCGGGATCGAAGATCTCCTCCGGCGCGATCTCGCGATAGAGGTTGTGCGCGTGCATGCGCGTAGGCACGGAGAGCCGGGCCGCCCGCGAATAGTTCCGCGCCTTGCGCAGCAGCGCGAGGGGCGGCCGCTCGGGCAGGGCGTCGAGCAGGGGCTCCAGCAGACCGCGGCGCAAGGCGCCGGGCAGGCGACGATAGTGATCGAACAAGCGTTCGCTGAGGTAGCGGGAATTGCCGGCGAAGAGCTCGTCGCCGCCGTCGCCGGCGAGCATGACGGAAACGCCGGCGCGTTGCGCGCGCAGGGCGCAGAAATAGGCCGGCAGGGCCGAGGAGTTCGCGAAGGGCTCGTCGTAGGCCGTCGCGAGCTTCGGCAAGCCCTCCATGACATCGGCCGGCTCGAGGTAGTAGCAGTCGTGCCGCGCGTCGAAATGCTCGGCGGCCAGGACCGCGTAGGGGCTCTCGTCGAAGCCTTCGGGCTCGAAACCGATGGTGAAAGCCCTGACCGACCCGGCGCTTGCCTCGCTCATCAGCCCCAGCACGGTCGAGCTGTCGAGCCCGCCGCTGAGGAAACAGCCGACGCGCTCCGGGTCTTCGCCCTCGAGGCTGGCCGCCACGGCCGCCCGAAGCTTGACCCGGAGCTGCTCGGCCAGAGCCGCCTCGCCCCCTTCCGCCGCCGCGGCATAGGGCATGCGCCAATAGGGCGCCGTCTCCGCCTCGTTGCCCGTCCAGTGCAAGCGGTGGGCCGGCGGCAGCTTGTGGATGCCCTGGTAGATGGTGCCGGGCGCCGGCACCCGGTCGATCAGGAAGATGAAGTCGTAGATGGCCTGGGGCGAGATCCCGGCGGCCTCGGGGATCCGGCGGCGGATCGGGTCGGTGCCGGTCGAGAAGACCAGGTGTCCCTCGCTCGACAGGCCGTGGCAGAGAGTCCCGATCCCGCCACGGTCGATCGCCAGCAGCGCGTCGCCTTTCTGCGAATCGAGCAGGGCCAAGGAAAAGCTGCCCTTGAGGCTGCGGAGCAGCGCCGCCCCCTCGCGCCGATAGGCGTCGATCAGGGCGGCGGCGGGGCCGGCCTCACTGGCCTTGGCGGCGAGCTCGGGCGTCGGCCAGCGGGGGCGGCCGAGGATGGCGGCCAGGACCGGCCCCTCTTCGGCCAGGCTGCCCTGCCCCGCCCCGGCCGCCACGACCAGCCCGCAGCCCTCTCGCTCGAGCCGCTCGACGGGCTCCGCGGTGAGATCCGGCAAGGCGGTCGCCCGCAGCCTCGACAAGCCCGGGGCAGCCGCAGTCCTCGCGCACCAGCCGTAGAAGCCGCTCATCGGATCACTCGTTGCGCCATCGAGGGTTTCGGTATCAGGGCGGGCTCATGCTAAAATAGTGTCAAGTCGAAACAGCGTGATTCGCCATTTCTGAGCATATGCACCGAGTCCGATCCAGCATCAATTGCGCAGCAGGACCACGCCGATTCTGTTTCTTGGCCCTGGTCTTCGGCCTCATGTTGCTGGCCGGTGGCCCGGCCCTGCGAGCGGAAGGCGCCAGCGGCGCGAAGTTCGATCCCCACTCCAAGAGCCATTTCCTGCTGCGTGAGTTGCCGCAGGCGGTCAGCTGGTTCCAGGCGCGCGCGCTGGCGTCACAGATGGAACGCGATGGCGTGCGCGGCCGGCTCGCCCTGGTCAGGGATGCCGCGACCCACCTTTTCCTGGAGAAGACCTTCGAGCTGACCGGCGAGGCCTGGATCGGCCTGCGCTACTGGTGCCGCCTGCAGAGGGCGAAGTGGGTCACCGGCGAGAACCACGACCGCAGCCGGCTGAACGCTTGGGCCGAGCCCTGGTACCTCGAGGAGACCGGTCACTGTGGCGGCGAGCGAGGCCACGCGGCGGCGGCCTACATGCCGGTCTACTACCTGACCCAAGATAAGGGTTTCCGCTGGCGGGCCGCCAGCCCCAGGGTCGGCGCGGAGCGCTTCTTCGTCGAGTTTCCGAGCCAGGAAGAAGCAGGCGCGGACGGCGAAGGCGCCGAGGCGAGCGCAAACTAAGCCGCCTCGAGAACCGGATCCCGCGGCGGGCGCCCGGCAAGCGGCCTTTCGGGATGGCGCGCGCCTATGGCGCTTTGCCCGCCATCGTCGAGGGATGCTTGTATATCCAGACTCCCGTCGAGGAGTCGGAGAGGCCGACGAAGACATCGAGATCCGCGATGTACTGCCACTTCGAATAGACGCGGCCCCGGTCGCCGGCTTGCGGTCCGTTCTCCGACCAATCGTAGAGTATCCATTCCGAGTCCGACCGGCTCGGGTCCTGGACCAGGATCCTGTCCTTGCCGTCCCAAGAAAACACCGTGCCGTCTCGGCGGACGGCAAGGGACTTGCCATGGTCACGAGGCGCGGGACTCTGCCTGACGAGGCCTGTCTTGAGGTCCTGAACCAAGTAGATCCAACGCTTCAGGAGCAAGGCCCAACCGCGCGGATGATACTCGGCCACGCCGTCGCCGCCGTCCGCCTCGCTCCAGAGCCTTTGACCGATGACGCCGGTCATGGGGTCGAAAGCGTGCATCGCCGTCCTGTTGCCCAGGAGCATCTGGCCATCCGGGAGCTCCAGGAACCGCGGATAGGAGACATCGGGCGTCTCGTCGTTCACCAGGCGCCATGACAAAGGATCGATGCCGTGGCGAGCTTCCGTTGCGGAGGGGTTGAACTCGAAGATCGACGGTCTGAACTCGACGAGTCGACCGCTGTCGTCGAAGGCGTCCTTGTCGTCGGCAAAGCATGAGCCATCGGCGAACGACCAGGCGACAACGAAGATGGTCCTCGTGACCTTGCTGAACTGCAAGCCGTCGTATGTATGTCCCGCTGGAGGCTCGCGCCGCGAATCCGTCGTCCAGCAAAAGATCGACTTGCTCGGGCTATGGTCCGGGATGTTGACGTGGAGGTACTCGAGCGGCGAGGGATCCGTGATCCTCGTCCATTTGCCGGCTCGAAGATCGAACTCATAGACCTCGTTTCCGCCGTAGTCCGCGTGACCGCCGCCCGTGAAGTACATGAGCAGCTCTTGCTCATCGAAGGCCGCGCCGTTCCAAGCGATGAGCACGGACCTGGGGCCGGTTCTCATCCGGGTCTTCTTGTCCAAGCCGCGCGGCCAAACGGACGAGATGGAAGGGTGCCTGGCTGACCCGCGAATCTCGCACCAGCCGCCGTCTTGTGCGTTCAGCTTCTCGAGACAAGCGTCGAGATTGCTCGCCGCATGCCGCTCGAACGGCTGGGCGCCGGCGCTACCGGCCATGCCAAGCAGGAGCAGGAGAGGTGGGATGACAGCTTTCATACCGGCTTGCTCGCCTCCGATTGAAGCACTGGTCGCCATGATGCTCGCCCATGGCCGTGACACTTTGGCACCTGCGGCCCCTTTTTTCGTCCGCAGAAGTCGTTCCGACGGACCGCCATGACGCCCAGGCTACCGAAGGCGGCGACCCTTGGCACCTTGCAAACGGGCGACGAGGTTTGGCGAGAATGCGAGGACGAAGCGCCTCACGGCTGCGTGGGCTGCGGCGGCGAACGACCCCGCTCCCGGTCAGTAGTTGGGTCCCGCTACGGAGAGATACCAACTTAACCACATAGTTGTCGCCGCGGCCGTCGAAGTCGATGGTCAATGGCTATTTTGGGGGCAACATAGCGATCCTCTCCGTCAGGCTCTTCGCCGGCTATCTCCTTTGGTGGCGACTATGGCCCTCCAAGTGAACTATGCGGCGTTGGACCGCCTGCTGCACCGGATCGCCTTCGGCAACTCGGTGGTTCAGCAGGTCGCATCGGATATCGAGAACGGCGTCTTCCGCGACAGCTATGCCTCGGTGCAGGCCGGTCGGCCGATCTTCATCACGTCGCTGCCCCGCGCGGGAACGACCCTCTTGCTCGAGGTGCTAAGCCAGTTCCCGTCTCTCGGAACGCACACCTATCGCGACATGCCTTTCGTCATGGCGCCGCTGCTGTGGTCGCGAGTCAGCACCGCCTTCCGGAAGCGCGCCGCGCTCAACGAGCGCGCGCATCAAGACGGCATGCAGGTCGGCTTTGACAGCCCGGCAGCCTTCGAAGAGGTGCTCTGGCGGACTTTCTGGCCGGAGAAGTACGCCGAGACCGGCACTCATCTCTGGGACGCGGCCGACGGCAAGCCAGAGGCCCAAGCCCAACTCGTCGAGCACATGAAGAAGATCGTCGCGCTCCGCCGGCCCGAAAACGGAAGCGCGACGGGCGGTACCTGTCCAAGAACAACAACAACATCGCGCGGCTCGGCCTATTGAGGCGCATCTTTCCGGATGCGAAGATCCTCGTGCCCCTCCGCAATCCCGTCTCCCACGCCGCCTCCCTCCTTCGGCAGCACCGCAACTTCTCGGCGATGCACAAGGATGAGCCCTTCGTTCGACGCTACATGGCGGATCTCGGCCACTACGAGTTCGGCGAGCTGCATCGTCCGATCGGCTTTCCCGGCCTCGAGCGGCTGATCGCCGGCCGCGACCCGACGTCGATAGACTACTGGCTCGCCTACTGGGTCGCCGCCTTCGAGCATGTGCTGATGCATCGCGGTGAGGTCACACTTGTCTGCTATGAAACCGACTGTGCCGATGGACGAAAGGCGGTTGCCGACCTCTGTGCGCAGCTCGATGTCGCCGAGGAGGCAATGCTGGAGACGGCCGCGGGCCTCTTCAAAGCGCCCTCGGCGCAGCAGACGGATGAAGCCGCCATCGAGCCGGCGCTGCGCCGGCGCGCCGAGGCCCTGCACCGCGCTCTCACGACCGCCGCAAGCTGAAAGCGGCCGGCAGCCAGTGCATTCGGGCAGTCGGGGAATGCGCCCGATCGATTCTCTCGCTATCGATGTGACTTTCTGTCAATGCAGCGACAGAACTGCTAGTCAGTGGTGGCTCGGAGTAGCGAAAACGCCTTGATGCACTCGTACCCCGCAACCCCGGCAAGGAAGCCGTCCCGTCGATTGCGGCTCCGGGCCCAGAGCTGCCGCGTCTTATCGCGAAATTAACCGGCTGGTCGCATCTAGAGGTGAGCGAACCGATCGGCAAAGGCTCTCGGCTCCCGCCTTACCCAGTCCTCTCCGACACAAGACCAAAAAGGAGAACTCGGCAGTGGAATCTCTGCTATCGGTTGTAAGCTACCACATCCACGCTGTGTACTTCGGGCTGCTGCTGTTGCTCGGCATCGGGCTGGTCGTGCGCGCCCCCGCGTTCCTCGGCCGGCTCGCCAACAGCCCCGTGAAGATCCTGACCGGCCTTGTGGCCCTTGCGGTCTGCTCAGTCTATCTCGCCTGGACGGTCATCTATCTGGTCAGGCCGGTCTATGTCGACCACGTCGGCCCGGCCGTTGCGATCTCCGCCGCCATGCTGATTCGCGGAGAAGCGGTCTACCCGGCCTGGCAAGCGGGCGAAGGCCTCTACGGCATCATCTACGGCCCCGTCCTCTACATCGCCCACGCGGCTATCCTGTTGATCACCAAGAGCATCGTCGGCACCAAGCTGGCGGGCGTCATAGCGGTCTGGGTGGCGCTGGTCGCCATGGCTTGGGAGACGAGAAAGGTCAGTCGCGACAACGTCGTCACGCTCCTCGTCATGGGTTCCGTGGCGTTCATGCTCACCTGGTTCAACTATTCCAGCTACTACAACCGCCCCGAGCCCTTCCTCTTTCTCTTCGTGGCGCTGGCGATCTCCGCGCTGTCCCTGCCGCGCTTCTACGCCGCGCTGGCCATCGGCTTGCTCGCGGGCCTGGCCTTCGGCGTCAAGATTCACGGCATGATCTTCGTGGCGCCGGCAGCCGCCGCTCTCTTGTTTCGGGAGCGAGACGTCGCGGCCTGGCTCCGACAGGCCGTGATCATCGGACTCGTCGCCACGCTTGTCGCCGTTCTGCCTTTCCTGCTGCCCAACATCAGCCTCGGGACCTATCTCGCTTACATCGGGGTATCCACGGAACAGAAGCTGACCCTCTGGGATTTCCACAGAACGGCCGCCGCCCTGGGGATCATGGTAGCCCCGGGCATCGTGATCCTGTTCCTCCGCCGACCGGTCTGGCCCCTGTCCCTAACGGCCGCAGCCGTGTTCTTCGCACTTTGTTGTGTGACCGTCCTCGTCATCGGATCCAAGGAGGGTGCGGGCCCTCATCATGCCCTCCCGCTCATTCCAATGGCGCTCTATCTCACTTTGCACGCTGTCGCGGCCGAGCCCAGATGGCTAAAACCGGACATCGACGCCAGAGCCGTTTCCAGCCTGCTGCTGGTCGTCTTCCTCGTCACCTACCTTCCCTATGCGATTCACGGCAGCAACTTCTGGCGCGAAGCGCCCGAGAAGGCCGAGGAGCGAGAGGCTGTAATCCAAGAGGTCAGGGCGCTCTATGCAGCCTATCCGGAAGCCCAGATGGGCGTGGCCGTGAGCCGGGCGAGCTACAAGCGAACCTACTATCGGATCCTGGGCGTGCTCGATGGCACGCCGATGTCCCTAGACGTGCCCTTCCTGATGGACATCATCTCAATCGGTCGCGGCTACCAAGAGACGGAGGCGCTGCTGTCGGACTGCCGGATTCCGGAGTGGATCGTGCCGCGAAACGGCGAGCCCTTCGCGATGGTGAATTTCTACCGCGCGGACGACGGCAGCGACGTGCCCTTGTTTTCCGAAGAGTTTCGGGAGCGCTTCAAGCGGGACTACCGGCCCGTCCACGAGACAAGCTACTTCACCGTCTGGTCATGCCGCTGAAGCGGACCGGTGCCGTGACTCCGCGTCAGCGGAAAACGCTCTAGGCCCCTTTCATCGACCTGGTCGCGCCCTTAGCCGACCGAAAGCGGTCTTTCGGGTGGCGAGGCAAGCGTCGGGCGCTTCGCCGACTCGGCCGCGGCCGTGCCTAGGCTGGAAGGGGCCACCTGGTCGAGCAGGTAGAGCGGCCTGAACTTGCTCTCGTTGAAGAGGCGGCCCAGGTACTCGCCGATCAATCCCAGCACCAGGAGCTGCATGCCGCCCAGGAAGAGAACGATGACGGCGAGCGACGGCCAGCCTTGCACGGGGTCGCCGAACGCAAGGGTCCGGATGATGACCCAGATGCCGTAGATGAAGGCGAGCCCGGCGATCACCGCGCCGACGTAGCTGGAGATGCGTAGGGGCGAGATGGTCGCGGAGGTCACGCCGTCTAACGCGAAGTTCCAGAGCTTCCAGTAGTTCCACTTGGTCTCGCCGGCTTCGCGGGGCGCCCGCCGATAGGGCAAGGCGACCTGCTTGAAGCCGACCCAGGTCAGGATGCCCTTCATGAAGCGGTGACGCTCCCGCAAGGTCTTGACGCCTTCGACGGCGCGCCGGTTCATCACACGGAAGTCGCCCGTGTTGGGCGGGATCGGCACCTCGCCGACGTGGCGCATGAGGCGATAGAAGGCCGACGCGGTGGCCTTCTTGAACCAGGTCTCTCCCTCCCGCTCGATGCGCTGGGCGTAGACCACATCGGCCTCTTGCTCCTGCAAGAGGGAGACGAGATCGGGAATCAGCTCCGGCGGGTCTTGCAGGTCGGCATCGATCAGAACGACCAGGTCGCCCACGGCGTGGTCGATACCGGCCGTCAAGGCGATCTCCTTGCCGAAGTTGCGGCTCAGGTTGACCACGCCGACTCGCGCATCCTCGCCGCGCAGGCGCGCCAGGATCTCGAGGGTCCGATCCTCGCTGCCGTCGTTGACGTAGAGCACCTCCGAGTCGAGGGACAAGTCGGTCAATACCGCGGCGAGCCTGGCGTGAAAGGTCTCCAGGACATCTTCTTCGTTGTACGCCGGCACGACGACGGAGAGCGTCTTGGCCTGAGGGTTTTGCGCGCTGGTCATGAGATCCGCAGTTAACGCATTGACACTAAACGATCGTGAACGGCCGTCGAGGACCCGAAGAGGCGCATCGCCCGTGCCGGCCGGGCCGACGCCGGCAGCGGCTCTCGCCGCGGGGCCGGATCTTGCCGCCGGCCACTGTCAGTCCCGATCCTCGTGCTCGCCGCCATTCTCTTGTCTCGTCGGAGACTGAAAGGGTAACCGCGATAGGATAAGAATGCCTTTGTATCGTCGCAGGCGTCTCATCAATCTAACACGTCGGACCGGCCCCTGCCCGGCCATTGCCATCTTTCGGAGCCGGTCGGGCGACGACCCGACGATCCATCGGCAGGGCCGCGCAGAAGCCCGTTCCGCACGATCGCAAGCCATGGGGTAGCGGGGAAATGCGGGGCACGACCCGAGCCTCTATCCGGACCGTTTCTGTCCATAGACCTGAAGAATTATTCCAAGTTTTCGATGTGAAAACCCGCTCCGCCAACTAGCCCATGGACATCAGCTCCTTCTGTTGGACTGCCGCACTACTTCCGGTTCCGCGCCGTACCGCGGGACCCGTCGGTTAAGATATCCACAATCCCGAGCCACTAGGCTCGGGCCGACCGCCGGCCAGCAGCGACCGACCGAGAACACGGCCGGGGCACGACGGAAAATGGACAGAAAGACAGGGCCGGGCCGCTGTGATAGGGTCCGCCCGGAGTTCCGGGATGTTGTTGCTTTTGTTAAGGAAGATGAGCACGGAGGCGAGCATGGCCGCGGCGTCGCGGTGCGCTCGGGGTGTCTTGTGGCGCGGCAGCGGTCGGACCTGAGCTGAGCGATGTTCCCGCTTCGTGACATTGCCTTGGTGCTGATCGTCTTCGGCTCGATCCCCTTCATTCTGATCCGGCCGCAGATCGGCATTTTGATGTGGAGCTGGATCTCCTACATGGTCCCGCACCGCATGAGCTGGGACTTCGCGCGCTTTTTCCAGTTCGCCCTGGTGGTCGCCGTGGCCACCATCATCGGCTGGCTGATGTCCCGGGAAGCCAAGAAGCTGCCGGTCGACACGATCTCCATTCTGCTGATCACGCTCAGCGTTTGGATCTCCATTACCACGGCCTTCGCGATTGTCCCGGAGTCCGCCTTCGATCACTGGGAAACCGCGATCAAAGTCCTCTTCATGACCATCCTGACGCTGTTTCTGATGCAGAACCGTCAGCGGATCGAGGCCTTGGTCTGGGTGATCGTCTGCTCGATCGGCTATTTCGGCATCAAAGGCGGCATCTGGACTGTCCTTGGCGGCGCGAGCGGCGGCCGCGTCTGGGGCCCCCAGGGCGGCTTCTTCGAAGACAACAACGCCCTTGGTCTCACCCTGGTCATGGTCGTGCCGCTGATCTGGTACCTCCAAACCCGCTACAAGCACCTGGTCATAGTCTGGGGTCTGCGCGGCTCCATCGGGCTCTGCATGCTGGCGGTCATGGGCACGCACTCCCGCGGAGCCGCCCTTGCCGCCGCCGCCATGGTGCTGTTTCTGCTCCTCAAGTCGCGAAAGCGGGCTCTGCTGATCTTCGGCTTGGTCGCCGGCCTCATGGCGGCGATTCCCTTCGTCCCGCAGCGCTGGTACGACCGTATCCAGACGATCACGGCATACCAGGAAGACACCTCGGCCCTAGGCCGTATTCAGGCTTGGACCTTCGCCGTGCGACTGGCATTGGACCGGCCGATCATCGGTGGCGGCTTCAAGGTCAATCGCGAGTCGGAGCTCTTTCTCAGCTACGTGCCGGACGCCCCCAAGGCCCGCGCCTTCCACAGCATCTACTTCCAGATGCTCGGGGAACACGGTTTCATCGGGCTCGCCATCTTCCTGCTGCTCGGCTTCAGCGCCTATTTCGCGGGCTCGGGGATCATCAGTAGAACGAGAAACCACCCAGATCTCCATTGGGCGAACGACCTCGCCCGTATGCTGCAGGTTTCGATCTTCGGCTACGCCGTCGGCGGGGCCTTCCTGAACCTGGCCTTCTTCGACTTCTACTATCACCTCGTCGCGCTGATGCTGCTGACGAAGGTGGTGGTCGCGCGCGAGATCGCCGAGCTTGCCGGCAAGAAGCGCGACGAGGTCGAGGAGGCGCCCGTTTCCCACTTCGAGCGGGCCCGCATGTCTGTCGGCGGCGGCGCACGGCCGAGCGCACCGAGCACGCCGCAAGGCTTGGCTCGTCAGGCGACGCCGACCCGCGGGCGCGGCCAGCCCCACTAGCCCCTGGGCGCGGCCCCTGTCATCCCATCCGGCCGCAAGCGGCAACCCAGGTTCCGAGCAGACTCAAGGAAGAGCTTAGAGGCCGGCGTGAAGATCCTCCTCGTCACCTGGTACTTCCCGCCCAGCAACCGAATCGGGGCGGTCAGGCTCGGCGGCCTGGCGCGCTATCTGCTGGCCAATGGCCACGATGTCCGGGTCGTCACCTGCAAGGACCCGCCCTACCGCCAGACCCTGGCCGACGACTTCCCGCCGGAGCGCGTGGCGCGCGCCAAGTGGCTCGACGTCAATGCCCTGCCGAGAGCCGTCGCCAGATACAGCAAGGGCAAGGGCTCGGCGGCGGCCGCCCCGGCGGCAACGACAGCGTCCGGCTCCGCGGGGAGCACGGCCTCGCGGGCGCCGAGCGGCGCCATCGCGCGCTTCAAGTCCTTCCTCTCCACCGCCTACATCCGCATCGTCAACTGGCCCGACAAGCGGATCGGCTGGCTGCCCTACGCCCTGGGCGCCGGCCGGCGAATGGTGAAGGACTGGCAACCGGACATCGTCTTCGCCAGTGCGCCGCCCTTCACCACCCTCCTGGCCGGCAGCCTGCTGGCACGCAAAGCGCGCGCGCCCTTGGTGCTGGAGCTTCGCGACCGCTGGTGGGACGACCCCTACTACCCGCCGCCGGCCTGGCTGGGCGCCATCAACCGCTTCACCGAGCGCCGCCTGATGGCCGGCGCGGTCGGGCTCTCGACCGTTTCCGAGCCCTGGGCCGAGACCTACCGGGCGCGCCACGGCAAGCCGACCGTCGTGGTGTACAACGGCTACGATGCCGAGATCCTCGATGGCATCCGCTCCGCCGGACCCGCAGGCCCGGCGCAGGACGAGGTACGGCTGCGCATCGTCTATACCGGCGGCATCTATCCGGGCCGGCGGGATCCGAGCCTGCTGTTCGCGGCCATCGCCCGGCTCGGCGAGGCCGGACGGGCGGTCGAGGTGGCCTTCTACGGTACCGACCCGAATACGGTCTTGCCCCTGGCCGACGCCGCCGGGGTGCGCGGCAACGTCAGCCTGCATGAGGAAGTGAGCCACGAAGAGGCCATCGCCCGCCAGTGCGACGCCGACGTCCTGCTGCTGATGCAGTGGAACGACCCGAAGGAGCAGGGCAACGTGCCGGGCAAGTTCTTCGAGTACATCGGCAGCCGGCGGCCGATCCTGATCCTCGGCCTGCGCGACGGCGTGCCGGCCACGATCGCGCGCGAGCGGCAGGCCGGGGTCTACGGCGAATCCGCCGAGCAGATCGCCGGGCTATTGACCGACTGGCTGGCGACCAAGCGCCGGGAGAGCTGCATCCCGGCGGCACCGGAGAGCGCCCGTGCCGGCTTCTCCCGCCAGGACCAGTACCGCGTGCTGGAGCGCTTCCTGGAATCCCTGACCGGCGACCCCGCCGCCTGACCGTCAGCGCGGGTTCCGTAATTCCGCGTGAGCGGAAAACGCTCTAGCGACGGCCGAGCTCGTAGGCGCCGACGTCGGGCCGCCCGTCCGTGGCCCGCGCCCGCAACGCCAGCGGATGAACGTACTCCTGGGTCGGCGCCTGGCCGGCCGGAAGCGGCCTGCCGGCATCGACCGCCGGTGAGTCGGGCAGCGGCGCGAAGTCGAAGGAAGCGGGCGCACGCAGGCTCTCCACGCCGACTCGTAGATTGCCGGCAAGCAGAGCCCGGCCGAAAACCCTGATCGGGCCACCGACCAGGAGGTTGTTGAGGAAACGGACCTTCGAGGTGCTGAAGTTGCGCAGGAAGCGGACGGATCGCCGATCGTTGACGAAGGTGTTGTGGGCGACGACGACCGCCGCGTCGCTGTTCTCCCGGCCGGCCTCTGAGGCATAGGCGATCATCGCGCGGTTCTCGGACAGGCGGCTCTGGCGCAGGCTGTTGCCGATGATCTCGGCATCGCCGCCTTCGGCCAGGTCGATCAGATAGCTCGAGCCGCTGTCGTCCTGGTCGACGATGCGGTTGTAGAGAATTCGGTTGCGCTCTGCCCGGCTCTTGACGTTGTGGGCAACCTGGCTGCCGTGCACGTAGCTGCCGATCAAGGTGAAGCTGGCGACGCGGCCGATGTAGATGTTGTGGCCGAGGCTGCCGGTCCGCTCGTAGTCCGTGGTGTTGCGAGCGAACTCGCTTCTCTCGATGACGATATGGCTGTTCGCCCGGTTGTCCGTGAGGATGCCCATCTCGTTGTCGTGAAACAGGCTGTCGCGGATCGTCAGGTTCCGGCCCTCCGAGCGAATGCCGGCGCCGTTGCGGTGCGGCACCCGAGCGCCCGAGAAGCCGATCCGCTCGACGGTCACCTCGTCGCCCTTGATGACCCAAATCGCCTTGCCCTGGGCGGCGGCGCCGTCGGCCTCGAGCTGCACCAGGCCGCCGACACCGCGCAGGGTCAGACGATTCTGTGTCCAGATCGCCACGTCGCCGTGATAGATCGCGGCGTCGATCTCGACCAGGGCCCCGTCGCGGGCAAGCGCCGCCGCGGCGCTGGGCGCCTTCAGGGCGCGCGTCGGACCGACCTTGATGATCTGCCGCGACTCGTCGCTCGCCCAGGACTCGTCGACCGCGAGCAGGCCCCCAAGGGTGGCGAGCAGCCATGCCGCCAGAGCCAGCCGGGGCGCGCGGCGGCGGCTTCCAAGGGGCGATCTCGTGAGGCGCATCGTGACTCTTCCTGGCGCGGGCCGGCTCGCCGGGCATTATTGCCATGGTAAGGAGCTTGCCTCACCTTGGGTAGCTCCAGGGAGCCGGAGCGGGGCCGCCTCAGATGGGATTCTTCTTGCTGCGCCAGGGCGATAGCCGACGCGACCGCTTCGACGCCCTGTGCGCCGCGGCCGAGCGCAACGGCTTCCCCCACCGCGCCCGCTTCGACCTCGAGGATCGCCGCCTCGATCTCTTCGGCAATCTCTCCGGCAACGACCCGCAGCTCGCCGAGCTCGGGGATGGCGACTTCGCGGTGAGCTACGGCTTCCTGCTCTACCGCGGCCTGGCCGGCCAAGAGGCTCTCAGAGCCCTGCACCGCGACTTCTCGGCGACCAGCTTCGACTGGTCCGGGCTCGTCGGCCTCAACGTCCTCTTGCTGCGCAAGGCGGGTCGGCTGTACCTGCTCGGCGACGGTCTCGGCGCCTGCAAGATCTACCACGACACAGAGCGCACCTCGCTGTCGAACGCCTTCACGGCCCTGGCCTGGCTCGGCGCCGGCAGCGCCTTCGACCTGCAGGGCTGCTACGAGTACGTCTTCGCCGGCAGTTGCTACGGCCGGCGGAGCCTGCTCGCCGGCATCTCCACCTTGGCGCCGAACAGCATCCTCTCCGTCGGTCGCGACGGAATCGAAAGGCTGCAACGTCCCTCGCCGATCGGCCAGCGTGCCTGGCCCGCCCCGGCGGTCCTGGACGAGGTGGCAGAGGCCCACGTCCAGCGCATCGACCGTCTGCTCGAGCCGGTGGTCGCCCGCTACGGGGAGCGGCTGCGGCTGTCGATCTCGGGCGGCTTCGATTCCCGCCTGCTGCTGGCCAGCCTGCTCAAGCTCGGCGCCAGACCGCGGCTCTTCACCTATGGCCAAGACAACGATTCCGATGTTCGCATCGCGCGCGAGATCGCCGAGGCCGAGCGCTTGCCCTTCGAGCAGATCGACAAGAGCCGCGCCGCGACGCCGCCCGCCGAGGCCTTCGCGACCCAGGCGGAGCGCGACCTCTTCGCGTTCGACGGCTGGAAGGCCGACGACGGCATCCTCTCCAACGGGGCGGACATCGCCGACCGCCTGCGCCGCCACGAAGACGGCCAGCTCCCGGTCAACGGCTCCCTGGGCGAGATCTACCGCAACTTCTTCTATCTGCCGGACCGTCCCTTCAGCGCGCAGGACCTGGTCTCCAGCTTCTTCTCGCAGTACGACCCGGCCTGCGGCGGGCCGTTGTTCGACGACGCGGCCTACCGGGCGGCCCTGGCGGACTCGATCGTCGAGGCGGTCGGCGCCGAGAGCGCGCGCCTGGAGCGCTGGCAGGTCGAGCTGGCCTACGCCCAGTTCCGCGGCCGTCACTGGACCGGGCGCGACGGCCAGATCAACCAGCGCTTCGGAGCGATGCTCTTCCCCTTCCTGGAGCCCTCGTTGATCGCGGATACGGCCCGCATCCCCCTGGCGCTGAAGGATCAGGGCCGCTTGCAGGGCCGCATGATCGCTTTGCAGCAGGCCCGCGTCGCCGGCTATCCCAGCAGCTACGGCTATCCCCTCGACGCCGTGCCGCCGGCCAAGGAGCGCCTGCTCTACTGGCTCAACGGCCACCGCCCCCTGGCCCTGCGCCGCATCGCTTTCCGCCTGAAGCGTCGGCAGCCGGAGCCTCGGCCCGCGGTCCTCTCGCCCGCCTACATCGCCCGCATCATGGATCCGGGCCTGCCCCACACACGCCCCCTGTTTCGCATCGAGTCCATGGTGCAGGCTTCGCAGATCAACCGCGTGCTGACCCTGGAGTACCTGGCGACGCAGCTCGGTCTCGATCCTCCAGAAGCCGGCTCTGCCTAGCCAGTTGCCGAACGGGCATTGCCGACTTGGGCCCGACCGATTCGCTCCCTAATATCGCCAGCCGATGCGCATTCTCCACATCCTCGACCATTCCCTTCCTCTGCACAGCGGCTATGCCTTCCGCACCGACTCCATCCTGCGGGCGCAGCGGGCGGCGGGCTGGCAGACCCTGCAGCTCACCTCGCCCAAGCAGGGTGTCGGCCCGGCCCGGCAGGAGGAGATCGACGGCTTCCGCTATCTGCGCACGCCGGCCGCCCGCTCGCCGCTCGACGCTTGGACCGCCTTCAACGCCCTCGGCGTCATGCGCGCCCTGCGCCGGCGCATCGAGCAGGTGATCCGCGAGGAGAAGCCGGATCTCCTGCACGCCCACTCTCCCGTGCTCAACGCCCTGCCGGCGATCGGCGCCGGCCGCCGGCACGGCCTGCCGGTGCTCTACGAGATGCGGGCGAACTGGGAGGATGCCGCCGTCGATCACGGCACGGCCAAGGCGGGCGGCCTGCGCTACAAGATCTCCCGCGCGCTCGAGACGCGCGCCCTGCGCCGCGCCGACGCGGTGACGACGATCTGCGACGGCCTGCGCCGGGACATCGTGGCGCGCGGCGTCGCGGCGGACAAGGTGACGGTGATCCCGAACGCGGTCGACTTGAGCCGCTTCGACGACAGGACCCGGCACGAGGAGCGGCTCGCCGTCGAGGGTCTCGACGGCGCCCGGCCGTTGCTCGGCTTCATCGGCTCCTTCTACGGCTACGAAGGCCTCGATGTCCTGATCGAGGCCATGGCGGCGCTGGCTGCTAGGCTGCCGACGGCGCGGCTGCTGCTGGTCGGCGGCGGACCGGCCGACGCCAAGCTGAAGGATCTGGTCGCGGCGCGCGGCTTGGCCGACAAGGTCGTCTTCACCGGCCGGGTGCCCCACGACCAGGTCGAACGCTACTACGAGCTCTTCGACCTGCTGGTCTATCCGCGCCACTCGATCCGCTTGACCGAGATGGTCACGCCGCTCAAGCCGCTGGAAGCGATGGCCAAGCGGCAGGTCGTCCTGGCTTCCGACGTCGGCGGCCACCGGGAGCTGATTCGCCATGGCGAGAACGGCTTCCTGTTTCCGCCGGGCGATGCCGAGGCCCTGGCGGCCCTCGTCCTGGAGCTGCAGTCCGCCCCCGACCGGCTCGCCGAGGTCGCCGCCGCCGGCCGCCGCTTCGTCGAGCAGGAGCGCACCTGGGAGCGCAGCGTCAGCCGCTACGGGCCGGTCTATCGGGCGCTTTTGGACTCCCGATCTCGCCGCCCCTGACGAGCGAGCAACCCTTCGTGCTGGCTATCGAACCTGTCGGCTAAAGCGTCCGGTAGATCTGAAAGTAGCTTCCGCGCGCGACTTCCTCGATCGGCAGGTCACCGGCTTCGAAGCCCCGGCAGAGCTCGAGGACGAGCAGATAGTCGAAGCTTGCCGGCCAGCCGTTGGCGTAGTCGCCGGCGAGCCTTTGGCCCTCGGGAGTCGGCGGCTTGTTCAGGCGGTCTTGCAGGGCTTGGGTCGGCAGGACCGCGTCGTTGGTGTCCTTGGCAAGGTAGTCTGCCGTGACCGTCAGGCTATGCACGCCGGGCTGGGTGAAGAGCGACGGGACGAAGGCCTGACGCTCGATGACGAGGACGCTGCCGAAATGCTGGTACAGGCGCCGCTTGATCGTGGCCCCCGGGCAGTCGGCGGGGCCGACGGCAACCAAGACGGAGCTGCCGACGGCAATGGCGTCGCTCGTCGCCCTGAGCTCGTCGAGGTCGCGCGCCACGCCGGCGTTGTAGTGCGCGAAAGCGGCGCTGCGTCCGGCGATCAGCAGCACCACGGCTAGGAGAACGGCGGCCCCATCGAGGCGCCTGCGATCCGTCGTGCGGCTCGCCGCGATCAGGACGACCATGGCCAGATTGGCGACGCGAATATGCGGCCCCCAGATCCCGAAGATCTGAACCGGCGCGGCCAGGGCAAGCAGGAACAGGCAGCCGGCGACATAGACGAGGCGCTTGTCGAGGCTGATGCGCCCCGACAGGAACAGGGCGCCGAAGAGAGCCAGAAACCCGACCAGAAAGAGCGCGTCCCACCACTCGCGATAGGTCAGGAAGGGCACCACGACCGCGGTCACGTGCTCCTTCCAGTGACCGAAGCCGATGGACAGGGCCGATAGCGTCTCCTCGGCCGCCGGCAGGCCGAGCAGGCCGGCATCCAGGAGCCACCCCTCCTTGAAGACGAAGAGCGACATCAAGAGGACGAAGCCTGCGGCGCCGGCGATCAGGCCGGCGAGCGCATATCGCAAGACTCTCCAGGCATAGGCTTCGTAGAGCGCAATCAGGGCGACATAGAGCAGGAGCGCAGCCAGGTGGCTGACGTAGAGCACCGGGATGGCGGCCGCCACCGAGCCGAAAAGGTAGAGGTTTCGGGCGCCGCTGCTCGGGCTCGAGCGGCCATAGACCCAGACCGCGAAGCCGAGGCTCGCCAGCGAGACGGCGAGATTGAAGTTCAGGAAGCCCCACGTCATCACATAGTTGAAACAAAATAGAAGCGACAGAAGATTTATGAAATGCCACCGACCTGACACTGAATATTGAATGAGAGCGCTGGAAAACCCGATGAGTATTGACGAAGCCACGATCGAAAGGCTGTTCATATGGATCGGGTCGAGCAGCGGCCCCAACAGGAAACTGAGCCACTCCAGAAGCGAATTGGTCCTGAACCCGAGGTCGGCCGCGTAGATCTGGTCGATGAACTGGCCGTCGCCCAGGTTGGCCAGCAGCCAATACCTGGCGACATGGTTGACGGCATCGCCATGGGGGTAGAAGGGCAGCCAGAAGGCGGGAAAGGAAACGACAAGAACCAGACAAGCAAGGACCGAGAGGTAGAGCTGAAAGTGCTTCGAGCCGGTCAATTGACGTCGCCTGCCTATCGCGGGCCTCGCAGAAGGCGAGGCACAAGTCGAGCAGAAGCCGGCGAGGCTCCCGGGAACGGCCCATTTGGCACGATCACCACGGCTTTGCCACAATATTGTAGCGCGATGCGCCGCCGCAGCTCTTGTAGCATCTCGGCCCGGGCCGGCGTCGCTGCATTGGCGGGTCGCTAGCCCACGCGCTCAAGAAATCGGCCCTTTATCTCTCGCATGTTTGACCTGAGATACGTGAGCCGCGCGGTTGAGTTCTGGTATACTGACCGCAACGAGCGCTCGTCCCCCCAATAGTGAGCCTTTTAACCATGTCTCTCGACCGCATCGTCGTCTTGTCGCTGGCCGTGATGTTCTGTTCGTCGGTGGAAAGCCACGCCACGGAGCCGATACAGGACTGGAAGGAGAACTCCGTCACGAAGGACTGGTACAACGCCGCGGCGGGCCTGCCCTGGCGCAACCACGGCGGCGACTGGCGCGACGCCGACGGCCGGCCGCAAGGCCCCAAGCCCTTCGCGGACGCCGTTGTTGCCGGCCCGCAAGGGGGCCAGGTGATCGACTTCGACATCACCGCGATGGTCAAAGGCTGGCTTTCCGGACGGATTCCCGACAACGGCGTCGTTCTGCGGTCCTTCGAGGGCGGCCAGGTCATACTCCATAGCAAGGAACGGCCGGACCCGGCGGTGCATCCGAGGCTCATCGTGCGGACCGCCGATGGCACGAGACATGAGCTGCCGGCCACCGACGACGTCTTCACGCACAACTCGACGAGCGGATCGCTCTGGGGGGAGCCGCACCTCTGGGTCGGCTTCGCCATGCTCAAGTTCGACTTGAGCCGCCTCGAGAAGGACGCTGCCGTCACTGAGGCGATCATGCGGGTGTACCCGGTCAACAAGACGTTCCGGCACACCGTCTTGGGCGTGTTCCAACCCGATCTCGGAAGCGCTTCTCCGTCGGCCCTGGGCGGCAAGCTCAAGGGCCTGGCCGAGAGCTACCCCGGCGACAAGGGCCTGGCGCGGGATCCCGACGTGCTGATGGTCTCGGACTTCGAGCGCTTCGACTGGGCCAAGAGCTGGACGGTCGACATGAATCCGGTCCACCTCATGCCGATCGAGGAGCCGGGCAAGCTCGGCTTCGAGCCGCTCTCCGGCAAGGCCCTGCAGGGCGTCATCCCCGAGGGCAGCAGACTCGGGCTGAACCTGCTCTACAAGTTCGCCGATAGGCTCGGCTATGAGCCGGAAGAGATCTACATGCGCTACTACCTGCGCCTCGCCGACAACTGGAACCCGAGGATCTCCGGCGGCAAGCTGCCCGGTATCGCCGGCACCTACGGCAAGGCCGGCTGGGGCGGCCGCCGGTCGGACGGCACCAACGGCTGGTCGATGCGCGGCTCTTTCGGCATCATACCCAAGCCGGACAATCCGGCACACGGCCTGACGCCCGTCGGCACCTATGCCTACTTTGCCGACATGCCCAGCCGCTACGGCTCCGCCTGGCCCTGGGCACGGAAAGGCCTCGGTCTGCTCGAAAGGAACCGCTGGTACAGCATCGAGCAGCACGTGAAGCTGAACACGCCCGGCGCGCACAACGGCACATTGCGCATTTGGGTCGACGGCGACGTCGCCTTCGAGTCGGACGAGATCATGTATCGGACCACCGATGCGCTCAAAATCGACCGCATCTGGATGAACGTCTATCACGGCGGCACGGCCAACGCGCCCGAGGACTATCACTTCTTCATCGACAACGTGGTGATCGCCAAGGCCTACATCGGGCCGATGGCCGGGCGTGCGGTGGAGAGCCAGTAGAACGCGCCGCGCAACGAGATCGACTTGTCGTCATGAGCCTTCTGTCGCACCTGCCGCGCGGCTTGCGAGTCGGCCTCATCGTCCTCCTGGGGATCGTGGTCGTCGCCGTCTCGCTGCACATGGGCCGCATGGTGCTGGCGCCCACCCGGGACGCCTCGATCGACGCCGTGCGCGTGCGGAACGCTCTGGTCGTCGATCTGGGGTCGGCCGCCGACGTGAACTGGGCACCCGAGGCGCCGCCGCAGGACTTCAACTGGGAACGCTTGGCGCCGCCGCAGCGCTTCGTCGAGGTCACCGAAGGCGTCCTGCAAGCGGCGCCGGCCGACGCCGGCGATTTCGACAAGGCCCTGCTCCTGGCACGCCACATCCGGGAGAACGCCCGCGGCAGCGGCGCCATCCAGGCCAACGCTTGGGAGACCTACCAGCGACTGCGCTCCGGCCAAGGCGGCTATTGCTCTGACTACACCCAGACCATGAACGCCCTGGCCCTGGCCGCCGGCCTGAAGATCCGCGAATGGGGCTTTGCCTGGGAAACCATGGCCAACGGCCATGCCTTCAGCGAGGTCTGGGAGCCGAGCCTCGGCAAGTGGCTGCTGCTCGACAGCCATCACGGCTTCTATGTCGTCGACGCGGCCAGCGGGGTGCCGCTCTCCGTCGTCGAGTTCCGCGACCATTTGATGACCGACGCCGATCCGGCGGCGATCCGCCTGCTGCCGATCAGCGCGGCGGCCTTCGACGCGGAGCGCGTCGAGGCGGAGCGTGCCTTCTATGCCCGGGGGGTGCCGCGCATGTTCCTGCTGATGGGCAACAACGTCTATTCCTACGATGCCCATCCGCTGATTCAGGCCACCGAGGCCCTGCCGCGCTCGCTGGAGATGCTCACCGGCATCGCCCTCGGCGAGCACCCGCGCTTCCTCTTCGTGCCGCCGGCCGACCGGCCGGACCTGCGGGCCGAGGTCGAGGCCATGACCTGGACCCGGACCCGCACGCTGCTAGAGGTTTCCGCGGGCGCCCTGTCCGGCTTGGGCGCCCTGGCCCTGCTCTGGTCCTTGCTCCCCAAGGCCGGGGCTCGGCGTCGCGACGCCGGGAGCCGGGCTCGCGACCGCCTGGCCTAGGAGGCCTTCGAGAATCCCGTCGAGCTTGCGCATCGAGGCCGGCCAGGCATGGTGGGTCTCGACGCGGCGCCGGCCGGCCTCGGCGAATCGGCGGCGCTCCGCCTCGCTGTCCAGAAAGCGCAGGACCGCCGCGGCGAAGGACTCAGCGTCGCCGGCGGCCAGCAGATGCTCGCCGGGCACCACGTCGACGCCCTTGGCGGCGAGCTCGCTGGTCACCACGGGCACGCCCATCGCCAGGGATTCCAGGATCTTGTTTTGCGTGCCCCGGGCGATGCTCAGGGGCGCCACGGTCAGGCAGGAGCGTTGCACGTAGGGCTGCACGTCGGGCACCGTGCCGGTGACCGTCACGCCCTCGATCTCGCCCAGGCGCCGGATCTCCACTGACGGCTCGGCGCCGACCACCTGCAGCTTGAGCGCAGGCCGCGCCGCCTTGAGGCGCGGCAGGATCTCCCGGCAGAAGCGCAGCACGCCTTCCTGGTTCGGGTAGTAGTCCATGCGGCCGATGAAGCAGATGCTGTCGCGATCGTAGGGCTCGGCAGACGGCCGGAACTTCTCCAGGTCGACGCCGTTCGGGAACCAGTCGCTCGGCGTCTGCTGGTCGAGCGCCTGCAGGCTTTCGAGCTCCGCCCGGGTCGTGCAGGTGCAGAGATCGAAGTTGCGGGCGATCCGGGTCTCGGCCCGCTCCAGCTTACGGCCTTCGATCCGGTAGCCGAGCGACAGGGGGAAGCCGCGGACCTGCGCATAGGTCAGCCACTTCTGCGAATCCATGTCGCCGAAATCCATCACCTTCGGCACGCCCCGCACGCCCTCGACATAGGGCGCGACCGAGGAGCAGTGCACGAAGATCAGGTCGACCGGCTCGCGCGCCAGCTCGGCCTCGATGCGCCGGGCCAGGCGCGGCGAGTGGAAGTAGCCCATGGAGGAGGGCCGCGGGCTCGGCAGGTTGGCCCAGGTGCGGAGCCAGGCGCCGGCCGGCGGGATCGTCTCCATCAGAAAGCGCTCGCAGTGGGGCGCGATGCCCTCGCCCTGCGCGGCCTCCTCCGGGCTGCGGGCGAGCGAGGCGACCGTCACCCGATGGCGCTGGCTCAGGTGCCGGATGATGTTGAAGGGCCGGATCTTGCCGCCGCGCGCCGGCGGGAAAGGAAAGCGGTGGCAGACGAAGAGGATGCGCATCAGGCGGCGAGGGCGGCCAGCTCGTCGGAGAGATCGCCGGTCGAGCGGCCGTCGAGGAAGAGGCGCGCCCAGATCTCCAGGTTGATCAGGCAGATCAGGTGGTCCGTGTGGTCGGCCCGGCTGGCCCGGTGCTCGGCGAGCAGGCTCTCGATGCGCGCGCCGTCGAACCAGCCGCGCCGCTCGACCGCCTGGCGCGACAGGAGCTGCCCGGCCAGCGGCGCCAGCTCCTGCTTCAGCCAGGCGCCCATGGGCGCGCCGAAGCCGCGTTTCGGCCGCTCGATGATGTCGCGCGGCAGCACGTCGGCGAGCGCCAGCTTGAGCAGGTGCTTGAGCCGCCCCTTGCGGATCCGCAGGCGCGCCGGGATCCGCGCGCAGGTCTCGACCAGCCGGTGATTGAGCAGCGGCACCCGGCACTCGATGGAGGAGGCCATGGTCATCTTGTCGGTCAGCATCAGCAAATCGTTCGGCAACTGTGTCAGCAGGTCGACCTGCATCAGGCGCTGCAAGGCGTCCTCGCCCGAGGCCTCGCCGAAGGCGGCATCGAAGGAGTCGCTGCCGCCCCTGGGCAGGGTCCCGGCCAGCGCCTCGGCCGCCTCGCGCCCGAAGACCTGGACATAGGCGCGGTAGCGGGCCTCGAAGGGCTGCTCGTGGGACTCCAGGAAGACCCGGGCCTGGCGCGAGAGGTTCAGCAGCGGCGAATGGCGGTCGCTCGGCAGCCGCCGGGCCAGGGGCGCGACCACCTTGCCGCGCAGCCAGGCCGGCAGGCGGGCGTAGAGCAGGCCGTAGTGCTCCCCGAGATAGCGCCGATAGCCGCCGAAGATCTCGTCGCCGCCGACGCCGGAGAGGATGACCTTGACGTCCTGGCGGGCGAACTCGGCGACCAGGAATGTGGTGATCAAGGCGCTGTCGGCGACCGGCTCGTCCATGTGCCAGAGCAGGCGCGGCAGGAGATCGGCGACCTCGGGCCGGACCAGGATCTCCCTGTGCCGCGTGCCGAAGCGCTCGGCCACGGCCTTGGCGTAGGGCAGCTCGTTGTAGTAGCTGCCGGCCTTGCCGGTATCGAAGCCGATGGAATAGGTGCGGATCGGCTCGGCCGAGCGCTTGGCCATGGCGGCGACCACCGCGCTGGAATCGAGACCGCCGCTGAGGAAGGCGCCGAGCGGCACGTCGCTGACCATCTCGGACTCGACCGCCGCCTCGATGTCGGCGCGGATCCGCTCGGCCCAGGCCTGCTCGCTTAGCCCCTCGTCGATCTCGCGGGGCGGCGACCAGTAGGAGGCGATGGAGACCTCGCCCTCCTCGACGACCAGCAGCGAGGCCGGCGGCAGCTTCCTGATGCCGGGAAAGAGCGTGCGGTCGTTGGGCGTGTAGCCGAAGGAGAGATACTCCTTGAGCGCCAGCGGATCGGGCTCGCCGGCCGCCGGCAGCAGCGCCAGGATCGACTTGATCTCCGAGGCGAAGATCAGCCTGTCGCCGTCGTGCGCGTAGTAGAGCGGCTTGACGCCGAGCCGGTCGCGGCCGAGCAGCAGCCGGCCGCGCGTCTCGTCCCAGAGCGCGAAGCCGAACATGCCCTCGACCTCGTCGAGCAGCTCGAGCCCCCGTTCCTCGTAGAGATGCACCAGGATCTCGACGTCGCTGCGCGTGCGGAAGCGATGCCCCGCGGCGGCCAGGCGCTCGGTCACGCCGCGGTAGTTGTAGAGCTCGCCGTTGCAGACCACGACGGCGCTGCGGTCCTCGTTCCAGATCGGCTGCTGGCCGGTGGCCAGGTCGATGATCGACAGCCGGCGCATGCCGAGCGCCACGCGCGCGCCGAGGTGACCGCCCTCGTCGTCGGGACCCCGATGGACCTGCAGGCCGCCCATGGCCGCCAGATCGCGCTGCTCGAGCCGGGCGCCCGGGCGCAGCGCGACGATGCCGTAGATCCCGCACATGGGCGGCTCAGGCCGGCCGCGGGGCCCGCACGCGGCGGCGGGCGCTCACCAGCAGATACCCTGGTAGTCGGCCCCGGGCAGCTCGCGGAAGGCCTCGATGCCCTGCAGGTCGACCAGGGTGACGGCACCGCCGTGCGCGCCCCACTGCGACAGGATGGCCTGCTTGGCCGCCTCGTCGACATGGCCGACCACGACGACCTCCGCGCCTTCCAGGGCCTGCGCCGGATCGACGGCGAGCAGCCGGTCGAGATGCGGGATCTCGCGCTCGATGAAGTCGCGGTTGGTGCCGACCAAGCGGCCGAGCTCCAGGCAGCGGTCGTAGATCGTCAGCTCGAAGCCGCGGCCGATCAGGCGCTCGGCGAGCGCGACGAAGGGCGATTCGCGCAGGTCGTCGGTGCCCGGCTTGAAGGCCAGGCCGAAGAGCGCGACCTTGCGCCGGCCGCCGGCGGCGATGATCTCGAAGGCGCGCTCGATGTGCGCCGCGTTGCTGGCCAGCACGTTGCCGATCATCGGCAGGTCGAGGTCCAAGGCCTTGGCCAGGCCGGCGGTCGCCCGCAGCTCCTTGGGCAGGCAGGAGCCGCCGAAGGCGAAGCCCGGCCGCAGGTAGGCGCTCGAGATGTTGAGCTGATCGTCCCGGCAGAACAGCTCCAAGGCCTGTCGCGCGTCCAGGCCCTTGGCCTTGAGCAGCGCGCCGAACTCGTTGGCGAAGGTGATCTTGACGGCGTGGTAGACGTTGGAGAGGTACTTGATCGACTCCGCCAGGGCGCATTCCGTCCGCACGAAGGGCGCCTCGAGCTTCTCGTAGAGCGCCTCGCCGGTCTCGTAGCCGGCCTCGCTCAAGCTGCCGACCACCGTGAAGGGCGGCTTGTAGAAGTCGCGCACGGCGTTGCCTTCGCGCAGGAACTCGGGGTTCATGCTGAGGCTCAGGGTCTCGCCGATAGCCCGTCCCGAGGCCTCGCTCAGCGCCGGCGCGATACGCGCCTCCGTCGTGCCCGGAAGCACGGTGCTGCGCAGGATCACGGCGTGGGGCGTGTTCTTCTTGCGCAGGGTGCGGCCGATGTCGGCGACCACGCCGTCGAGCGCCGTGTAGGAGGTGCTGCCGTTGGCGGCGCTCGGCGTGCCGACCGAGATCATCGAGACGTCGGAGCCGAGCACGGCCTCCTCCGCATCGCCGGTGGCCGAGAGGCGGCCGGCCTGCCGGGCGGCGGCGATACGCTCCTCGACGCCGGCCTCGACGATCGGCGAGACGCCGGCGTTGATCGCGGCGACCTTCTGGGCATCGGTATCGACGCCGATCACCTCGTGGCCGAGCTCGGAGAGGCAGGCGCCGGAGACCGCGCCGACGTAGCCCACGCCGAAGATGGAGACTCTCACGTCGACCTTCCTATCTCGTGCCCTGCCGGTCCGGGATTGCCTGGCATATCAGGATAGTACCCAGACTTCATTAATCGAACGCGAGCCCGGTGCCTGCGCTCGCGGTAAATCTGAACTATTCCAAGAGCTTGAGCGCATGGCGGATCGGGATCGCGTAGCTGATCCCGCTCGGGTCCTGCAGCACCCGCTCCTTGCTGTCCTTGACGAAGACGATGCTGACGATGCCGTGCACCCGGCCGCTGGCCTGGTCGTAGAGCGGGCTGCCGCTGTTGCCGGGATAGGCCGTCGCGTCGAGCTGATAGACGAAGAAGCGATCCTGGAGCTGCTGGATCATCTTGCTGTCGAGCTGCCGGTGGGAGCGCTGCGGGATCGCGATCGGCGTATAGGCCGAGATGATGCCGCGGTGGGTCACCGGATAGAGGCCGAGCACCGAGCCGATCGGGAAGCCGGTGAAGGCGATCGCCGTGCCTTCCGGCAGGTCGGGCCCGCGCGACAGCTCCAGCACCGGCAAGGGCGGCCCATCGAAGCCGAGCACGGCCACGTCGTACTTCGGGTCCTGCTTGAGGATCCGGGCGCGGCGCTGCCTGACCTGCTCGCCGTCCCGGACGAAGATCGCCAGGCTCTCCCGGTTCTCGGCGTCGAGCTCCTCGTCGATGGCATGGTAGTTGGTGATCGCCCGAAGGCCGTCGCCGACGACGAAGCCCGTCGCGGCGAAGACGGCCGGCGGGCGGCGCGTCGCCTGATAGGTGCCGACGCCGACGACACCGGCCTTGATGCGCTTGATGGTCTCGACGAGGTCCGCGGCGGCGCTTGGGCTCGCGGCAAAGGCGAGGCAGGCGACGACCGACAGCAACAGCGAGAGCGGACTTCTCATGGCACGCACCGTCACGACGAAAGAGCGCCGGCTTGCTGCAACGCCAGGCCCGGCGCCTGCTGCTCGTGGACGTTGCGCAAGAAGGACTCGAACATGACGATCGACCAGAGCGCGGCGCTGTGATCGCGCAGGCCCTTGATGTGGTGATCGACCATCGTCTCCATGGTGCGCATGTCGAACAGCCCGGTCTCGCGCAGCGCCGAGTCGGCCACGCAGGCTTGCAGGCGCTCCTTGAGGTCGGTGCGGAACCAGCGTCCCAGCGGCACGGCAAAGCCCATCTTGTCGCGGTAGAGCAGGTCGCGCGGCAGGTGAGGCTCCAGGGCCTTCTTGAAGAGGTACTTGCCTTCCCGGCCGCGCAGATTGAGATCGCTCGGCAGGCCCGAGGCCCAGCCGAGGAAGACGTGGTCGAGGATCGGCACCCGCACCTCGAGGGAGTGGGCCATGCTGGCGCGGTCGACCTTGGTCAGGATGTCGCCGGGCAGGTAGGTCTTCATGTCGGCGTACTGCACCCGGGCGACGGCCGACTCGCCGGGCGCCTTGGCCATGCAGTCGCGCAGCACCTGCTCGGCGTGGTAGCCCTCCAAGGCCGCGCTCAGGTCGCCCGAGAAGAGCGCCTGGCGGACGCCGTCGACCACCACGGAGACGCTGTGGAAGTAGCCGCCGACGCTGTCCCGGCCGAGGGCCTCGAAGGTCGACTTGGCCCGCAGCACCTTGGGCGCCCAGTCCAGCTTCGGGTAGAGCCGGCCGAGCAAGCCGAACAGCGGCCGGCTCAGCGCGCCCGGCAGCCGCGAGCGGACCCGCTCTTCGTAGTGGTGCCAGCGGTGCCGCCGGTAGCCGGCGAAGAGCTCGTCGCCGCCGTCGCCGGAAAGCGCCACCGTGACTCTCTCGCGGGCCAGGCCGCAGACCCGGTAGGTCGGCATGGCCGAGCTGTCGGCGAAGGGCTCGTCGTAGATTCCGGCCAGCTTGTCGACTAGGTCGAAGGCATCCGAGCGGACCTTGCGCATGTTGTGGCGCGTGCCGTAGAGCGCGGCGACCTGCGCGGCATAGGCCGTCTCGTCGAAGGCGTCCTGGTCGAAGCCGATCGAGCAGGTATCGACCGGCTCGCCGCTCTGCTGCGCCATCAGGGCGACCACCGCGCTGGAATCGACACCGCCCGAGAGGAAGGCCCCGAGCGGCACGTCGGCGATCAGGCGGATGTCGACCGCCTCGCGCAGGCGCTCGATCAGCTCCTCCCCGAGCGCCGCCTCGTCGCCGGGCCTGGGCGGCTCGAGCGGCTCGAAGGGCACGTCCCAGTACTGGCGGGGCGCGGCGAGCGGCGCGCCGCGGCGCAGATGAAGCCAGTGACCCGGGGCCAGCTTGCGGACGTCCCGGTAGATCGTCTTGGGGTCCGGGATGTAGCCGTAGGCGAAGTAGTCCTCCACGGCCTCGACGTCGATCCGGCGCGGCAGGTCCTCGCAGATCATCAGGGACTTCAGCTCGGAGCCGAACAGCAGACGGCCGTCCGCAAGCAGCGCATAGTAGAGCGGCTTGATGCCGAGCCGGTCGCGCGCCAGGAACAGCTCCTGGCGGTTGGAGTCCCAGACGGCGAAGGCGAACTGGCCACGGAAGCGGTGCACGCAGTCCGGACCCCATTCCTCCCAGGCGTGGACGATCACCTCGGTGTCGCACTGGCTGCGGAAGACATGGCCGCGCGCCTGCAGGTCCTGCGCCAGGGCTTGGAAGTTGAAGATCTCGCCGTTGTAGACCACGACGACCGAGCGGTCCTCGTTGAACAAGGGCTGCTGGCCGGATTTGAGATCGATGATCGAGAGCCGGCGGTGGCCGAGGCCGATGCCGGCCGCGATGAAGAGGTCGGACTCGTCGGGCCCGCGGTGGGTCTGGCTGTCGTTCATGCGCGTGAGCAGCGCTGGGTCCACAGCGCGCTGGCCCTGACTATCGAAGAGGCCGACGATCCCGCACAAAAGTCCGTCTCCGCATTCCGCCCGAAGGGCCGCGTTCTAGCCGTCAGTCTCGGCCAGGTAGGCGGTCAGGGCACCGTCGATGGGCTCGACCTGGCCGAGGAAGTCCTTGAGGCGCTCGACGGCGTCGGCCGGCGACAGGTCGATCTCGGTCGAGATCGCCACCACCGCCGCCTCGCCGCGCTGGTTCAGCAGCTTGCCCTTGAGCTCCAGCAGCTTGGCCAGGTAGCGGTTGGCCGTGAACTGCCGGTCGACCCAGAACCAATACCAGACCATGCGCTCGCCCTCGGTGGAGCGCGCCACGAGCTGACGGACCTCCAGGTCGCCGCCGTCGAGCTGCACGACCTGCCGGCCGCTCGACATGCCCCGCCAGATCGCATCCTGCCCGAAGGGCCGGTTCATCGCATTGACCACCTCGGCCCCCTGGCGCTGGTAGGCATAGAAGGCCGTGTAGAGATCGACCCGGCCGAGCGGGCCGCGGAAGCCCTGGCGATGCTCGAGCGTCGCACCGGGAAAGTGCGGCTGCCAGTCGGCGGCGTGGCCGGCGGCCGGAGTCCAAGGCGCCTCGGCCCGCAGCGCCGGGCGTGCGGCGGCCGACGCCTCGGCGATACCGCTCTCCAGGTAGCCCTTGTAGAGCAGGCCCGCGGTAGCCGCCGCGCCGGCCAGCAGGAAGGCCAGGCCGATGCGCCGCGGCGCGGCGGCGAGACGCGGCATGGCGGCCGACGGCGCCGGCGCCGCGTCCTCCATGCCCTCATCCTTGCCGCGCATCGCCAGGCCGATGCCCAGGAGGCAGAAGGTGACGAAGGAGAAGAAGATCCAGCCGTAGACCAGGTGGTCGGCGCCGATCGCATACTCGTAGTCGCTGAGGTGCGCGATCATGACGATGCCGTAGGCCCGGAAACCGTTGGCGACGATCGGCACGACGAAGGAGAGCACAACGAAGACCGCCCGCTTCCAGGGGCTGTCGAAGAGCACGTAGCCGGCCAGGAAGCCGAGGGTGATCGAGCTGATCAGGTAGCGCACGCCGGAGCAGGCCTCGGCGACTTCGAAGCTGCCGGAAGGAATGTAGAGGTAGAGGCCTTCGAGGTAGACCGGGATGCCGGTGGCGCGCAGCATCGGCACCACGAACTGCGCCGTGACGTGCTGGAAGAAGGGGATCAGCTCGGTCCCGATCGGGATCGCGAAGACCCAGAAGAACAGCGGGAAGAGGATGACCCGCACCACCTGCCAGCCGAGCAGGGTCAGCACCATCGACTGGGCCATGGCGATCAGGGCGATCTGCTCGACGACCAGAACGCCGGCCGTGTTGCCGACGAGCCAAAGCAGGGAGCCGCCCAGCAGCGGCACCAGGGCCGGCAGCCAGGGGCTCGGCTCCAGCGCCTTGAGCCGATCGGCCCGGCGCCAGATCAGATAGGCGCTGATCGGGAAGATCAGGAAGCAGTGGTTGAAGGTCTCGGACTCGTTCCAGATCCGCACCGCTTCCGTGGCGGTGTTCCAGTGCAGGCCGACGAGGCCGGCCAGGCCGATGAGCAGCGACAGGCCGGCAAGGACCCAGGCCCGCGACCAGCCGCCCTCGCCCGCTTGACCCTCACCCGCTTGACCCTCACCCGCTTGCCCCTCGTGCGACAGGGGCCGGCGCGCCGTCTCGTCGCTCACCGTCGCCACCATCGCGCGTCTATCCCAGATCCCGGGCCACAAGAGGCCCGATCAGATTGGCGACCGGCACGGGCAGGCGCTTCCAGAGCGCGATCGCCAGGCGGTACTTCGGATTCAGGGGATTGATCTCCGGCACCGCTTCGGCCCCGAAGAGACGATACTCGTAGTGCAGCGGCGTCGGCTCGAAGCCCCAGTGGCGCTTGAAGGCGAAGGAGCCGGTGTCCCGCTTGCTGCGGCCGAAGTCGAAGATCTCCAGCCCGGATTCGCAGGCCCGCCTCATGACCTGCCAGTACATGAAGTCGTAGGCCGCCGACTTGCGGGCCTCGCCGATGCCGCCGCCGAAGTAGGGCAGGATCTCGTTGCGGAACCGGAAGCTCACGACGCCGGAGATCGGCCGCTGGTCCTTGCTGACGATCGATATCTCGCAGGCCGCGCCGAACTGCTTCTTGAGGTTGGCGAAGAAGCCCCTGGCGAAGACCGGCGTGCCGTGGTTGCGGACGGACTCGGCATAGATCCGGTAGAAGCGCTCGACGCCCTCGTCGATCTCCTCCACGAGCCCGGCCTTGATGCCCTTGCGCACCATGGCGCGCTGCTTGCGCGGGATGGCCAGCAGGTTGGCCTCGGGGTCGGGCAGGATCGGCTTGCGGAAGGTGACGTAGAGGCTGTCGTTGCGCGGCCAGCCTTCGTGCATCGGCCGCATGTTTCGATACTCGAGATGCTCGACGGCCAGCGAGCGGCCGAGCGCCTCGGCGGCCGCGTCCAGCGCCGCCAGGCTCTCCGGGTCCGCGGCCAGGGGACCGCCGTAGACGCAGAAGGCGTTCGAGACCAGCGCGTTGGCGAACAGCCGGCTCTTGACGTGCACGAGCGGCAGCACGCCGGTGATCGTCTCGCCGCGCAGGGCGCAGAGGTAGTGGCAGCGGTGCCCGAAGCTCTCTTCGATCACCGAGCGCCAGGCGGCCAGATGGCAGAAGGTGCCCTCTGGGTGGGCCTCGACGAAGCCGTCCCAGCGCGCCTGCAGGGCGGGCTCGAAGTCCCGCACGACCGGCGTCGCGGGCGCTGCCCCGACAGCGGCGTCCTGCGGGCCGACGGCGCGGCCGGCCAGGGGCTCATCGACCCGGGCGGCTGTGGCGGTCGCGGGAGTCACGCCGCGGCCTCCAGCGCCGGCAGGTGGATCCGGTCCAGGCGGTCCCAGGAGAAGTCGCTCAGCACCGCCCGCAGCCGGCTCTCCATGCGGCTCAGGTTGGTGTAGTGCCGGACCTTGGTCTTCAGCGAGGAACGCGGCATGCGCGGCTGCTCGGGATCGATCTCCCAGGGATGAAAGTAGAACACGCAGGGCTGCCGCTCTTGCCGGTTGACCCGGCGGATCGCCCAGGTCGTCAGCGAATAGGGCAGCAGCCGGAAATAGCCGCCGCCGCCGCAGGGCAGGTTGCGGCCCATCAGGCGCAGGGTGGAGATCGGTATCTCCAGCAGCCGGCCGCCGTCGTCGTGCCGGAAGGCGAAGCGCGGCGCCGCGGGCATGCCGTAGAGATCGTGGTGGATCGGATAGACGCTGGAGCTGTAGCGGTAGCCTTCCTCGGCGAGGATCTGCGCCGCCCAGATCGTCTTCTCGTTCAGCGAGAAGCTGGCCGCGCGGTAGCCGAGCACGGGCCGGCCGGAGACCTCTTCCAAGAGGCCCTTGGTCCGCCTGACGTCTTCGCGGAACGCCGCCGGCGCCTGCTCGTGGATCCTGAAATGCGAATAGCCGTGGCTGGCGAGCTCGTGCCCCTCCCCGACGATGCGCTTGATCAGCGCCGGGTAGCGCTCGGCGACCCAGCCGAGGACGAAGAAGGTCGCCGAGACGCCGCCGTCGGCAAAGAGCTGCAGCACCCGTTCGGTATTGCCCTCGACCCGGCAGGGCAGGCCCGACCAATCGTCGCGCTCGACCTGGTCGGCGAAGGCCGAGACCTGGAAGTAGTCCTCGACGTCAACCGTCATCGCGTTGGTGATGCCGGGGCTTCGTCCCTCGCGGGTCCGAGACGCGGGATGGGTCGCCCTGAGCGCCGTCTCCTGGTCCATGACGGAAGCCCCGGCGCTAGCCCTTGCCCACGTTGCGCACGGCGATCTGGCCGTCGGCGAGAATCTGCTCCAGCCGACGCTCCTGCTCGCGCATCTGCTTGTCGATCTGCTGCAGGCGCTGGGCGATGCCCTGCAGGCTCTCGGCGACCCGGCCGTCCGAGATCGCCGGCTCGACCAGGGGGCCGGCCGGCGCCACGGCGGGCTGTGCCGCGACCACGGGCTGGAGCTCGGTGACCGTCGGCGCCGGCGGCGCTGCGTCGGGGTCGGCGAGCAGGCCCTCCTGGCGAATCTCCGTGACGACCTCGTGCACGTCCTCCAGGAGGATCTCGTGCTTGTCGGCGAGGAAGGCCGAGACCAGGAGCCGGTCGCAGATCAGGTTGATCCGGCGCGGCACGCCGTCGGAGGCCTGGTAGGTCTCCTGGAAGGCGAAGGGATGAATCTTGGGATCGTCGTTCCAGCCGGCCAGCTTGAGGCGGTGCTCGATGTACTCGCGCGTCTGGCTCTGGTCGAGCGGGCCCAGATGGAAGGAGGCCACCACCCGCTGGCGAAGCTGCTCCATGGTCGGCTGCAGCAGGATGTCGCGGAACTCCGGCTGGCCGACCAGGAAGATCTGCAGCAGGGCACCGTCGTTGCGCTGGAAGTTGGAGAGCATGCGAAGCTCTTCCAACGACGAGGCCGAGAGGTTCTGCGCTTCGTCGACGACCAGCAGACCGCAGGCGCTGCGGCCTTCCTGCTCTTGCAGGAAGAGCTGGATCTTGCGCAGCAGATTCGCCTTGTCGTCGGTCTCGCACTCGATGCCGAACTCGTTGGCGACGACGCGCAGCAGGTCTTCCTCTTCCAGCTTGCTGCTGACGATCTTGGCCGTGCGGCGCTTGCTGTTGATCAGGCGGGTCAGGAAGTAGTTGACCAGGGTGGTCTTGCCGGCGCCGATTTCGCCGGTGATGACCACGAAGCCCTCGCCCTTGCTGAGCCCGTAGCTGGCATAGGCGAGCGCCTTCTTGTGCGGGCCTTGTCCGAAGAAGAACCGGGTATCCGGGGTGATCTGAAAGGGCAGTTCCTTCAGACCGAAATAGGACTCATACATCGCGCAACCGCGTCCCTGTGCCGCCAAGCCTGCCCGATAGTCCCGCAAACCCTATCGGTGTCGCACCGAGGCCCCGCCTCATCCCTCGTCCCCGTGAGCGAAAGATCGCCGTTCCGAAAGAGCGCCGGGATCGGCGAAAGCCCCGCTCATTTATTGTACTGATAGCCGTAGTTGTAATAGTTGTAGTAGCCACCGATCAGCGAGGCGCCGATCTGCGGCCGTGCCTTGTTCAGCACGAAGCCGACGCCCTGGTGCCCCTTGATCATCTCCACCGCCGAGGTGATGGCACCCTTCGAGGTCTTCTCCGCCTCGACGACGATCAGGATCTGACCGACCAGGTTGACCAGGACCGCCGCCTCGCTGGTCGCAAGCAGCGGTGCCGTGTCGAAGATGATGACTCGGTCGTTGTAGCGCTGGGCCAGCTCGTCGGCGACTTCGCGCATGCGCCGGCTGGACAGCAGCTCGGTGCTGCGCTGGTGCTTGGGGCCCGCCGGAATGATCGAGAGGGTCTCGATGTTCGTCTTGATGATGACGTCCGAGATGTCGAGCGAGGGGTCGTCGAGCAGATCGATCAGGCCGCGGTCGGCCGACACGCCGAGGCGCTCGAGCACGCGCGGCCGGGCGAAATCGGCGTCGATGATCAGCGCCGTGAGATCGCGCTCCGAGGCGATGCTGATGGCCAGATTGACCGCCGTGTGGGTCTTGCCCTCGCCCGGCGCCGCGCTGGTCACCATGATCATGTTGGAGTTCGGCACGTCCTCCAGGTTCTTCAGCGTCAGCACGTCGCGCTTGATGTGCCGAAACTCCTCGGTGAGCTGATTGCTCTTGCCGAAGGGCAGAATCAGGCCGTTCTTCGCGAACTTCGAGAAATCCAGCTCGACGCGGTTGTTGCTGCGGCTCTCCGCCTCGGGCTGCCGGCCGGCCGGCTGCGCCGATGCCGCCGCGGCATCGGCCAGCGTCGCGTCGGCCTTGCCGTTGCCTTTGCCCTTGGGCGCCTCGGCCTCGGCGGCCTTGGCCTGGGTCGGCATGCTCTCGACGTTGGCGGCGGCGCCCTCCTTGCCCGGCGCGCGCTGCAGCGTCTCGACCACGGCGGGGTCCGGCGTCAGGGCCTTGGCCTTCTCGAGATGCTGAGCAGCTCTTTCGATCAGATCCATGTCAGATTGTCCTGGTAGCGCCGCGGCCCGGGTGCCTAGAGCAGCTTGTTGAGAATCTGCGTGACCATGCTGCGCGAGGCTTCGGTCAGGCTGGAAGCGAGCTGCGCCAGCGCCCTTTCATTGGTCAGCTCGGCAAGCTGCAGGCGGCCGATGCCGTACTGGCTTTCCAGATGCAGCAGGATTGCCAGCAGCCCCGGGAGGCAGAGGAACAGGGCGAAGAAGCCCATCGCATTGGCGAAGCGCACCGGGCGGCGCCAAGCCGACTGCACCTCCTGCACGACGCCGACGACCGGGATACCGAACTGGTTGGAAAGCTGCTTCGCGTTGGCGAAGGTCGGCGAGATCAGGGTCAGCAGGAAGGCGAAGCCGACGCCGACGCCGAGCGAGATCGTCGCGGCGACGATCAGGAAGGCGGCCCGGTTGGGACCGCTCGGGTAGACCGGAACCTGCGGCGGATCGATGATCCGGAACTGGACCTTGTCGGCCTGGTTCTCCCGGTCCTGCGAGATGCGCGCGGCCTCGCGGCGCGACAAGAGCTCCTGGTACTTGCGCTGCAGCACGTCGTAGTCGCGGTTCAGCTTGATGTACTCCGCCTCGACGATCGGCACGGAGGTCGCCAGGGCATTGAGGTCGGCCACCAACTGCTCGCGCTCGCGGACCTTTTCCTGCAGCACCTGGACGTTGGCTTCCTCCTCGATCAGGCGCACGCGAAGCTGATCGTGCAGGGGGTTCGCGGTCTTCAGGGTGTTCTGCGTGCTGTCCGGATCGCCGGTCAGGGCCGAGCCGCTCAAGGCGGCTTCCAGCTCCTGTTCCTGCTTCTCGAGCATGGAATCGAGGCGGCGCTGCACCTTGACGACGTCGGGGTGCTGCTCGGTGTATTCGGTCAAGAGGTCCTGAAGCTGGCCCTCGAGCTCGATGATGCGAAGCTCGGTGTTGGACGGCGGCCCGGCGCCGTTGAGGACCTGGTTGCTCTGGAACTCCAGATACTCGGGCACCTCGGCCAGCTCGCGGCGCAGGATGTCGCGCTGGGTCGTCGACTCCTTCAGGTCGGCCTTGGCCCTGGACAGGCTGTTGCGGGTGCGTTCCAGGCGGCCGTGATAGCCGTTGCTGCCCGGCAGCAGGCCCATGTTCTGCTGCTTGAAGCGCGCGGTGCGCTGCTCGGCCTCCTCGAGCTGCAGCTCGTAGGAGCGGATCTGCTGGTCGAGGAACTGCCGGGCCGCGTCCATGTCCGTGCGGTTGTCGCCCAGGTTGCGCTCGATGAAGATGGTGATCAGCGCCTGGACGATATCCTTGGCCTGCTGCGGGTCCGGTCCCTCGAAGCTGATGGCGAAGAGGTTGTCGCCCGCGCCGGCCACCCGCGTGCTGTCGCGCAGGCGCCCGATCAGGCGCTCCATGGCCTCGTCGCTGGTCGCCGTGATGTCGAGATCGGTCGCCCGCGCCACCTTCTCGAGGTTCGGCCGGCTGAGCAGCGTGCGCTTCATCACGCTGATCTCGGAGTAGACGTCGTCTTCGACGGCGATGCCGGACAGCAGGGGGCGCAAGACCGTTGCCGTATCGACGTAGACCCGGCCGGCTGAGCGATAGGTGTCGGGCAGGGTGGCGACGATGCCCCAGCCGACCAGACACAAGATCCAGGACAAGGCCAAGGCGATCCAGCGCCGGCGCCAGAGGCCGTTCAGCCAGCCCAGTATTTGCGGATATAGCTCGTCCATCGTTGAGGCCGTCGACCGCTGTCAGCGCCGCCCGAAGAAATTCCACGCAACGGTGGAATCCTTCGAATTACCGGCCAAGGGGTTGAGCATTATACGATATTCTCCCGTACCCATCACCTTCGCCTGACCACGGGGGACGCCCTCGGCGCCCATCCGGATCAAGCCGCTCATTGCGCGCCCGCGGCATCGCCACAGGTCGCGCATCCCCCCTGGTCGCTAAGTTGGCCGCCCCTAGGCCCCGCCGGCTCCTTGACAGTAACAAAGAGCCATTGCACTAAGCTTAAAAAATGCTCTCTGGGATAATGATGATGTCGCCGGGCAATAACGCCACGTTAGCCGTAATATCGCCGTCCTTTATTAGGTCGTCGACTCTGGCTCTGAATTCCTGCTGCTCGCCGTCGACGACACGCACGATGGTCGTGTCGTTGCCTTCGGCGAACTCGGTGACCCCGCCCACCGCGATCATGGCGTCGAGCATGGTCATGTTGGCGCGGTAGGGGATCGACAGCGGCTGAGTCGCCTCGCCGACCACCCGAACCTGTTGCGTGAAGGGACCGACGAAGCCGCCGACGATGACCGTGACGAAGGGGTCCTGGATGAACTTGCCGAGCTCCTGCTCGATCTCCCGCGCCACCGCCGACGAGGTCTTGCCGGCCACGTAGAGGTCTTCGATCAGCGGCACCGAGATCCGGCCGTCCGGCCGGACCGTGACGCCTGTCGAAAGCTCGGCGTTGCGCCAGACGAAGATCGTCAGGCTGTCGCCGGCGCCGACCAGGTAGTGCGGCGGCTCGGCGTCCGACGGCGGCCCGGCCGCCGGCAGCTCAGGCTTGCTGCTGCAAGCGACGAGGCTCAAGCTCAAGGCGAGGATCGCCAACCCCTTCAGCATGAAGTCGATTCCCATGGCCTTTGTCATCTTGGACGGCCCAAATAAGTGATTTCCCCGTCAGTACCTTAGAGACGGCCCGTAGAGAGCACAAGGGCCAAAGGGCGGCCCTGGAGCGCGCCGGGTCCGACGGCCTCGTCGAGAGGGTTTCCGGGCGCCGACGCCTATGGTTAAAGCCGCCGGCAACCGGAACGGCCGCGACCGTCGAAAGCAGCCTCGGCGCAGCTTGACCGGAAACGCTCGCTCGGTCAATATTTGAATAGATCAGCAAAGAACTGACTCAATCATACTTTTTGATTGGTAAACAAAGTTAACGAAGGCGCATGTCAAGTTAAATCTTTCGTACCATCTAGGTACGAGCCCCGGAGATGGAAAGGTATCCCGTCTTGGCTGCACTGAAGCGCATCAAAGAGCGGCACGGTTTGAGAGGGCTGATCGCCCTGCTTGCCTTCGTTGGAACGTCGATCAGCGGCTACGCCCTGGCCTACGGCCTGCTGGTTTCTCTAGGCTGAATCAGAAGCTTACCGCGAGACTGCCGGTGGCCTAGGGGCCGCCGGCCGGCCCGGCTCGTGTCCCGGGCGAGCGCGCGCGGGGCGCCGGCTCGGCAGCGACCAGCCGGTCGGCCTGGCCGGCGAGAGGCTGTCTTCCAGTCGTAATATTCACCATGAATACTCCGCCCCGCTCAAGGGCGGGGCGCCGCCGCGCAGATCTCCCGGTAGAGCGCATGTTGCCGGGCGGCGGTCTCGCCCCAGCCGAAGCTCTCGGCGTGGCGCCGCAGGACCGCCGGCGCCGGCGGTGCGGCCAGCAGCGCCGCGGCCTCGCGGGCGATGGCATCGGGCGAGGGCTCGGCCATCAGGCGCCCGACCTCGGGCCGGCTGACGATCTCCGGGACGCCGCCGCGGTCGCTGGCCAGCACCGGCGTGCCGCAGGCCATGGCTTCGAGCAGGACGTTGGGCCAGCCCTCGCTGCTGGAGGCCAGAACCAGCAGGTCGGCCGCCGAGTAGGCGGCAGCGAGGGCGTCGTGGGGCAGCGCGCCGAGCAGCCGGACCCGCGACGCCAGGCCCAGCTCGGCGGCCAGGGCGCGCAGGCTCGCCGCCCCGGGCCCGCTGCCGACGATCGCCAGGGTCGCCTCGGGCAGGCGCGAGAGGGCTCTGATCACCTGATCGTGACCCTTGAGCGGCACCAGGTTGCCGACCGACAGCAGGAGCGGTCCGGTCAGTTGCTGCGCGGCGCGGAAGGCTTCGCCCTCGACCGGGCGGAACCGCGCCAGGTCGACGCCGTTGCGCAGGGTCTCGATCTTCCCGGCCTCGATGCCCATGGCGATCATTTCCTGCCGCAAGGCCTCGCTGACGGCGATCACCGTCGCCGCCTGCCCGGCCGCCTCGCGGATCATCCGGCGCGGCCCGGGATGGCGCGCGATCACGTTGATGTCGCTGCCGCGGGCCGTGATCACCAGGGGCTTGCCGAGCTGCCGGGCCAGCCGCGCCGCGGCGACCCCGTCGGGGTAGGCATAGTGCGCGTCGATCAGGTCGATATCGCCCTCGGCGGCGATCGAGCGCTCGACGACGGGGCGCAGCCAGCGGGCCATCAAGCCCGCCTGCAGCGACATGCCGAGCTTGGGGATGACCGGATAGCGCGGGTAGGCGACGGCGATGCCGTGCCGCGCGTCGCGCCGCGGTATCCGGGCGAGATCGGCGTAGGCGCCGAAGATCCGCGCCCGGCTCGGGAACCAGGGCACCGGCGCCAGGACCCGGGCCTCGAGACCGCCGAGGTCGCGAATGCTGCGCAGCCGGGTCTCGACGAAGACGCCATGGTGCGGCTTCACCGCATTGGGGTAGAGCGAGCTGAGGGTGAGGATCCGCATCGGGCACCGCTGGCGCTGACTGCGGCGAGACTAGTGAGGGGCGGCCGGCGATCAAGCGCTAGAGCGCTTTCCGATCGGACGGCACCGGCCCGCTCCCCCTCCCGGCCACCCACGGCAGTATCCTATTGGGTGGCCGGGAGGGGGAGCGGGCCGGTGCCGTGATTCCGCGTCAGCGGAAAACGC
>JANQLT010000100.1 GCA_028280455.1 Kiloniellales bacterium
TCACGGCACCGGGCCGCTCCCCCTCCCGGCCACCCACGGCAGTATCCTATTGGGTGGCCGGGAGGGGGAGCGGGCCGGTGCCGTCCGATCGGAACACGCCCTAGCCCTCCCGCCGGCGCGGCGGGCGCTTCTCGATGAAGGCGTCGATGCCCTCGCTGGCGTCCTCGGCCATCATGTTGCAGGCCATGGCCTGGGCGGCCTGGGCGTAGGCGTCCCTCATGTCGGTCTCGAGCTGTTTGTAGAAGAGCTGCTTGCCGGTGCGCACGGCGACCGGTGCCTTGCCGGTGATCCGCGCCGCCAGCTCGGCGACCGCGTCGTCCAGCTCTGCGTCAGGCACCGCGCGGTTGATCAGGCCGAGCTCGGCGGCCCGCTCGGCCTCGACGAAGTCGCCCGTCATCAGCAGCTCGAAGGCCTGCTTGCGGCCGACGTTGCGGGTCAGGGCGACGGCCGGGGTCGAGCAGAACAGGCCGACGTTGATGCCCGAGGTGGCGAAGCTGGCGCTCCGGCCGGCGATCGCCAGGTCGCAGGTGGCGACGAGCTGGCAGCCGGCCGCCGTGGCCAGGCCCTGGACCTTGGCGATGACGGCCTGCGGCATCTCGGTCAGGGTCAGCATCATGCGGCTGCAGCGGGCGAAGAGGTCCTGGTAGTAGTCCAGCTCGGGCCGGGCGCGCATCTGCTTCAGGTCGTGGCCGGCGCAGAAGGCCTTGCCGCGCGCCGCCAGCACCAGCACCCGGATCCGCTCGTCGGCGGCGATCTCGTCCAGCGCCGCCTGCAGCTCGGCCAGCATCTCCTCGGAGAGGGCGTTGTAGCGGGCCGGCCGGTTCAGGGTCAGCGTGGCGACGGCCCCCTCGGTGTCGCGCAGCAGGATCGGCTCGTTCGGCAGCTCGGCCGCGGCGGCGGTGCTCATGGTGCCTCCAAAGCTTCCCGGAATGGCGGATCGAGCATAGCCTTGCCCGGGGGGAAACAAAATGGCCGTCGCCGGGCCCGCTGGGACCGAAAAGGTCCCGGCGTTGGGGAGACGGTAAGCTCTGGTCCCGTAACACTGGCAGCAGGTCCTGTCGGATCAGGGGGAGAATTCGGATGGCGGTCAGGCGATGGGCTCTGGCGGCGGCCACGGCTGTGCTCGTTTCGGGCTGTGCCGGGGTCAGCACCTCGGACGTGACCGGGGTGACGGGCGGCACCCTTGGCGGGGTCTTCGGCGGGCTCCTGGGCTCGCAGGTCGGCTCCGGCAGCGGCCGGCTCGTCGCCACGGCGCTCGGCTCCTCTCTCGGCGCTCTGTTCGGCGGGGCCGCCGGCCGCTCGGTCGGGCAGTCAATCGAAGGTGGCTTCCGCGGCCCGGGCGTGCAGCTCGCCGGCTACCAGGCGCCGCCGCCGACGGCCGCGGGCGGCACCTTCGGCCCGGACCAGCCCTACGTCAGCGAGGCCTTGGCGGTCGCCGGCAGCCTTCCCCTAGGCGAGAGCGTCGCCTGGGAGAACCCCGGCAGCGGCAGCTACGGCACCGCCACGGCGATCCGCGACGGCACCTCCGCCGAGGGCCTCTACTGCCGCGCGTTCGAGACCATGGTCAGCCGCGGCGGCCGCGCCGGCGTCAGCTACAGCGTCGCCTGCCGGTTCCCGGACGGGACCTGGCGGCAGGTGCAGTGAGGTAAAGCTGCTCTCTAACTCACCCAGATTTGCCGAAGAGAACTCTGAATCCAGAGCCACTACCAACTAGACCGCTTCAGCCTGTTCTGTGCTCTGGATGGTTTCCGGTCGGGCCTGACCTTTCGCCCGTTGCCAGGACTCTAGACTAGCAGGTGGTAGAAATCGTGGTTGCGGGTCGCGAGCTGGCTCGAGGTACAGGGCGCTCGGGTTCGAACATCCCGCCCAGCATCAACCTAGTCATTCACGTACATCGTGACAAAGACACACCACCCTTGTCGGCGTCGAAGACGACCCATTGCATTCATCGCCTGGAAACTCTGCGTTCACGGTCCAATTGCCCTCGTCCACCGTCAGATACATGTCTTCATAACAGCCATTGGCATCGGTCTTGACAGTCCGGTAGACCGGGTCTCCGGTCGGCGGGTCATAGCGGACGATGACCTCCTGGTTGGGCATCGGCGGGTTCGTGCATCCCTGAACGACGACCCGCCGGCACTGCCGGAACCGCTTCTTGAGCTCGGCCGCGATCTTCTCGACATTGACGTCTTCGCCCTTCTCCTTAGCCTCGCGCAGACGCTGCTCAAGCAACCTCTCAAAATCGACGTTGTCGCACCGCCGTGTGCCAGTTTCGATGTCGATCGCCGTTTTCGCCCGCAGATCGACTTGCAGCACGCCGCCGCCCACCGGCACCAGGGTATGGTCGCGGGCAGCCCAGCTTTCGATCGTGGCGCGTTCCTCGGTGCAAATCTCGGCCTTGTCGGGCGGTTTGATCGACACCAACAACTCGATCCGTTCACCCGGACGCAGCATCGCTTTCTTCGGTACCAGTTGGACGTCCCAGCTCATGGGGATGCCTGTTTGCTGGAAATAGAAGAGCGTGTCCACGTCATAGGGGTTCCGCAGACCGTACCGCTGCGACACTCGCGTGAACGGGCTGGCCGTGACGCTTTGCACTTTGTGCAGGTTCTCCTGCGCCCAGTTATCGTACTCGTTTGTGTCGGTCCCGACCAGGTTGGTCAGGTCGACACGCACGCAACTATGCGGATCGCCGTCATCGGCCGGAGTCCATTCGATGAACTGGATCGTCTGTCCGCCCGAGGTCAGCTGGCTGATATGCTTGATCCCCAGAAACGTGTCGAAATCCGCCTCGCCACCGACAGTGTGATAGGGCTCGGAGATTCTCCACTTCACGTCGAAATTGAAGGCCGAGGCCGGGCCGTCGTTGTTGATTCGCGCATAGATCCGGTTGATCTCGCCGATCACCGGGTTCTCACGATCTGCATGCGCTGGCGGACCGCCCGACAGGTTAAAACCGTTCTTCGGCGAGTCGACCCATATGTCGGGGCTGAAGTATGAGTAGAATTGTCCGTCGATTGTGTCGCCGCGCGTGATCTTGACGTTGTAATCGGTATCTGGTGCGACATAGTTGACATCAATATCAAAGGGCGCACCGCCGGTGCCGGCCTTGACGGTTACGGTGATCCCGGTGCCCGGTAGAATCGTCGTGTCACCCACATCAAATGTCGCGTCGTCCAGCGTGACCGTGGACGGCGTTGCATCGTGGATAATTACCGGACCCTCGCCTTGGGGCACCAACTCGTTGACATAGTAAATCAGTACGCCCGACGCTGGCAGCGCGGCATCGAAGTCCATGTTCGTGTTGTCGCGCGCTTCGATCATGTAGAAGGCGTCTTCGTCACCAATAGCCGAGGCGTTCTGGCTGAGGCCGATGGCTATCGCTTTGCGGTTGGTGCCGGTTTCGCTGGGCAGGAAGAGCTGCAAGTTGTTGCTATTGGTCGTTGACCCGGCCGCGGGGCGCGGGATGTAGGTCACCGTCGCGCCATGGTCAGTGATCCAGCCCGGTCGCTCCTTCTGCCAGGCCAGCACGTGCACGTTGTTGAAGAACCCCGCCATATTGTCCCACTGGTCTACATAGGCACGCGGGAATACCACGCTAGGATAGGCGTAAAGGTCGAGGAACCCGAATTGGTGCCCCAGCCCGTGGGTAAGCTGTGCCACGCTGTTCTGATAAGAATGCACCGACACCGACAGCGGTCTCGGCAGGCCGGCGGGCATGTCGTAGGGCCACGGTCCGGTCGTCGCCCTGTCCTCGCTAAAGGCAGGATCGTTGGTTACGATCACGATGCGGTCGATGTCGTCCCCCGTCGCCGCGGTGCCTTTGTCGAACACATCCGCGTCCGCGGCGATGAGTTTGTCGACGACCTCTTGCGTCAATTCGACGAGCAGGCTGCGCGTCGGATGGTAGTAGTAGTTGCGTGCGTGGTCGAGACTGATCGGCCCGCGGTATTCCGGAACCAGCGTCACCTCGCCAAGGCTGACCTCATCGTAATAGGACACTACGTCGATCATGGTGTTTTGCAGGTTCGGCAGGGGTGGCGTTACCGCTACGTCCGAGAAATTCGCCCGCACGACCAGCAGGTTCTGCTGGCCGAGCGGTGAGGGCGGCTCGGTAAGGTCGGCGCTGGCTACGACGGCAAAACCCTGGCCTGGCTTGCCCTGGTTGACCGCTGTGGCAGCCACCCGGATCGTCCACTCACCCGGGGCGGGCTGGTCGATCAGTACCATCTCGACATTGTTCAGTGCATCGGCGGTCCCGCCAGAAGCGGACACCCCGTTGTTGAAGACGTTGCCGCGGAAGGTCTGCGTTCCGTCCGGCGAAATCACCGACAGATCGAGGTTGTTGACGACCGGCGCCGCGGAATTCACCGTCCCCGGCGGTTCGGTCCAGACCAGGGTGATCTTCATTGGCTGGCCGTTCGTCGCAACCTGCAGCGGCAGATCGAGGCTTTCGCCGGTTTCCAGCCCGTCGGCGTGGCGGTAATCCCAGACACGGGTATTGCGTGCGTCTCCGGCGAAGAACAGCGCGTTCTCGGTAAGCAGACGCCCCCAGCCTTCACCACTCCCGGCAGCATCTGGGTAGCCGGCGATGCCTACGGCGTCGACGGTTCCGTTCAACAGCGTCGCTTTCAGCAACGCACCGGAAGGTGTAAAGGCATGAGATGCCTCACGCGTCCCTGTCGGATACCAGCCTTCGGTGTAGTATTGCCGCACCAGCGCTGCGTGCCCGGCCACTGCAGGTGCGGCAAAGCTGGTGCCGCTATCAACTTGCGTGCCGCAATTGGTGCCGCCGTCAGCCGAGGTGATGCCGGCGCCAGGCGCCATCAGATCCGGCTTGCGCCGTCCGTCTAGTGAAAACTGGGTGATGCCGGACGAGAAATTGCCCTGGTTTGGCGACTGCTGGGTCGCATTGACCACCAGCGCGTTCTTTGCCGTGTCCGGCGGCCGGATCGTTCCGTTATTGTCCGGCCCGATGATGACCAGGTGGTTCTCCTGATCCCAGGTGAAACTGTCGAGATCGACGCTCAGCTGCGTGTATTCCGAGGTGGATTTGTCGTCCCAACTGTTGGTGTGAATGAACGCGCCGTCCGACGCCGCCGCCGCCAGATAGGCATAAAACGAAACCGTGCCGCCGATGACAACATCCAGATCGTACAGATTGCCATGGGTCAGTCGGGCCCGCGGGGCCTGGCCATTGTTGGCGTTGGGTGTGGCCGACAACGCGTCGTTGTTGACGTCTTCGCCAGCGGCATTGGCCGCCGAAAACGTGCCGTGATCGTCTTGCCCGTCGCCCTTGGCGTTCCGAAGGCCCACGACCTTGCGGTGCGTCGGGCCCGCAGCCGCGACGTTCGGGTCGTTGAAGAAGCAGTTCCCAAGGTCGACTACGCCGTCGATGTGGCCGATGACCTGGCCCTCGCCGCGCAGTCCGTTTCCCCAGATTGTACGCGAGTTGTTGGTGTCGGTTTGCAGCACCCACTGCGTCGTGCCGTTGTTGAGCGTAACGTCGCCAAGCTCTTCTATGAACTGGACGTCCTCGACTTCTGCAAGCCCCAGCGCCTCGTTTGACGTGTCTACTCGGACTTGTACCCGCAGGATGCCGTTTTCCGGCTCGTCGGTGACTGCGATGATCTCGGCGCCGCGTTCTTCCAGTTCTGCGACGAATGACTCTGCGGACGTATCCTCGAACGCCACCACCGTCAGCAACAGCCCCGGCTCGGCCGTGCGCTCTTCGGTCACGAACTTACGCTGTCCAAGCTCCGGATCGATCTTCAGTTCGGGGCCGTATCGCACAATCGCGCCGATCGCCGGGTCTCTCGACAGCCGGTCCAGCGTCTCAGGATCGATTTTCTCGATATAGCCATTCTGTGCGACATACCTGTCGAACGACAGGCCGTAGGCGCGACTGAGCCGCGCCTGATCTGCACTGTTGACGGGTTCGGTGAACTGCAGAATCAGCCATCCGGGTTTGTCTAGCTGATTGACACGCTCGACGGCCGCCGGATCGATCGTCTGGCTGCGCAAAGACAGCGTCGCGCCATCCTCTGCCGCACTGATCGAGGGCGTGGCGAGAGTGAGGATCGCACCGAAGAAGCAAACGACGAAGAAGCAAACGACTCTGTACGAAGCAAGTGGCCATCTGAGATCTGGAAGCAAGTAACCGGAATTTCTCATGGAGAGGCCTCCCTGCTGATCAGCGTGACTCCGCTTGTCGTTAGGCGCAAACCACTGTGGTATCCGGCCGCCCATTTCGCTGCAGATCCGGTCGAATGAGCGGCCTGCTAGCGAGGGGGCGGCGTGTAGCAGCTTCCTCGTCGCGCTCTACCGCCTTGCTACCGACATTCCAACGCATGCCAAGATCGCGTGCGATCCGCTCAGCGACCTTGACGTCTTTGTATCCAGCGAAACGCCAACAAACAGACTGACGCAGGAAGCCGCTGAAGGCGTGCCAGCCGTTCCCGTCCGTCCGACTGTCAGTGAACATGCTGCGGGCCAGGGCGGTCAGCCCTAGGGCGGTGTTGAGTTGGCCTAAGGCGAGCCACCCGTCAGCAGAGGTGACCCGCGATCCGTGGAACACAAGCTTCAGCCGGCGGTTGAGATACTGCCGGACTAGGTCATAACCCGCTTCGCCCGCTGGGTTCCGCATCCAAGCTCCCCTTCAAGACCCATAAGCCGTTGATTCTAATAATCGAATCGGCCGAATCAGGCGTTACACGAAGCAGTCACTTGGGAGATGCGAGACAAGATATATGCTCCTTGTCGAGGTCAGTCAACAATGTAATCTAGAGAAAAATCTCAAGGAATTCGCGTTTAGATAGTCTTACGTCGGGCGGCGCGTTGCCTGTACTGGCCCTCTGAAAGGCCGACTTGCGCGCCCTGGCACCCGCCCCGACTATGGTGCCGCCATGGACGCCGTGCCGACCCCCGCCATCACCATCGAGCAGGTCCTGGAGATCTGCGAGCGCGAGCTGCCCTTCGCGCTGCAGCTCGGGCTGAGCATCGAGCGGCTGGCGCCGGGGGAGGTGACGGTGCGGCTGCCCTATCGGCAGGACTTCGTGCGACCGGGCGGCACGGTGGCCGGGCCGATGATCATGACCTTGGCCGACTTCGCCATGTTCGTGGCGGTCATGAGCCACATCGGCCCGCAGGTCATGGCGGTGACCTCCAGCCTCAACTGCAACTTCCTGCGCCGGCCGCAGCCGGCCGACCTGCTGGGCCACGCCCGCATCCTCAAGCTCGGCCGGCGCCTGGCCTACGGCGAGGTCTCGATCTTCTCCGAGGGCGAGGACGAGGCGGCGCCCGCCGCCCACGTCACCGCGACCTACTCGATCCCGCCGGCCGACTGAGGCCGCTGCGCCAGATCGTTTGTGGTAACATAGTACCGCAAAGATAAATTCCTGATATGCCTGGGCTTTGAGCGCCGAATCGCTGGTTGACAGGGCAGGGGGCCTCGCCTAGAAGGGCGCGCTTCCGCGGCGCCAGCATCGGATTGGCCGGCCGCGGTCTTCCTTTCGGACAAGAGGCCCGAGCGAGACATGAGGACCTATTCTGCCAAGGCGTCCGAGATCGAGAAGAAGTGGGTCTTGATCGACGCCGAAGGCGCCGTGCTCGGCCGGCTGGCCAGCCAGGTCGCCAAGATCCTGCGCGGCAAGCACAAGCCGAGCTTCACCCCGCACATGGACTGCGGCGACCACGTGGTCGTGGTCAACGCCGAGAAGGTCGCGCTGACCGGCAACAAGCGCAGCGACAAGACCTACTACTGGCACACGGGCTATCCCGGCGGCATCAAGAGCCGCACCGCGGACAAGATCCTCGACGGCCAGCACCCGGAGCGGGTGATCGAGAAGGCGGTCGAGCGGATGATCCCGCGCGGGCCCCTGGGCCGCCAGCAGATGAAGAACCTGCGGGTCTATGCCGGCAGCGAGCATCCCCACGAGGCGCAGCAGCCCGAGCCGCTCGACCTGGTCGCGATGAACCCCAAGAACGCTGTGAGAGGCTGATGGCCATGGCCGACGAGACCCAAAGCCTGGACGACCTGAGCCAGCTCGGCGAGGCGACCGGCCTCGCCCCCGAGGCCGAGCCCGAGACGGTCGAGCCCAAGATCGACGCCCAGGGCCGCAGCTACGCGACCGGCAAGCGCAAGAACGCCGTGGCGCGTGTCTGGATCAAGCCCGGCTCCGGCCGCGTCAACGTCAACGGCAAGGACATCGAGGTCTACTTCGCCCGGCCGGTGCTGCGCATGGTGCTCAACCAGCCCTTCGAGGCGGTCAACCGGCGCGACCAGTACGACGTCTTCTGCACCGTCACCGGCGGCGGCCTCTCCGGCCAGGCCGGCGCGGTCCGCCACGGCATCTCCAAGGCGCTGACCCACTACGAGCCGGCGCTGCGGCCGGTGCTCAAGAAGGGCGGCTTCCTGACCCGCGACTCCCGCGTGGTCGAGCGCAAGAAGTACGGCAAGGCGAAGGCGCGCCGCAGCTTCCAGTTCTCCAAGCGCTGAGCGACGGCGCCGGCAGGGGCCGGCGCCCGCTTTCCCGGCGGCTTGGCGTTCGCGTCGAGGAGTACGACTGGCCATGGCCGGCATCATCCTGCCGTTCAACGGCGTCCATCCGCGCATCCATCCGGATGCCTTCATCGCCGAGAACGCCGTGGTGATCGGCAACGTCGAGATCGGGCCGGGCACGTCGATCTGGTACGGCTGCGTGCTGCGCGGCGACATCAACTGGATCAAGATCGGCCGCGACACCAACATCCAGGACGGCACGGTGATCCACGTGAACCACGACCGGGTCGGCGACGGCGGCATGCCGACGGCGATCGGCGACGAGGTGACCGTCGGCCACATGGCCTTGCTGCACGCCTGCACCGTCGAGGACCGCGCCTTCATCGGCATGCGCGCGACGGTGATGGACGGCGCGGTGATCGAGACGGGCGCGATGGTCGCCGGCGGCGCCCTGATAACGCCGCGCAAGCGGGTCAAGGCGGGCGAGCTCTGGGCCGGCTCGCCGGCGCGCCGGCTGCGCGAGATGAGCGAGTCGGACCTGGCCGAGGGCCCCTACATCGCCAAGCACTACCGCGAGCTCGGCGCGGCCCACAAGGCGCTGTCCGAGGACTAGCCTTCGACCTCCGGCGAGCCCCCAATGGCCAAGGCCAAAGCACGCAAGCCTCGCCGCCGCCCCAGCGCCCCGCGCAACCCCTACGCCCAGCACCTGCGCCGCCGCGGCAAGGGTCTCGAGCGCTCGGCCAAGGCCTACAAGCGCCGGCCGAAGCACCGCAGCGGCGAGTCGGGCGAGTAGCGCTGGCCGGCGTCTACTGCGGTCGCGTCACGCCCCAGGTCTTGAGGATCTCGTCCATCGACTCGCAGGACGCCGCGTTGGCGTTCCGCTTGGCATCCGTGCCGCAGTTCTCGAGATAGCTCGCGAGCAGCGGCGCGGGGAAGGACTCGATCAGCGCCATGCGCTCGCGGTGATCCGCGCCGCCGGTCACGAACGTACTGAAGGAGGCCTTGGGGTCGAGCGGCGTTCCCGGGATGTTGGCGCCGAAGTACTGCTTGCAGACCTCGACGAACTCCGTGCCTTGCGCCCTGCCGCCGCCCTTGCTGCGACGGTCGAGCGCGGTCACGCAGGCCAGCACGAAGGCGTCGAGGTTGGTCGAGCGCATGAAGGTCCGATGAATGGACTCGACCGCCTGGGATCCGCCTTCGGGGCGCTGCCCGGAGATGCTGCCGACGCTGGAGGCGAAGACGGCGCGGGCGCTCGATGAGGCGGAGCGGGCGACGGCGTCCCTCAGATTCTCCTCGGTCGCGGCGATCTGCGCTTGCTTCTCGGCAATCGAGGCATCGAGCGTGTCGATCGTGTCCTGGTTCGGCTCCTCTTTCGCCTCTTCGGAGCGCTTCTGCTGCTGCAGCTTCGCTTCGTCGCCCTTCAGGGCGACCAGGGTCTCGCGGTTCGTGGTGACTGCTTGCTGATCGGCGACGACTTCCGCCGTCGTGCCCGTCGCCGCGCCGCCGATCGCGGCCTGCTGTCGACCGAAGGCGCCGGCGGCCATCTCGCTGGCCATCAGCGTGACCATGGCGTCGTCGGTGCCGCTGACGATCATGGCGTAGGTCGTGTCCGAGATCGCGCCGTTGGCGTAGGCCTCGCAGGCCCGGTAGAAGCCGTCGCGCAGCAACTGGATCGTGCCCAGGCGCTCGCCGAGCTGGGCGACGCTCTCGGCCAGGCTGCGGCTGCCCTGCAGCTCGCCGCTGCGTTGGCCGGACACCTCGGCCTGCACCGCTGCCGAGATTCCCTCGGAGAGCGCCTTCGCCACGTCGGGGCTGGGCTCGGCGCAGACGATGCGGTTCGGGATCACGAAGCCCTGCTGCGGATTGACCTGGTTGACGTTCACGATCGCCCGCTTGTCGGCTTCGGTGAGCACCGTCGAGTCCTGCTCGAGGTAGCGCTTCTCCGAGTCCAGAGAGGTGATGTAGGGGAAGAAATTGGAGCAAGCGGACAGCAATGCGGCGGCGGCGGCGACGGCGCCGAGACGCGCGATCTTGGTCCTCATGGCGAGGTCCCCCTATTCCTAGCGCTCGGCCTGCGGGGATGGGCCGCCGCCGAGCCGAGTTGCCCCTTACGAATCAGTGGCAGTCAGGCGGCCTCTAATGATCGCATATGTAGTGGATGGCCACAAGACGACGCACTGCCACCTGTTTGGTAGCACGCCGCAGAAGAGCCGGCTCGACGACCTTGGGATGAATGACTTTTTTGGGGCGGGGCGCCCCCGCAGCGCCGCGCTCCGGCGGCCGCTGGGGCCGGGCGGTCAGTCCTCCGTCGCGGCCTTGACCTTGACGTAGCTGCCGGGGGCGTCTTCGAGCACCTCCAGCTCGCCGTCGCCCGGCACGCGCGCCGCGATCTTGGCGCCGCTCTTGCGGGCCACCCACTTGTACCACTCCGGCCACCAGGAGCCGGCGTGCTCCTCGGCGCCGCGCAGCCAGACCTCGGGGTCCTTGGCGTTCTTGTCGTTGGTCCAGTGCGAGTACTTGCCGGAGGCCGGCGGGTTGACCACGCCGGCGATGTGGCCCGAGGCCGCCAGGACGAAGCGCACCGGCCCGGACAGATGCTGGGTCAGCGCGTAGGTCGACTTCCAGGGGGCGATGTGGTCCTCGCGGGTCGACAGCATGAAGGTCGGCGTCTTGACCTTGGTCAGGTCGATCGGCACGTCCGACAGGGTGATGGCGCCGGGCTGCACCAGGAGATTCTCCTGGTACATCCGGCGCAGATAGAAGCTGTGCATGGCGGCCGGCATGCGCGTCGAGTCGGAGTTCCAGTAGAGCAGGTCGAAGGGGAAGGGGTCCTTGCCCATCAGGTAGTTGTTGACGACGAAGGACCAGATCAGGTCGTTGGCGCGCAGCATGTTGAAGGTCGTCGCCATGTGGCTGCCTTCGAGGTAGCCCTTGCGCTCCATGTCCTGCTCGAGGGCGGTGAGCTGCTCCTCGTCGATGAAGACGCCGAGCTCGCCGGCCTCGGTGAAGTCGGTCATGGTCGTGAAGTAGGTCGCGCTCTTGACCCGCTTGTCGCCCTTCTCGGCCATGTAGGCGAGGGTGGCCGCGAGCAGCGTGCCGCCCAGGCAGTAGCCGATGACGTTGGCTTCGGCGACGCCGGTCGCCTCCTTCACCGCGTCGAGCGCGGCCAGCGGGCCGAGCTGCATGTAGTCCTCGAAGGTCTTCTCGGCCAGCGCCTCGTCCGGGTTGACCCAGGAGATGACGAAGACCGTCAGGCCCTGCTCGACCGCCCACTTGATGAAGGAGTTCTTCGGCCGCAGGTCGAGGATGTAGAACTTGTTGATCCACGGCGGGATGATCAGCAGCGGGACCTTGTGCGCCTTCTCGGTGGTCGGCTCGTACTGGATGAGCTGAATCAGGTCGTTCTGGTAGACCACCTTGCCGGGCGTCACGGCGATGTTCTCGCCGACCTCGAAGGCCTCGTAGTCGGTCATCTTGATGGCCAGGTTGCCCTTGCCGCGCTCCAGGTCCTCCAGGAGGTTGCGCAGGCCCTTGACCAGGTTCTCGCCGCCGGATTCCAGGGTGACCCGCAGCACCTCCGGGTTGGTCATGACGAAGTTCGAGGGCGCCATCGCGTCGACGAACTGCCGGGTATAGAAGTCGACCTTCTTGGAGGTCTTGTCGTCCAGGCCCTCGACGTCGCGCACGGTCGACTGCATCCAGCGCGCGGTCAGCAGGTAGGACTGCTTGATGAAGTCGAAAAGCTGGTTCTCGTCCCAGGCCGGGTCGCTGAAGCGGCGGTCGCCGCGCTCCGGCGCCGCGACCGGATCCACCTCGTCGCCGAGCAGCCGCCGCGTGGTCGACTGCCAGAGATTCATGTAGTCCTGCCAGAGGTTCATCTGGGCCTGCACGACCTTCGCCGGGTCGGTGATCATGCGCGCCGTCATCTCCAGGAAAGCGCTGCCGACGTTCAGCGGGTCGAGCTTCGTGGTGCCGTTCTCCTCGGACTGCCGTTCGAGCCAGTCCGTGACGAGTTTCTGGCTTTTCTCGGCGATCTCCGCCATGGTCCTCGACCACTCGGCCGGGTTCGGCGTGCTTTGGTCCTGAGATGCGCCCTGTTGCTCAGCCATAGATGTGTCCCTATGCTTTCCGGGAGAATCGGAGCCATGTTGTCTGTTTGGCACGGACTTGCAAGCCAGCCGCTTGGATGCAAGAAGACGCACGGCGCTGGCCGGCTTCGAATTGGGGGAGTTGAATAACGGATGAAGGCTGCTTTGCCCAGCCTTAAAGCTATCTTACCGAGTGACACCTATGCTATGACCCCTAGACGGGGGTCAAGAGGTCGGTAGATGAGACCTTTCGGGATAGTGTGCTCGAGAGAAGGACGTCGGTCGCGTCTGCGGCGCTTTGTGTCGTTGGTCGCGCTGTTGCCAATCATGGGCTTCGAGTTGGCTGCCTGTTCTTTCTTCTCCGAAGAAGAAGAGGCGCAGCCGCGTATCGCGGCCTTGCGGACCATCGACCAGGAAGACCCCGCCTATCCAAATTTGGCTAGCGTGCCGGAGCAGGCGCCGCTGCCGAGCTCGCGCGTTCGCCGCCTGACTCTGCAAAAGGGCCTGGCCGCCGACCGCGACAACGCGGTCTACACGGACGAAGACCTGCGCGCCGATCCGGCCATCCTGCCGCTACCGCAGGAAGCCGCCACCACAGGCCAGCCCGCCCTCCAGCCCAGCGCCCGCACGGCCGCGCCGGCGCCGGCGCTGCCGCAGATCGCGCCGCCGTCGCCGGCCACCGCCGATCAGGGCGACAGCGCTCCGCCGCCGCCGGCGATCGGCCCGGTGCCGCAGGCGCGGCCGGCCGGCATCAGCCAACCGGCGCTGCCGGAGCCGCCGGCCGCACCGGCCCAGCGCAGCGGCGACAGCGTGCTGCCCGACTACGCCGCCAGCCCCGCCGCGGCGCCGGCCACCGTGCTCTTGCAGCAGCAGGCCGTGCAGGTCCAGGTGGCCGAGGCCCAGCGGCTGCAGGCCATGGTCTTGCAGCAGCAGGCGATGGCCGAGCAGGCCCGCCTGCAGGCCATCGAGCAGCAGCGCGTGCGCCAGCAGATCATCGACCGCAACGCCTATCAGCTACAGACCCTGCAGCTCCAGGCCCGCGCCCAGATGGCCGCCTTGCCGCAGGCCGTGCCGGCCGTGCCGCCGCTCGGCCAGCCGGGCCTGCCGCCGGGCGGACCGATTCCGCAGCCGGCGCCGGTCCTGCCGGTCACCCCGGCCTACCCGCAGCAGCCGCCGGCGCCGCCGCCGAGCTATCCGCAGGTCGCCGCGGCCTATCCGCCGGCCAATCCGACGCCGGGCGCGGCGCCCCTGGGCGGCGACGGCTTCTCGGCGGGCCAGGCGGCCCCGGCCAACCAGCCGGCCGCGGCCTCGGGGCAGCTCGTCGGCCTGATCTACTTCGGCCATGGCTCCGCGGGCCTCGACGACAACGACCGACAGGTGCTGCGCCAGATCGCGGCGATCCAGCAGCAAGCCGGCGGCCGGCCGATCCGCGTCGTCGGTCATTCCAGCTCGCGGACCAACGTCATCGATCCGGTGAAGCACCGCATGGCCAACCTGGCGATCTCCAAGAAGCGGGCGGAGAGCGTCGCCCGCGAGCTGATGCGCCTCGGCCTGGCCCAGAGCCGGGTCGCGGTGGTCGCCAAGGCCGACAGCCAGCCGGTCTATCACGAGTTCATGCCCACGGGCGAAGCCGGCAACCGCCGGGTCGAGATCTTCATCGAATAGCCCGGCCGGCGGGGCCGCCCGGCCGCCGCCGCGACCGGCCTGTTCTTCTCCAATGCTGTCTTCGGGGTGCTGCTCTTTGTCATCGGCGGTCAAGATCGGTGTCGCCGGGCTCGGCGTTGTCGGCAGCGGCACCTTGCGCCTGCTGCAAGCCCATCGCGAGCTGATCGCCGGGCGCAGCGGCCGGCCGCTGCTGGTCTCGGCGGTCTCGGCGCGCGACCGCCAGAAGGACCGCGGCATCGACATCTCCGCCGTGCGCTGGTTCGAGAACGCGGAGGTCATGGCGGCCGATCCGGAGCTCGACCTGGTGATCGAGCTGATCGGCGGCAGCGACGGCGTCGCCAAGGCGGTGGTCGAGGCGGCCTTGGCCGCGGGCAAGCCCGTGGTGACGGCCAACAAGGCGCTGATGGCGCACCACGGCGGCGCGCTGGCGCGCCGGGCCGAGCAGGCCGGGGTGTCCCTGGCCTACGAAGCGGCCGTGGCCGGCGGCATCCCGATCATCAAGGGCCTGCGCGAGGGGCTGGCGGCGAACGAGCTGGGCTGCATCTACGGCATCCTCAACGGCACCTGCAACTACATCCTCAGCGGCATGCGCGACAGCGGCCGCGAGTTCGCCGAGGTGCTCGCCGAAGCCCAGCAGCTCGGCTACGCCGAGGCCGATCCGAGCTTCGACGTCGACGGCATCGACAGCGCCCACAAGCTGGCGATCCTGGCCGCGCTCTGCTTCGGCTGCGAGGTCGACTTCGAGGCGGTCCACGTCGAGGGCATCCGCGAGATCTCCTCCCTCGACATCGGCTTCGCCGAGGAGCTGGGCTACCGCATCAAGCTGCTCGGCCTGGCGCGGCGCGGCAACGGCGGCCTCGAGCAGCGGGTCCACCCGACCATGGTGCGCCGGGACGCGCCGATCGCCGGCATCGAAGGCGTCTTCAACGCCGTCGTCGCCGAGGGCGACTTCGTCGGCTCCTTCATGGCCGAAGGGCGCGGCGCCGGCGCCGGCCCGACCGCCTCGGCCGTGGTCGCCGACGTCATCGACATCGCCCGCGGCAGCCGGCTGCCGACCTTCGCGGTGCCGGCCACGGAGCTGCAGCGGCTGCCGGCGGTCGGCCTGTCCGAGCGCCAGGGCTCCTACTATCTGCGGCTCATGGTGCTGGACCAGCCCGGCGTCATCGCCGACGTGGCGGCGATCCTGCGCGACCTCTCGATCTCGGTCGAAGCGCTGCTGCAGCGCGGCCGGGCGCCGGGCGAGGCGGTGCCGGTCGTCATCACCACCCACGAGACGCGCGAGGCGGACATGACCGCGGCCCTGCAACGCATCGCGGCGCTGGACGCGGTGCTCGAATCGCCCAGAATGGTTCGGATCGAGGATCTCTGACATCGCCGGTCCCGCGACGGCGCGGGCGGCCCTTTCACTGAACGGGAGTGGCAGGCCGCTGGACGGCCGCTGGGGATATGCCATGACGACAATCGGACATATGGAACGCAACCTGGCCCTCGAAGTGGTCCGGGTGACCGAGGCCGCCGCCTTGGCCGCCTCGCGCCTGATGGGCCGGGGCGACGAGAAGGCGGCCGACCAGGCGGCCGTCAACGCCATGCGCGAGGCCTTGGGGGCGCTCTCCATCGAGGGCAAGGTGGTGATCGGCGAGGGCGAGCGCGACGAGGCGCCGATGCTCTACATCGGCGAGCAGGTCGGCGCCGGCGGCCCCAAGGTCGACATCGCCCTGGACCCCTTGGAAGGCACGACGATCACCGCCAAGGGCATGAACAACGCCATCACCGTGATCGCCATGGCCGAGGAGTCCGGCTTCCTCAACGCGCCGGACGTCTACATGGACAAGATCGCCGTCGGCGGCGGCCTGCCGCAGGACATCGTCGACCTCGACGAGAGCGCGGCGAAGAACCTGGCCGAGCTGGCCAAGGCCAAGGACTCCGAGGTCCAGGACCTGGTGGTCTGCGTGCTCGACCGGCCGCGGCACGCAGAGCTGATCGCGCAGATCCGCGAGGCCGGTGCGCGCATCATGCTGATCGGCGACGGCGACGTCTCCGGCGTCATCGCCACCAGCCGGCCGGACAGCGGTGTCGACATGTACTGGGGCGTCGGCGGCGCGCCGGAGGGCGTGCTCGCCGCCGCGGCCCTGCGCTGCATCGGCGGCCAGTTCCAGGGCCGACTGGTGTTCCGCAACGAGGACGAGCGCGAGCGCGGCCGCCGCTGGGGCATCGAGGACTTCGACCGCAAGTACAAGATGGAGGACCTGGCCGCCGGCGACGTCATGTTCGCCGCCACCGGCGTCACCGACGGCAGCATGCTGCGCGGCGTGCGGCGGCGCCACCACGGCGCCACCACGCAGTCGATGATCATGCGCTCCAAGACCGGCACCGTCAGGCTGATCGACGCCGAGCACAACTTCATCCGCAAGACCTGGTACGAGGAGATCGGGGCGTAACGTGCTGACAGCCGCCAGGCGGGACGGTGCCCGGGCGCCGCGCGACTGCTTCCTCGGCGTCGAGCGCTCGCTGCTCGGCAATCGCTGGGAGCGCCGCGGCGGCGAGGACCGGCTGGCGCTCGCCCTGGCCCAGCGCTTCTCCCTGCCGGAGATCGTCGGCCGCGTGCTGGCGGCGCGCGGCGTCGGCCTGGAGGCGGCCGAGGACTACCTGAGCCCGACCCTGCGCCGGCTGCTGCCGGACCCCGGCGGCTTGCGCGACATGGGCCGCGCCGTCGCCTGTCTCGAAGCGGCGATCCGCGCCGGGCGGCGCATCGCCCTGTTCGGCGACTACGACGTCGACGGCGCCACCTCGGCCGCCTTGCTCACCCGGTTTCTCAAGTCGGCCGGCGTCGAGCCGCGGATCTACATCCCGGACCGCCAGGCCGAGGGCTACGGCCCCAATCTGCCCGCCCTGCGGCGGCTCGCCGCCGAGGGGGTCGCGGTGGTCGTGACCTTGGACTGCGGCACGACCGCCTTCGAGGCGCTGGACGGCGCCAAGAGCCTGGGCTTGGAGCTGGTCGTGGTCGACCACCACAGCACGGCCGGCGCGCTGCCGCCGGCCCGGGCCCTGGTCAACCCGAACCGCCCCGACGACGACAGCCCGCTCGGCCAGCTCGCCGCGGTCGGCGTCGCCTTCCTGCTGGTCGTGGCGCTCAACCGCGCGCTGCGCGAGTCCGGCTGGTATCGGGACAGCGATCTCGCGGAGCCGGACCTGATGGCCTGGCTCGACCTGGTCGCGCTCGGCACGGTCTGCGACGTGGTGCCGCTGACCGGCCTCAACCGCGCCTTCGTCGGCCAGGGCCTCAAGGTCATGGCGCGGCGCGGCAACCCGGGCCTGGCGGCCTTGGCCGACTGCGCCGGCCTCGACGAGCCGCCCGGCACCTACCACGCGGCCTTCCTGCTCGGACCGCGGGTCAATGCCGGCGGCCGGGTCGGCGAGTCCTGGCTCGGCGCCAGCCTGCTGAGCAGCGACGACCCGCAGGAGACCCGCCAGCTCGCCGCCCGCCTGAACGAGCTCAATGAGGAGCGCAAGGCGATCGAGCGCTCGGTGCTGGACCAGGCCCTGCTGCAGCTCGACCCCGAGCCCGAGGGACTGGCCTTCGCGGCGGGCGAGGGCTGGCATCCGGGCGTGATCGGCATCGTCGCCAGCCGCCTCAAGGAGCGCAGCGGCCGGCCGGCGCTGGTCGTCGCCCTGGAGGACGGCGTCGGCAAGGGCTCGGCGCGCTCGGTGCCGGGCGTCGATCTCGGTGCCGCGGTGCTCGCCGCGCGCGACGCCGGCCTGCTGGTCGACGGCGGCGGCCATCCGATGGCCGCCGGCCTGACGGTGCGCGAGGCCGACCTGCCGGCGCTGCGCAGCTTCCTCGACGAGCGCTTGGCGGCCCGCATGGCGGAGATCGGCTACCGGCCGGCCCTAGGCATCGATGCCCTGCTGCAGCCCGGCGCCGCCGACGCCGATCTGGTCGGGGACCTGCAGCGGCTGGCGCCCTTCGGCGCCGGCAACGCCGAGCCGCGGGTGGCGCTGGCCTCGGTGCGCATCGCCGGCGCCCGGGTGGTCGGCGAGGATCACGTGCGCTGCGACCTCGGCGGCACCGACGGCCGCCGGCTCAAGGGCATCGCCTTTCGGGCGCTCGACGGCCCGCTCGGCCCGGCCCTGCTGGAGACGCGCGGCCTGCCGCTGCACGTCGCCGGCAAGCTGCGGCCCGACTCCTGGGCCGGCCGCGAGGCCGTGCAACTGATCATCGACGACGCCGCGCCGGCCGGCCCGTGAGCCATGGATCGCCGGGCGATGGGTGAGTCGGTCGGGCCGGGCGAGGGGTCCTCGATCCTGGTCATCAAGCTCAGCGCCCTGGGCGACATGATCATGGCCAGCGGCGCTTTCGCCGCGATCCGCCGGGCCCATCCCGACGCCCATATCCGCCTGCTGACATCGCCCGGCTTCCGCTGGCTGGGCGAGAGCTGCGGCGCCTTCGACGAGGTCTGGACCACCGAGAAGCCCGCCTGGTGGCGGCCCTGGGAGGCCTGGGTGCTGGCCCGCCGCCTGCGCCGCGCCGGCTTCGCGCGGGTCTATGACCTGCAGTGGTCGAGCCTGAGCAACCGCCTGTTCCGGTCCCTCGAGGCCAGCGGCCTGGAATGGGTCGGCGTGGCGCCCGGCTGCTCGCACTTCTACCCGGACCGCAAGGCCCGCAAGCACATCTCGGCGCGCCATGCCGAGATGCTGCGCCTGGCGGGCATCGAGGCCCTGCCGCCCTCGGACTTCGGCTTTCTCGAGGCCGAGCTCGAGCGGCCCCTGCCGGCGCGCTTCGCGCTGGTGGTGCCGGGCAGCTCGGCCCGCCACCCCGAGAAGCGCTGGCCGCTGCCGCACTACGTCGCGCTTTGCCAAGCCTTGACCGCGCGCGGGCTCGAGCCGGTCCTGGTCTGCGGCCCGGACGAGCGCGGGCTGGCCGACGAGATCCTGCGGGCCTGCCCCGGCGCCCACGACATCGCCTCGCCCCTGCCGGTGATCGCCGAGCTGGCGCGGCGCGCCCAGGTGGCGATCGGCAACGACACCGGTCCCCTGCATTTGATCGCGGCGGTCGGCTGCCCGACGGTCGCGCTGTTCCGCCCCGAGGGCCAGCCCGACAAGACCGGCCCCCTGGGCACGACGCGCTGCCTGCAGGCGGAGAGCTTCGAGGCGCTGTCGGTCGAGCGGGTCCTGGAGGCGGCCCTGGCGCTCTGCCGCGAGCCCGCGCCCGACCTAAGCGGAACCGGCTCGCCGGCCTGATACCAAAGCTCGATGAGCTCGTCTCATCGAGCTTTGGCAAGCGCGACCGCGCGTCCGCAGCGAAGCGAGGATAAGCCCGCGTGGCGCCTGAACGCCGTACAGCCTGCGATGAGTTCCACTCATCGCAGGCTGGTATGAGGCCGCTTGGCCGAGCGATTTCCGCGCCGTCCCGATTTGCCCTAAACTGTTGGCATGAATGGCCGAGAGCTCAGGTGGCTGCGCCTCGCGCTCGCGCTCGCCTTTGCCGGGCTCCTGGCCGCGGGCGGCCAGCCGCGCGCCCAGCAGGGCCGCGTGGTCGACCTCGAGCTGGTCCTGGCCGTCGACGCCTCCTCAAGCGTTTCCGACGAGGAGTTCGACCTTCAGATGAAGGGCCTGGCCGACGCCTTCCGGCACGAGGCGGTGCTGGCGGCGATCCGGGCGACGGGCGATCTCGGCATCGCCGTCACCTTGATCCAATGGTCGGACAACCTCAGCCAGTCGACCGCGGTCGACTGGGTGCGGATCGACAGCGCCGAGTCGGCGGCCGCCTTCGGCGCGGCCATCGAGCGCTCGCCGCGCTTTCTGGTCGGCGGCAGCACCGCCATCGGCGGCGCGCTGAAGTTCGCCCTGCGTCAGATGGAGCGCAACGGCTTCCAGGGCCGGCGCAAGGTCATCGACCTCTCCGGCGACGGGCGGACCAACCAGGGCCCGCCGCCCGACGCCGTGCGCGACCAGGCCGTCGCTTCGGGCGTGACGATCAACGCCCTGGCGATCCTCAACGAGGACCTCTACGTCGACCGCTACTACCGGCGCAGCGTGGTCGGCGGCACCGGCGCCTTCGTGCTGACCGCCAGCGACTACGTCGACTTCGCGAACTCGATCCTGCTCAAGCTGATCCGCGAGATCGCCGGTGCGCCGATCGCCCAAGCGCCGGGCGAGGGGGCGAGCGAGCCGAGCGCGCAGCTCGGCCGCCGCCCGGGTCCCGGGCCGGCGGGCGCTGCCGGTGGCGGGTCTTGATTCCCCTAGGGCCTTGCTCTATTCCGACGCTCCGAGACCCCATCGTCTAGAGGCCTAGGACACCGGCCTTTCACGCCGGCAACACGGGTTCGAATCCCGTTGGGGTCGCCATTCGACCGCGATGCGCCGCGCTGCTTTGGCGATCGGGTCGCACCAGTGGGGAGGTGGCGACATGACAGCGATGACGACCGGCTATCCGACTCTTTCCGCCGTGCTCTGGCCGGACCGCGAGGCCTCGCGGCTCCTGCGTGCCGCCGTGCTCGTGGTCGTCGGCTCCCTCCTGATGACTCTTTCCGCCAAGGTCCAGGTGCCCTTCTGGCCCGTGCCCATGACCATGCAGACCTTTGCGTCCCTGGTGATCGGCATGGCCTATGGCTGGCGCCTCGGCGCGGCGACGGTGCTCTTCTACCTCCTGCAGGGCTCGATCGGCCTGCCGGTCTTCGCCTGGGGCGGCGGCTTCGGCTACCTGGCCGGGCCGACCGGCGGCTACCTGATCGGCTTCATGGTCGCCGCCGGCCTGGTCGGCTGGCTCGCCGAGCGCGGCTGGGACCGGCGGCCGCTGACGACGCTGGCGGCCATGCTGCTCGGCATGGGCGTGATCTATCTGCTGGGCGTCGGCTGGTTCACCTATCTCGCCGGCCTGGAGACGGCGATCGCCAAGGGCGCCGTGCCCTTCCTGGCGGCCGACGCCTTCAAGGTGGTGCTCGCCGCCGCGGTCCTGCCGATTACCTGGAAGCTGGTCGGCAAGCGCGCCTGAGCCGCGCCGCGCGCATCCCGATCCCGCAAAGGAGACGAGCCGGCTCCTTGGACCGGCTCGTTTCTTCGTTCGGCACCGGGTGCCGTCCGCTCGAAGGCCCGCCATGGGCCGGCAGGGCCTCAGGCTGTAAGCTCCCGTCGTGTTCCTTTCGATCCTGAGCCATCGCCTGTTCCTGCCGTCGTGCATCGCGCTCGCGCTGCTGCTGAGGCTCGGCGTGATCGTCTTTCTGCCCGTCGCGCCGGAGTCCGACGCCGCCTGGTATGTCGCAAGGGCGCTCGAGCTCGTGGCGGGCGAGGGCTATCGGGAGAGCGGCCTGCCGACCGCCTATTGGCCGATCGGCTGGCCGGCGATCCTGGCGGCCGGCCTGGCGGTCTTGCAAACGCCGGCGATCGCGGTCGGCACCCTGAACCTGATCGGCGCCGCCGCGACCATGCTCCTGATGGTCTGGTTCGGCCGCCGGGTCCTGGGCGACGAGACCGCGACGCGCCTCGCCCTGCTGGCCTACTGCCTCTACCCGAACCACATCGCCTACGGCGGTCTCGCTCTCTCGGAGATCGTCTACACCGCCCTGGTCATGGCCGCCTTCGCCTTGCTGATCGCCGGCCGGGACAGGCTCTGGCAGATCGCGGCGAGCGGCTTGCTGTTCGGCCTCTGCACCCTGGTCAAGCCGCAGACTCTGCTGTTCCCGATCGGCGCCGTCATCGCCCTGGCGCTGGTCTATCGCGGCTTCTCCTGGCTCCGGGTCCTGAGCGCCGGCCTCGTCGTCTATTTCTGCCTGGCGGTCGTGGTCCTGCCCTGGTCCTACCGCAACCTGCAGGAGCTGGGCAGCTTCGTCCTGGTGTCGACCAACGGCGGCACGGCCCTGTTGCTCGGCGCCAACGACCACATGACCGGCGGCCACTTCGACTACCAGCACACCCCGGCCTTCACCGACCTCGGCATCCCCTGGGAGGAGCGGGTGGCCCGCCAAGTCGAGCTGGACCGGCTGCAGAAGCAGGTCGCGGGCGACTGGATCCGCGACAACCCCGGCAGCTACATCGCCTGGATGCCGCGCAAGGTCTTTCTGCTCTGGTACAAGGACACGGAAGGCTTCTGGTCCTACAAGAGCAGCTACCCGGCCCATCAGAGCATCGCGCTGGCCCTGCAGGCGCTCAATCAGGTCGCCTATCTCGCGGTGCTCTTCCTGTCGCTCTTCGCGGCCTGGGTCGCCGCCCGGGCGCTGCTCCGCCGGGACGGCGCGCTGGCGCCCCTCGGCCTCCTGTTCTGCATGCCGCTCTTCGTGACGCTGCTGGCCGCCGTCTTCACCGGCCAGATCCGCTACCACTTCGCCGCCATGCCGTTCCTGTTCCTGACCGCCGCCTGGAGCCTGGCGGCCTTGGCCACGGCCTTCGGGCGGCGCCAGGCCGCGCGGCCCGGCTAGGACGTCAGCCCCTCTATCGGCTGCCTGCCGGCGCGGCGGCGGCCCTGGCGCTAGGCTGAAGAAGCCTGCTGAGGGCCAACAGACCGAGAAACGAGCGGTTTAGCCAGCGCCCTCTCTCTAGGCCTCCCAGAAACCTACGCTATTAGCGCAATTTTCATCTTGAGCAACTACGCTAGGAGCGTATATATTTCTCATGCGCGTAGCGATCAAGCGGACCCGGCCCTACGAGCGGAAAGCCAAGAAATTCCTAGCCGAGAAAGGCATGAAAGCCCTTGAGGACGAGATCGCCAAGAACCCTATGCGCTGGCCGATCATTCAGGGCACGGGCGGTGTCCGAAAGATCCGCCATGCGCTGCCCGGCAAGGGCAAGAGCGGTGGCGTTCGGGCTGGGTACTATTTCCACGGCAAGGGCCCGACCGTCTACATGCTGACCGTCTACGCGAAGAACGAGAGAGACAACCTGAGCGATGCCGACAAGGCGGCGCTCAAACAGATCGTGAAGGCCATCAAGGTCGCAGCGAGTGAGGACTGAGACATGGCGAAGACCAAGCTGACCAAGAACGGACAGGAGCTGGCAGAGGCCCTGACCGATGTCCTGAACGACGTTACCGGCGCCGCGCCGCTCAAGGGGCGCTCGATCGACGTGCCGGACGTTGTTGACGTTCGAGCCATTCGCCAGAGCGTCGGCATGTCTCAGCAGGCTTTCGCCGATACCTTCGGCCTGAAAGTCGCCTCCGTCCGCAATTGGGAGCAGGGCCGTACCGAGCCCGAGGGCCCTGCCAAGGTACTGCTCACCATCATCAGCCGGCGGCCGAATGAGGCGCTCGAAGCGCTCTACGTGCGATAGGAATGACCGCAGCCAGCACCCTTCGAGGCGCCGAGGAGGCCCTGGCCTTCGCGCGGGGCGAGGCGGACGCTTCCGAGACCGGGTTCCTGTACCCGACCAAACCCGACGCGCGACCGGCTGTGCGAGCTCGAGGGGGTTTTACTCTAGAAAGGCACGCCGACCGCGGACAATCCGGACACCTGGATAAAGATGACACAGGCGTCTCGAAATGCCCCCGCAGGGTCACTTCAGGGTCACTCCAACGAAATCAGGGAGCCAGGCCGCTTCGCCTAGCTCCCTGATCCGAATTGGCTCCGCGGGCAGGACTCGAACCTGCGACCCGGTGGTTAACAGCCACCTGCTCTACCAACTGAGCTACCGCGGATCGGTGGCCCCGGCCGGGACTCCGACGGTCCTGGCCCGAAGGCGCGCGGTTATATCAAAGGCCCTTGAGGCCCGCAAATCCTTTGCAAAGGCCAAGGCCGGCCCTCCGACCCGGCGCCGCCGCTAGGCCCCGGCGACCACCGCCAGCAAGCACTGGGCGACCGACAGGTAGTCCGAGTTCGGCATGTGGAACCAGCGCAGGAACTCCGGGGTCGACATCGTCCCGTCCAGCCAATAGCCCAGGAAGAGCTGGCTGATCGGGTGCAACTCGGTCGGCAGGCAGGCCAACAGCGCGGGATCCAGGCTCGCCAGATCGAAGGTCTGTTCCATGGTCGAAGCCTAGCATCCCCCGGAAGCCTGGGCGAAAGGTTAATGATTTGGGTGGCTTCACGCCGCCTTGAGCGGCTCGGCAGGGGCTAAGGTGGGGGGCTCAGGCCGAGGCCTTGTCGCCGGTCTCCAGCTCTTCGATCGGCTCGCCCCTGGCGATGGCGGTGTGCTGGGCGTGCTGCGCCAGCACCCGGATGATCTCGACGGCCACCTTCGGCAGCTCGGCGACGAGCTGGAAGAACAGCGCCTTGGTCAGCTTGAGGCAGACCAGGTCGCTGGTCGCGATCACCGTGGCGGTGCGCGGCACGTCGATCAGCATGGCGATCTCGCCGACGATGGCATTGTGCTGGTCCTGGACCACCCGGTGCGGGCCGTCCGGCGTGTCGATCATGACGTCGGTGTTGCCGCTCAAGACGACGTAGGCGACGTCGCCCAGATCGCCCTGGCGGAAGATCGTCTGGCCCTTGTCGAAGGTCATGCGCTCGGCGGCGAAGGCCATGAGCTTCAGCTTGCCGACCGGAATGTCCGAGAAGATCGGGATGTGCCGGAGGACTTCCACGTCGTCGTCGACACTCATAGCCCCCTCCCGCTATTCGCAAGCGCCCGGGAAGCTTGCCCGAAAGCCATGACGCGGGCAACCGGGCCCCCGGGCGGGCGGGGCCAAGCTGGGGCGATGTCGTGGTGATGCGCGCGCTGGAGGCCCGGGCCGGAATCGAACCGACGTACAAGGATTTGCAGTCCTCTGCATAACCACTCTGCCACCGGGCCGGGGCCGAGTTGGCGCTTCGCGGGCGCGAGGCGAGCGCCGAGGTATATCGGCGGGCCCCAGACCGGTCAAGCGGTGCCCCCGGCGCGTTCGACCGGCCTGAGACGCGGCGCGAGGAGCCGGCGCCAGCGCCCTGACCCCTGGGCATTCTCCGCCGTTCGGGCGGGCCCTCGGCGCTTCGCCGTTGAACCTCGGGACTTGCCCGGCTATGACCCGGCCCCAGGCTCCGCTAGCATGACCGTCGGCTCCGGGGTCGGGGGTGCCCGCGGGGCCGGCGAGAGGGGATGCAGCCGTGGACTACCAGACCGCCCGCGAGAACATGATCGAGAGTCAGCTCCGCACCAACAAGGTGACGGACGAGGCCCTGCTCGAGGCCTTCGGGCAGGTGCCGCGCGAGCTCTTCGTGCCGGAGGCCCGGCGCGGCGTCGCCTATGTCGACGAGGACATCACCATCGGCAGCGGCCGCCATCTGATGGAGCCCATGGTCCTGGCCCGCCTGCTGCAGGCCGCGGCCATCGAGCCCGGCGACGTGGTGCTCGACGTCGGCGCCGGCACCGGCTACGCCAGCGCCGTCGCGGCGCGCCTGGCGGCGACCGTCGTCGCCCTGGAAAGCGCCGAGGGCCTGGCCGCCCAGGCCAACGACCGCTTCCAGGAGCTCGGCATCGACAACGCCATCGTCATCACCGGGCCGCTGACCGAGGGCTATGCCAAGCAGGCGCCCTACAACGTGATCCTGCTGAACGGCGCCGTCGCTTCCTTGCCCGAGGCGATCGCCGGCCAGCTCGCCGAGAGCGGGCGCCTAGTCACGGTGGTAAAGCCGGATACCGGGCAGGGCAAGGCGACCTTGGCCCAGTGCCGGGGCGGCCATGTCTCCAGCCGGGTGATCTTCGATGCCGCCACGCCGCGCCTGGCCGGCTTCGAGCCGGTCGCCGGATTCACCTTCTGAGCATGCGCCGAGACCCGAATCGCCCGGCGTCGTGCTAAGGGGCGATTTCCCAGGCTTTAACTGGTCTTAAAGGTTAACCCGGTCTAGTCTCGTGATGCCTCCCAATAGTCTCCGCCAGGAGGGACAGTTTTTGAGCGATAAGGTCGAGCGACGGCGCGGACCGGAGGTCTCGCGCGGGCCGCGGCTTGCGGTCGGGCGCGGCTTGGCCCTGGCTGCGGTGCTGGCCGTCGCGGGCGGCTTGTGGCCGGCCGGACCGGCGCAGGCCGAGCAGAGCCTGACCGAGGCCCTGGCGACGACCTACCGCACCAACCCGACCCTGGCGGCGGCACGCGCCGAGCTGCGCGCGACAAACGAGCAGGTGCCGCAGGCGCTGTCGAACTGGCGCCCGCGGGTCACCCTGCAGGGCGACCTCGGCCAGCAGCACATCGACAGCACCGGCGTCGACCCGCAGCGCACCACGCCGCGCTCGGTCGAGCTCGACGTCACCCAGCCGCTCTACCGCGGCGGCCGCACCGTGGCGGAGACCGAGCGCGCCGAGGCGCTGGTCCGCGCCCAGCGGGCCGTGCTGCACGACGTCGAGCAGCAGGTTCTGCTGCAGGCGGTGACCGCCTACATGGACGTCTGGCGCGACCAGTCGGTGCTCGAGCTGACCATCAACAACGAGCAGGTGCTGGAGCGTCAGCTCGAGGCCTCGCAGGACCGCTTCGAGGTCGGCGAGGTCACCCGGACCGACGTCGCCCAGTCCGAATCGCGCCTGGCCCGCGCCACCGGCGAGCGGATCGAGGCCGAGGGCAATCTCTCGATCAGCCGGGCGATCTATCAGGAGATCGTCGGCATCTTCCCCGGCACGCTGGAGGCGCCGCCGCGCGTCGAAGGCCTGCCGGAGTCCCTGCTCGCCGTGACCACGGTGGCCCAGGAGCGCAACCCGCTGGTGGTCTCCTCCAGCTTCACCGAGAAGTCCGAGCGCGCCAACATCCGCCTGCAGATCGGCCAGCTCCTGCCGGAGCTGTCGCTGGTCGGCACCCTGAGCCGCAGCGACGACACCACCAGCCGCGACACCGAGACCGAGCGCGGCCAGATCCTGGCCCGCCTGAGCGTGCCGATCTATCAGCAGGGCTTCGTCTCCAGCCAGATCCGCGAGGCCAAGCAGCGCCGCAGCCAGCGTCTGCTCGAGACCGACGAGGCCCGGCGCCGGGCGGTGCAGGACTCGACCTCGGCCTGGGAGGCGCTGCAGACGGCCCGCGCCGAGATCACCTCCTTCGAGTCCGAGGTCAGCGCCACCAGCATCGCCCTGGAAGGCGTGCGCCAGGAGAACGCGGTCGGCCAGCGGACCATCCTCGACATCCTGGACGCCGAGCAGGAGTTCCTGGATGCCCAGGTCAACCTGGTGACGGCGCGGCGTGACGAGATCGTCGCCAGCTATCAGGTCCTCACCGCCCTCGGCCAGTTGACGGCGGTGACCCTGGACCTGCCGGTCGAGGTCTACGATCCGGCCGGGGACCTGGAGAAGGTGCGCGACAAGTGGTGGGGCTTCGGCGGCTTCAGGCCGGAGCCCGAGTAGGGATCTGCCGGGCGCCGGCGTGCCGCTGCGGCAGGTCGGGCCCTGTGTTTGACACGTGACGGATAGGGCGGCCGCAGGGCCGCATGCGAGACGAGCGATGAGCGACGCCGAGGACCAATCCCAGGCCGAACCGACCATGGAGGAGATCCTCGCCTCCATCAGGCGGATCATCTCCGAGGATGCCCCGGAGCAGGAAGAGGGCGAAGAGGCACCCGCCGAGGAGCCGGTCGCCGAGGCGGCCGAGCCGGAGCCTGAACCGGAGCCTGAACCGGAGCCGGAGCCCGCTGCCGAGGCGGCGCCCGAGCCGGAGCCAGAACCCGAGCCCGAACCGGAGCCGGGGCCTGAACCCGAGCCCGAGCCCGAGCCGGCGGCGGAGGAAGAGGAGGACGTCCTCGAGCTGACCAACATGGTCGGCGAGGACGGCAGCGTGGTCGACCTCAGCGCCGAGCGCGAGGCCCAGCGGGCGCGCGAGGAGACGCCGCCGCCGACCGACCCCAGCCTGCTCTCCGACCTGACCCGCACGGCGGCGACCAGCGCGCTGCTCGAGCTGACCTCCACCGCCGATCAGCGCGACGACAGCCCGAAGATCGCCGGCGGCAACCGGACGCTCGAGGTGCTGGTGGTCGAGACCCTGGAGCCGCATCTCAAGGTCTGGCTCGACGCCAACCTGCCGAGCCTGGTCGAACGGATCGTCCGCGAGGAGATCCAGAAGATGGTCAAGCGGGCGGAATACCGCTAGGTTTCGCCCGCCGCGCCGGGCCGCCGCCCCGAGCGGTCCAGAGACCGGCCGGCATCCGGGGGCCCTCGAGAGCCCCCTTCATTCGACAGTCGAACAAGAGGACCGGCAGACAATGCTGGACAAGACCTATCAGGTCGCCGAGGTCGAGGCGCGTCAGTACGAGGCCTGGGAAGGCTCCGGCGGCTTCGCCGCGAACCCCGAGTCGAACGCCCAGCCCTACACCATCATGATGCCGCCGCCGAACGTCACCGGCAGCCTGCACATGGGCCACGCGCTCAACCACAGCATCCAGGACATCCTGATCCGCTACCACCGGATGCGCGGCAACGACGCGCTCTGGCAGCCCGGGACCGACCATGCCGGCATCGCGACCCAGATGGTCGTCGAGCGCCAGCTCGCCGAGGAGGGCCTGACCCGCCACGACCTGGGCCGCGAGAAGTTCATCGAGCGGGTCTGGGATTGGCGCGCCCATTCCGGCGGCGTCATCGTCAAACAGCTCCGCCGCCTCGGCACCTCGCCCGACTGGCCGCGCGAGCGCTTCACCATGGACGAGGGCCTGTCGCAGGCCGTGCGCAAGGTCTTCGTCGAGCTGCACAAGCAGGGCCTGATCTACCGCGACAAGCGGCTGGTCAACTGGGACCCCAAGCTGCACACCGCGATCTCCGACCTCGAGGTGCAGCAGAACGAGGTCCAGGGCAAGCTCTGGCACATCAAGTATCCGATTGAGGGAGACGAGGGCGCCCACGTCGTGGTCGCCACCACGCGGCCCGAGACCATGCTCGGCGACAGCGGCGTGGCGGTGCACCCGGAGGACGAGCGCTACAGCCACCTGGTCGGCAAGCACGCCGTGCTGCCGCTGGTCGGGCGCCGGCTGCCGATCGTCGCCGACGACTACGCCGACCCGGAGACCGGCAGCGGCGCGGTCAAGATGACGCCGGCGCACGACTTCAACGACTTCGAGGTCGGCCGCCGCCACGACCTGGAGATGATCAACATCTTCGACCGCGACGCCCGCACCAACGACGCGGTGCCCGAGGCCTATCGCGGCCTCGACCGCTACGAGGCGCGCAAGAAGGTGGTCGCCGACCTGGAGGCCCAGGGCCTGCTGGTCGAGGTCGAGGAGATCACCCACGTGGTGCCGCACGGCGACCGCTCCGGCGTCGCCATCGAGCCCTGGCTGACCGACCAGTGGTACGTCGACGCGGCGACCCTGGCCAAGCCGGCCATCGAGGCCGTCGAGCAGGGCCGCACCCGCTTCGTGCCGGAGAACTGGACGGCGACCTATTACGAGTGGATGCGCAACATCCAGCCCTGGTGCATCTCGCGCCAGCTCTGGTGGGGCCACCGCATTCCGGCCTGGTACGGCCCCGACGGCATGATCTTCGTCGAGCTGACCGAGGCCGAGGCGAAAACCGCGGCCGAAGCGCACTACAGCGGCAAGCGCGTGGTGACGCCGAGCGAGGCGCAGGACGGCGGCATCGACGCCGCCTCCTTGCAGAGCGGCGACTTCGTGCTGCTGGAGCGCGATTCCGACGTGCTCGACACCTGGTTCTCCTCGGCGCTCTGGCCCTTCTCGACCCTGGGCTGGCCGGAGCGGACGCCGGAGCTCGAGCGCTACTACCCGGGCGACGTGCTGGTCACCGGCTTCGACATCATCTTCTTCTGGGTCGCCCGGATGATGATGATGGGTCTGCACTTCATGGGCGAGGTGCCTTTCCGCACGGTCTACATCCATGCCCTGGTGCG
>JANQLT010000140.1 GCA_028280455.1 Kiloniellales bacterium
GACCGAGAACTGAGCCGAGCACGCCTTGCACTTGAAGACGGGCCGGGTCCGGTACTCGTAAGCCTCGGCCGAACCGCAACGCGGGCAAACGGGATTGCCGTCGTTGTTGGCCCAGCGGATCGCCTTGAACGTCTCGTAAGCGTCCTCGTCGGAAAGCCGCAGCACCTTGGCCAGACTGAGCGTCCGGGCCTTGGCTGATAGTAGGAAATGCTGCGACACGTTTATCACCACATTCGATGTCTTCACACCGAATATGGTGGTTACGGGTCCCGTTGTCAATGGTGTTCATATCGAATATGATGATAAACACCGCCAGCAACGGAGTCCGATCATGCCGGACAAGGAATGGCAGGACCGCGTGAAAGGCCTGCTCAAAGCCGAGTTGAAGCGCCGGAACGTGAGCTACAAGCAGCTAGCCGAGCGGCTGGAGGCCCTGGGCATCCATGAAACCGAGCGGAACATCAACAACAAGATTTCCCGTGGCGGCTTCACCGCCGTATTCTTGGTGCAATGTCTGGTAGCTATCGGTTGTTCCAGCTTGCGCTTGGAGGATGCCTAGCAGGCCTCTTGCTAGGTCATCCAGCGCTAGCTCAAGACGGGGAACCACCCGCTGTGGTAGGTGGCCCAATATCCCCCGTAGAGGACGAAACCGACGCTGCCGGGGCCAACGATCAGGGTGAAACAGAAGACCAGGATACCAACGAAATAGCGACCGCGCTCAATGAGATCGAGGCCGCGATACGCGACTACGTAGCTCAACAACGCCAAGCCCAAGGCCAGCCCCCCGCCGATCACGAAATACGCGATCTGTATGCTCAGGAGCGTATGGCGCTCTGGGCAGAGCGCATGTTCTGGGCAACCGTAGTCGCTGTGATCCTTACCTTCGCTGGGGTTCTCTTGATCTTGGGAACGCTCCATTACACCCGGAAAGCGGCGCTCTCCGCCGCTGCTGCCGCCGAATACACCAAACAAGCTGTCAAAGCCGCCCAAGACGCGGCTAAGGAGGCCCGGCGACAGGCCGATTCGGCGATAGAAGCCATTGAGTTCACCAGAAGAAGCGAGCGCCCCTATTTCTTGGTGACCTATATTGAGCCAGGGGACGAGTTCACCCATGCGTTCAATCCGACTGGCCATCGCACAACTGCCACGAAGTTTGGGGCGACAGTCAAAGTGACCGTTAAGAACGTCGGCGCTAGACCCGGCTTCCCCCTGGCGCTCCATATGGGTTTCGGCTATCAGCCGCCGCCAATGCCTCAGCCCGAAGTCCCCACGCTTGGCGAAAGAGCAAAAAGCAAATGTATCGCGCCCAACGAGGAAATCTCTGATTTCATTGGAGCATGGACTTGGGAGCGGGAATTCGTCCGTGAACTCACTGAGTTCCGTCAGCAACTTTGTGTGTTTGGCTATATCCGCTACATGGGCACAAGCGGAACCTACTGGCGCACCGGCTTTGCCTTTGAGTACAGCTTCATCGGTGAGCCTGAGCGAGTCGGCTTTTTCGTGCCCAGCAGCCCCCGCGATTACTGGTACGACATAGAGGAAACCAGCGAGCAAGCTGACGAGGCTTAACCCCGCAACCCATCCCTTCAACTTTACCTGCCTTCGGCGGGCAGCTCGCACTTGGTGCGTTTGCTACCTAATGCCGGGCCGGTGCCGTGATTCCGCGTGAGCGGAAAACGCTTCAGTCGGCGCGGACCGCCGTGGCGGGCGCGCCGTTCGGCACCCGGCCGATGCCGGGCAGGCGCAGCGCCAGGTCGAGCGGATCGACGCCGAGGCCGAGGCCGAGCAGGTTGAGCTCCAAGCCTTCCTCGACGGCGGCGGTCACCCCCAGCACGCCCAGGAGCGAGAGCTGGTAGCCGGTGCCGCTCGGCGCCTTGGCGGCGAAGCTGGTGGTGCCGAGCCAGTCCTTGCCGACGGCGGTCGGCGGCAGGTCGAGGCGCAGCTCCGGCACGGCGCGGCCGACCCAGGCGGTGAAGCTGTTGGAGTTCGGCCCGGGCCAGGCGCGGTAGCCCCGCTTGAAGGGATAGGCCGCGACGGCCGCCTCGACCTTGTCGATCAGCGCCTCGACCTGCGGCCCGCGCAGGTCGAGGTAGAGCTCGGGATCGGCGCCGTACCAGCGGCGGTCGGGCAGGTCGCGGCGGACCACCAGCGGGCTGCCGCCGCCGTAGGCGTACCAGCCGATCACCTGATAGGTGGTGTAGTGGCTGGCGCCCCTGCGCTTGCTGGCGATCCAGGTGTGCACGGCGAAGGCGCCGCGCCAGCCGAAGGCGCGGCCGCCGAGCACCTGCAGCACGGCTTCGGGCTCGTCCGCCGGTGTCGGCGAGAGCCCGACCGAGTCGCGGTTCGCCGTGCGCCAGTCCTGACCGATGTCGACCACTCCCGTGACGGCCGCCAGCGCCGGCCCGCCCAGCATCACGGCCAGGACCGCCAGCGTCCGCTTCGTCCAGTTCCCCAGCTTGGCCATCGTTCTACCCTAACCCTGCGGCCAGGCCGCGCCACCACGTGGGTACTCAAAGCGGCGTTGCCAAGGCCACAAGATTCTATATTGACAATTTGTCGATAAATCGTCAGTAAAATGTCAGCTTGAAGCGCGGAGGATGGAGTCATGGCGGCAGATTTGGGCGCGCCCGCGGCGAACCCCGGTACCTGGCAGATCTGGATCGACCGCGGCGGCACCTTCACGGACCTGGTGGCGGCGACGCCGGACGGCGAGATCCGCAGCCACAAGCTGCTGTCCGAGAACCCCGAGCTCTACCGCGACGCGGCGATCCAGGGTATCCGCGACCTGCTCGGCCTTGAGGCCGGCGCGGCGATCCCGGCCGAGGCTATCGAGGCGGTCAAGATGGGCACGACCGTGGCGACCAACGCCCTGCTGGAGCGCAAGGGCGACCGCACCCTGCTGGCGATCACCCGGGGCTTCCGAGACGCCCTGCGCATCGCCTATCAGAACCGGCCGCGGCTCTTCGTGCGCAAGATCGAGCTGCCCGAGCTGCTCTACGAGCGGGTGCTGGAGATCGACGAGCGGGTCGGCGCCCACGGTGACGTGCTGCAGGCGCTCGATGCCGAGGCCGCCCGCGCCGGCCTGCAAGAGGCCTTCGACGACGGCATCCGCTCGCTGGCCATCGTGCTGATGCACGGCTACCGCTTCCCGGCCCACGAGAAGGCGCTGGCCGAGCTCGCCCGCGACATCGGCTTCACCCAGGTCTCCGTCAGCCACGAGGTCAGCCCGCTGATGAAGCTGGTCTCGCGCGGCGACACCACGGTGGTCGACGCCTATCTCTCGCCGATCCTGCGGCGCTACGTCGACCAGGTCGCCGGCGACCTCGGCGACGCGCGGCTGCTGTTCATGCAGTCCAACGGCGGCCTGACCGACGCCCGCCTGTTCCAAGGCAAGGACTCGATTCTCTCGGGCCCGGCCGGCGGCATCGTCGGCGCGGTGCGCACCGCCGCCATGGGCGGCTTCGACAAGCTGATCACCTTCGACATGGGCGGCACCTCGACCGACGTGGCGCACTACGACGGCGCTTACGAGCGGGCCTTGGAGACCCAGGTCGCCGGCGTGCGCATGCGCGCGCCGATGATGCAGATCCACACCGTGGCGGCCGGCGGCGGCTCGGTGCTGCAGTTCGACGGCGCGCGCTATCGGGTCGGCCCGGACTCGGCCGGCGCCAACCCCGGCCCGGCCTGCTACCGCCGCGGCGGCCCGCTGGCGGTGACCGACTGCAACGTCATGCTCGGCCGTGTGGTGCCGGCCTTCTTCCCCAAGGTCTTCGGGCCGCAAGGCGACCAGCCGCTCGACGGCGCCGTGGTGCGCGAGAAGTTCGCCGCGATGGCCGACGAGATCCGCGCCGCCAGCGGCGACGAGCGGACTCCGGAGGCGGTCGCCGCCGGCTTCCGGCAGATCGCCGTCGAGAACATGGCCAACGCCATCAAGAAGATCTCGACCCAGCGCGGCTACGACGTCACCGAGTACACGCTCTGCAGCTTCGGTGGAGCCGGCGGCCAGCATGCCTGCGAGATTGCCGATACGCTCGGTATGACCAGGATCTTTCTGCACCCCTTTGCCGGCGTGCTTTCCGCCTACGGCATGGGGCTCGCCGACCTGCGGGCCCTGCGCGAGCAGGCGGTGGAAGGCCGGCTCGACGACACCCTGGTCGATCAGATCGGCGGCGTTCTTGACGGTCTGGCCGCGGAGGCGGTCGCTGAATTGCGGTCGCAGGGAATCGCAGAGGCACGGATCGAGGTTCTGCGTAAGGTTCATCTGCGTTACGAAGGAACCGATTCCGCCATGATCGTCGACCACGGTGACCGGGCGGCGATCATCAGCGGGTTCGAGCGGGCGCACAAACAGCGCTACGGTTTCGTGGCCGATAAAGGCCATATCGTCGAGGCAGTGTCTGTCGAAGCCATCGGTGCAACGGACTCGGCGGAAGACGCCCCGGTTGCGGCATCCCAGTCGAGCGCCGCGCCGAAGCCGGCCGCGACGGTGCAGATGTACGCCGGTGGAAGCTGGCACGAAACGCCGGTCTTCGAGCGCGAGGCCTTGAGTCCGGGCCAGGCCGTGGACGGTCCCGCGATCCTCATCGAGTCCACCTCCACGACCGTCGTGGACCCGGGCTGGCGGGCCGGTCTGAACGAGCGCAATCATCTGGTCCTTGATCGGGTGGTGCCCTTGGAACGGGAGGTGGCGGTCGGCACGGAAGTCGATCCGGTGATGCTCGAAGTTTTCAACAACCTCTTCATGTCCATCGCCGAACAGATGGGCTCGACCCTCGAGAACACCTCCTACTCGGTGAACATCAAGGAGCGCCTCGACTTTTCCTGCGCCATCTTCGACCCCGAGGGCAACCTGGTGGCGAACGCACCTCACATGCCGGTGCATCTCGGCTCCATGAGCGAGTCCATTCGCACGGTCATCCGCGAGCGCGGCGGCGCCATGGCGGCGGGCGACGTCTACGTTCTCAATGCGCCGTACAACGGCGGAACCCACCTGCCGGATATCACGGTCATCACGCCGGTGTTCGACGAGGCGGGCAAAGAGATCCTGTTTTACGTCGCCAGCCGGGGCCACCATGCCGATGTCGGCGGGATTTCCCCCGGCTCCATGCCGCCCAACAGCCGGACTGTGGAGGAAGAGGGCGTCCTGATCGACAACTTCGTGCTGGTCGACAAGGGGCGCTTCCGAGAGGCCGAAACGCGCGAACTGCTGGGGTCCGGCGCCTACCCGGCACGCAATCCGGACCAGAACATCGCCGATCTCAAGGCACAGATCGCGGCCAACGAAAAGGGGGTGCAGGAACTTCGGCGCATGGTCGAGCACTTCAGTCTTCCCGTAGTCCATGCCTATATGGGC
>JANQLT010000108.1 GCA_028280455.1 Kiloniellales bacterium
GCCTCGTTCCAGCAGGTCGCCACGCCGACGAAGGGCTGGGCGATCTCCTCGTCGGTCATGCCCATGGCGTAGTAGTAGGAGCGATGGGGCGCGCTGGCCGGGCCGACAGAGACGTAACGGCTCGGCAGCTTGGACTTGTCGAAAGGCGGCTTGCTGTCCTCGAGCGGCATGCTTTCGTTCCCTTGCGGTCGTCTTTCCCTGCTTGACCGGCGAGGATAGCGGCGGCCCCGCGGGCCCGCCAAAGGCTTTCGGGGCATGGCTGGGTTGCGGCCGGCGCCTCAAGCTCGCGGGTACCGGCTCGCCGGGCGGCGGCCCGGATTGTCCGGAAACAATTGAATCCAAAATGTCCGGCCCCGGGGCCGCGGGCGACGGAACCGAGACGCTCTCGTCAAAAGACAATAACATCAATACACTATGGCTCTGTATTGAGGCTTCTTGTGGATTTACCGGACGGCCTTCGAGGGTCATGATGGGCTTGCCGAGCTTCGCCTCGGCCCCCACGTCCCGGCCATCGGGAAGGGTCCGACCAGAATGGGAGAAGAGCCATGAGCGTTGCGGCAGCCGCCGATCAACAGGATCCCGGGCGCGAGTTCGTCGACTTCTGGAACGAGATCCTGGTGCCGAAGTTCATCCGCTACAAGCACATCCTGGTCGACGGCCTGACGCACCACAGCGAGGCCATCTTCCCCACTCTCCCCGTCTCGAAGGGCGACAAGGTCCTGGACGTCGGCTGCGGCTTCGGCGACACGGCGATTCGCTTGGCCGAGCGGGTCGGCGCCGAGGGTCACGTGGTCGGCATCGACTGCTGCGAGGCCTTTCTCGACTTCGGCCGCAAGGAGGCCGCCGAAAGGGGCATCAGCAACCTCGAGTTCCTCGACGGCGACGCCCAGAGCCACGTCTTCGGGCCGACCTACGACTTCGTCTTCTCGCGCTTCGGCACCATGTTCTTCGAGAACCCGGTGCGCGGCCTGAAGAACATGCGCAGCGCGATCCGGCCCGGCGGCGCCATGACCATGATCGTCTGGCGGACCATCGACGACAATCCCTGGCTCGGCCTGCCCAAGCAGGTGGTGCTCGGCATCCTGCCGCCGCCCGGCGACGACGCCCGGAGCTGCGGCCCCGGCCCCTTCTCCATGTCGAACCAGGAGACCGTGACCGGCATGCTCACGTCGGCGGGCTACGTCGAGCCGGTCTTCGAGCGGGTCGACGCGCCGGTGCTCTGCGGCAAGACGGTGCAGGACTCCATCGACTTCCAGCTCGCCCTCGGCCCGGCCGGCGAGGTCTACCGCGAGGCCGGCGAGCTCGCCGAGCAGCGCAAGGACGAGGTCCAAGCGGCGCTCAGCGAGGCGATCACGCCCTACCTCGAGGACGAGGGCATCGTCATGCCCTCGAGCTCCTGGGTGATCACGGCGAAGAATCCGGGGTAAGTCGACGGCCAATCTTCACCCAGCTCACCCTTCGTCAAGCTCAGAGCCTGTGAGGCGGTCGAGTCTCGGTCCTCATCCTGAGCCTCCTCATCCCGAGCTTGTCGAGGGACGAAGGGTGAGCTAAGCGACGGACGCCTCGTGCCCCGTCACAGGCTCGCCGTCGAGCGCGCCAAGCGCCCCACGAAATCCTCGAGCTGCGTGGCCGTCGCATTGGCGAAGGCGACGCGGAGGTAGGCCTCCTGGCTGCGGCCGAAGAAGGCGCCGGGCAGCACCAGGGCGCCCTGCTCGCGGGCCAGGGCCTGCGCCACCTCGACCGAGGCGCGGCCGGGATAGGGGTGCGCCAGGTAGGCGAAGAAGGCGCCGCGCGCGATCAGCCGAAAGCCCGGCGACTGGGCGGCGAAGGCCGCGTCCAGGGTGTCGATCAGGCCGATCACCTGGTCGCGCTTGTCGTCGCGCCAGGCGTCGAGATGCTCGAGGCCGTAGAGCGCGGCCCGCTGGCCGATGTGCGGCGGGCAGATGGTCAGGGTGTCGGCGATCTTGGAGACCGCGTCCATGACCCGGGGACCGGCGACCAGGGAGCCGACCCGATAGCCGGTCAGGCTGTAGGACTTGGAGAAGCTGTAGAGCTGGATCAGCACCTCGCGCCAGCCCTCTTGCCGGAACAGCGCGTGGGGCGGGCCGGCGTCGCGGGGCCGGAAGTCCTTGTAGGTCTCGTCGAGGATCAGGGCCAAGCCGCGCTGCTCGGCCAGCCGGTAGAAGGCCTCGAGGCGGTCCCAGGTGTAGATCGTGCCGCTCGGGTTGTTCGGCGAGACCAGGACGATGGCGCGGGTGCGCGGCGTGACCAGCGCCGCCGCCTCCTCCGGGTCCGGCACCATGCCCTCGGCCTCGGCGCGGCAGGGCAGCGGCACCTGGCGGATGCCCTGCATGGTGAACCACATGTCGTGGTTGAAGTAGTAGGGCTCCGGCAGGATGACCTCGTCGCCCGGCCCGGCGACCGCCGCCGTGGCCATGCAGAAGGCATGGTTGCAGCCGGTGGTGATCGCCGTCTCCGCCGGCGCGATGGCGGTACCGTAGTCGCGCGACAGGGCCGCCGCCTGCGCCTCGCGCAGCGCCGGCAGGCCGAGGATCGGCGTGTAGAAGGCGGTCGCCGGATCGCCGGCGGCCTCGGCGAGGTGCTCCAGCAGCGCGGGCGCGGGATCGTAGCTCGGCACGGCTTGCGCCAGGTCGAGCAGCGGCTCGTTGCGAGACCTGTCGGCCGCTTCCAGCCAACGCGCCGCTTCGGGAATCGGCGGCGAGTCGACCCGCTCGAGCGCCGGATTGATCGACAAGGCCATGCTGTCTCCCTCCTGCCCCGCCCGGGCCCGGTCCGGGCCCAATCCGGGCTTAGTCCGTGGTAGCCGTCTCCTGAAGATGCAGCCAGAGCGGCCGCTCGCCGCCGGCGTCCAGCTTGAAGACCACCGTCGAGCGCCGGGCGTTGTCCGGCGGCGTGCTGTTCCTGGCGTTCTTCTGGTCCTCGACGTAGGTCGCCACCGCCAGGTCGCCGCTCGCCGAGACCGTCACGAGGCGGAAGTCGCGGATCGCAATGGCGAAGTCGGGGTTGGCGCCGTGGGCCTCGAAGATCGGCTCCAGCAGGTCGGCGCGCGACAGGACCCGGCCGGCGGGCTGGATGTTGACCAGGTCCGGCGCCAGGCGGGACACGAAGTCGCGTTCGTAGAGCGCCCGCTCCTTCGGCAGCGCGCCGCGGAACCAGGCGGCGATGAAGTCGTGCAAGGCGACGACCTCGGCTTGGAGCCGGGAGGCCAGGGCGTCGTCATGCGCCGTCATGCCGCCGGCTCCAGGCCCATGTCCCAGAAGCCGATCTCCAGGCGCGTCGCCGCCTCGAAGGTGGCTTCCAGCGCCGGCAGGCGGGCGCTCAGGTCGTTGCCGACGCGGCGCGCGGCGACCCGGTCGAGCTGCTCGATGGCGGCGCGGGCGACCGACTGGTAGCTCTCGCCGCTGTAGGTCTCGATCCAGTCGCCGTAGGGGTTGTTGTCGCGCTTGCTGTCGGCATCGGCCGCCAGCCAGAGGCCGATCTCGGCGTAGCCGACCACGCAAGGCGCCAGGGCCGTCAGCAGGTCGAGCAGGTCACCCGACAGGCCACGCTCCAGCACGAAGCGGGTGTAGGCCATGTTCTGCGCCGCCTCGGGCGCGGCCAGGATCGCCGCCTCGTCGAGCCCCCAGCCGGCGCAGTAGCGCAGGTGCAGGCTCATCTCCTCGTTCAGCAGGGCGTCCAGGGTGCCGGCCGCCTGGCGCATGTCGTCCAGCGCGTCGCTCTTGAAGACGGCCAGCGCGTAGGCCCGGGCGAAGTGCTTCAGGAAGATGTAGTCCTGCACCAGGTAGTGCTTGAAGCAGGCCTCCGGCAGATCGCCCCTGCCGAGCTGGCGGACGAAGGCGTGGCGGGTGTAGCCCTGCCAGGCCTCGCCGGCGGCGCCCCGGAGGCGGGCGAAGAGAGAGTCGGCGGGGGCGATTTCGGTCATCGGCGGGCCACTCCTGGCTTGCGGGCGGGGCCTGATCTGTCTCGATCCGACCGGCGGAATCAAGCCTGCAAAGCCGCTATCGCCGCAAGGGATCTCGGCGTACCATCCCCGCCACGGGGCTCAGAGGTTGGGGGACGCGCAGGCATGCCTGGGCAGGATCTGATCGACCGCATGGCGGCCGCCTATGTCGCCTATCACGAAGGCGACGCCGAGCCCTTCTTCGAGCTGATCGCCGACCACGGCGTGCTGCGCCACGTCGCGCCCGTCGTTGCCTTCCCCTTCGCCACCCCGCGCCGCGGCGCCGAGGGCGCCAAGGAGATGATCGGCCAGATCCTGACCGACTTCCAATGGCTCAACTTCCGGGCCTTCGAGCTGATCGCCGAGGACGACCTCCTGGTCGCCCTGACCGGCGGCCGGCTGCGCCACCGGGCGAGCGGCCGCGAGGCGGCGATCCACCTGGCCGACATGATCCGCTTCGCGGACGGCCGGATCGTCGAGTTCGTCGAGTTCTTCGACACCGCCGGCCTGCACGACTGGGCCGCCGGCCAGCGCCTGCCCGGCGTCACCCTGATGAACCCGGGCAACCGCCTGCTGTCCTGCGATCCCGGTGAAGCGACGCGCAACAAGACGCTGATTTCAGACGCCTTCACCGCCTACTCGCAAGGCGATCCGGGGCTACTGGCAGGACTCTTCGCCGAGGACGCCTGCTACAACTCGGTGGCCAGCCTGGAGGACTTCCGCTTCGCCGGGCCCTGCCACGGCAAGGCGGCGGTGCTGGAGAACCTGGGCCGCATCGCCGAGGACTACGCGCTGGAGCGCTACGACCTGCAGCACCTGATCGCCCAGCGCGACCTGGTGGTCGGCTACGCCGACGCCGCCTTCCGCTGCAAGGCGACCGGCAAGCTCGCCGAGGTCGAGAAGCTCGACATCTTCCGCCTCTACGACGGCCGCATCGTCGAGTTCAACGAGTTCTTCGACAGCCTGACCACCCGCCGCAGCCACGAGCTGGGTTGAGGCGCCGAGAACCTTATCGGATTGGGTGGCATCGCTGGCCCCCTGCTCGGAGGGAAACGAACCGCCCCCTCACCCAGCTCCGGCTAGGCTCGGCTGCGCCTCGCCAAGCCTGCGCGTCCCTCTCCCCCGTCGGGGGAGAGGGCTGTGGAGGCTTAGCGAAGCCGAAAGCTGAGCTTAGCCGGAGCCGGGTGAGGGGGCGGTTCGTTTCGACGTCGAAGGCTGCCGCGACGCGCAGGGAAGCTCTAGGCGCTCTCCAACAGCAGCGAGTCCTCGAAGGGATAGCGCGAGAGGACGATCGGGCCGCTTTCGGTGATGACGAGCTGGTCTTCCAGCTTGACGCCCTCGGCGCCGCCCTGCTCGCCGACGTAGCTCTCGACGGTCATCACCATGCCGGGCTCGACCGCGCCCTCGAACTGGAACTGCGCCTCGCCGGGGTAGTAGATCACCGGGTACTCGTCGGCCATGCCGAGGCCGTGGGCCATGACCGGATAGGGCTGGCGGCCGATGTCGTCGGGCTGGACGTAGCGCTGCTCGACGATCTCGCGGAAGGAGGCGCCGGGCTGCAGCAGCTCGGCGTTGTGGCGGATCTCCAGCCAGGCCTGGGTGTAGAGCCGCTTCTGCCGCTCGCTCGGCTTGCCGGGGCCGCAGTGGAAGGCACGGGAGATGTCGGCGCCGTAGGCCCAGGGGCCGACCATGCCGCAGTCGAAGACCATCAGGTCGCCGGCGCGGATCATCCGCGAGGAGGCCTCCTGCTGCCAGGGGTTGGTGCGCTGGCCCGAGGCGAGCAGCCGGTACTCGATCCACTCGCCGCCGCCCTCGATCAGCGCCTGCCACATGTGCGACCAGAGCTGGGTCTCGCGGATGCCGGGGCGCAGGGCGTCGCGCATCCGGCTCATGCCGTCCTCGGCGACCGCGATGGTCTGGTTCATGCAGAGGATCTCTTCGGGGCTCTTGATCTTGCGTGCCTCGCCGAGGACCGGCGCGGGATCGACCACGACGTAGCCGAGCGCCTCCAGCGCCTGCTGCGCGCCGGCGCCGGCCCGCTCCAGGCCGATGCGCGTCTCGCCGCCGCCGTGCTGCCGGATCAGGTCGCCGATCTGCGCGGCCCAGGCCCGGCACCACTCGTCGAGGCGGGCGCCGGCGAACATGTAGGACAGCGGCAGGACGTCCTCGCGCACCTCGTCGATGGTCTCGAGCTGGCTGCCGGTCTCGCGGCCCGGCTCGCTGTCGAAGTAGATCACCGGGCCCTCGGCCGGCACGAAGAGATAGCCGGCCAGGATGTGGCTCTGGAACAGGGCGCAGTTGCGCACGCCGGTGGCGTAGCGGATCGACAGCGGCTCGAGCAGCACCACGGCGCCGAGCCCCTGGGCCGCGATCTGCTGTCGCAGGCGGTTCAGCCGATAGGCCCTGAGCCGCGGCACGTCGATCATGGCCTCGGTGTCGACGAGCTGCGTGGGCGGCGTGATCTGGGCCGCCTGCTCGAGGGTTAGCGGCTGCGGCTTCGCGGCGAAGGTCCGGGTGTAGTCGGTCGCGTCGTTCGTCGGCACGACCCGGCCTGCCTGGAGAGGCGCTGCATCGCTCAAGGGCCTGCTCTCCCTTCCAACCACTAGATTGTCATTGTCGGGCTTGACCCGACAATCCATCGACGACCGAGTCTGGGGCCAATGTGGACCCTCGGGTCAAGCCCGAGGGTGACAGCGAATCTGTATGTCGTCTCAAACCCGGATGAAGACCTGGCCGTCCTCGACCTTGACGGGGTAGGTCTTGAGGTCGACGCAGACCGGGGCGCCCAGGGCCTTGCCGGTCGGGATGTCGAAGCGGCCCTGATGGGCCGGGCACTCGACCACCGTGCCGATGACCATGCCGTACTCCAGGTGCTGCTCGGCGTGGGTGCAGATGCCGTCGGTCGCGAAGTAGCCCTGCTCGGTGTTGTAGACCACGAAGCTGCGCTCGCCGTGGTCCCAGCGGATCAGGTCTTCCTCGTCGATCTCGTCGCTGGCGCAGACGCGGATCCAGTCGCTCATCGTCGTCTCACCTGAGGGCCGTCATCGCGTGGCCCCTCACATGGTCCGCTGCGCGACGCGCTCGAAGCCGCCTTCGGTGATCATGTGAGGCGCCTGGCGGATCGATGCGGCCCTGGTGTTGAGGCCGAGCGAGCGGCGGGCGGCGACCGAGGCGACTTCCAGGTTGGTGCGCCAGAAGCCGGGGTCGGGCGCCGGCAGTTGCGCGCGCAGCTCGGTCTGGAGCGCGGGCAGCGCGTGGAACGGCACCTGGGTGAAGAGGTGGTGCTCGATGTGGTTGTTCATGTTCATGTAGAGGAAGCGGCCGAGCCGGTCGCTGCGGAAGCTGCGCGTGGACTCGAGGATCGAGGGCGAATTCTCCTGCATCTCGACGTGCTGGATCAGGGTGAACGCCATCATCACCGGCGCGCCGAGCAGCCGGGGCAGCAGCAGGAGCCAGAGCGGCCAGGCGACGCCGGCCAGGATCAGCGCGGCGATGCCGGCGTAGACCGCGATGAAGAGTCGGGCATTGCGGGTCATGCGCGGCAGCTCGTCGGCCGGCGCGACGGCGCGCATGATCTCCGAGTAGGACCCGGTGGCGAGCTGCCAGAGCACCTTGGCGTGGAAGCGCAGCAGCGCCAGGCCCGAGACCTCCAGCAGCCAGCCCTTGAAGTCCATGGGCGTGTCGAAAGGCATCTGGCTGTCCTTGCCGACATGCCAGGTGTGGCTGTGGTGGTTGGTGTGGGTGTAGCGCCGGTGCAGCGGCTCCTCCATGTAGAGCAGCGAGGTCACCCAGAAGACCGCCTCGTTCAGCCAGCGCGTGCGGAAGGCCGTGCCGTGTGCCGTCTCGTGGCTCATGGCATAGGCCGGCACGGCAAGGAAGACGCCGTGCAGGACCATCGCCGGCCAGACCCAGGGCGTGCCCATCGCCAGGACGACCAGGCTGCCGGTCGCCAGCAAGAAGGCGAGCCATTGCGCCAGGTAGATCAGGCCCGGCCGGTCGGAGCGCCGGGCGATCGCCTTGAGCCGCTTGCGGTCGAGCCGGATGCCGCTGGAGGCGGCGTTGGTGGTGATGTCGGTCATGGCGCGCCTCAGGTCGCGTAGTTCGAGCCTTCCTCGTCGAGGATGGCCTTGAGCTCCGAGAGGTGGCGCTCGGCCTGGTCGGGGTAGTCCTCGAGCTCCCGGGCGGTCTTCTCGGCCAGGGCGTCGGGCATGACCCGCAGCGGCTGGCCGGTCTGCAGCGCCCGGATGTAGGTCTCGGCGGCGCGCTCGAAATAGAACAGCCGGTTGAAGGCGTCGGCCACGGACTTGCCGATCACCAGCAGGCCGTGGTTGCCCATGACCATGACCTGCTTCTTCGGGTCCTCGCGCAGCATCGCCGCGCAGCGCTCGCCCTCCGCCTCGAAGGCGAGACCGCCGAAGGCCTCGTCGGTCACGACCCGGCCGTAGAAGATCGCCGTGTTCTGGTCGATCGGCGGCAGGCTCGAGTCGGCCAGGCTGGCGAGCACGGTGGAGAAGATCGAGTGCACGTGCATGACGCAGCGCGCATGGGGGCAGCGGCGGTGGATCGAGCCGTGCAGGCCCCAGGCCGTCGGGTCCGGCGCGTCGGGCTGGCTCAAGGTGTCGCGCTGCTCGGCATCGAGCAGCAGCAGGTCCGAGGCCTTGATCCGGGCGAAGTGCCACTGGTTCGGGTTCATCAGGAAGCGCCTGCCGGCGTCGTCGACCGCCAGGCTGAAGTGGTTGGCCACCGCCTCGGCCATGCCGAGCCGGGCGGTCCAGCGGAAGGCGGCGGCGAGGTCGACCCGCTCCTGCCAGTGCTCGCGGACGGACGGCGGGGTCATCTCCAGGGGCTCGGCCATGGCGTACCTCCTCGTTGTCTGCGGCCTTGGTAGGGCCGGTCGGGCAAGGGCACCAACGACAAATTCGACGGCATAGAATAAGTTATACTTATGGATCGCTTCTGGAATAGAAGATCGTGATGAAACAAGGCCTTCCGCCGCTGAATTGGCTCCGCGCCTTCGAAGCCTCGGCGCGCAGCCTGTCCTTCACCGGGGCCGCCGCCGAGCTCAACATGACCCAGTCGGCCGTGTCCCAGCACATCAAGAACCTGGAGCAGTTCCTCGGCCGCGCGCTCTTCGTCCGGCGCAGCCGCTCGCTGCAGCTCACCGAGGCCGGCTTCAACTACCTGCCGACGGTGCAGGAGGCCTTCGCCACCCTCAGCGCCGGCACCCGCGCGCTGATCGGCGGCGACCGCGGCCGCATCCTGACGGTGCAGAGCAACATGGCCTTCTCGGCCTTCTGGCTGGCGCCGCGCCTCGGCGAGCTGCTGGCCCGCCACCCCTGGCTGACCCTCAACGTCGTCACGGCGATCGGGGACCCGGCGCGCACCGCGCCGGCCGCCGAGGTCGAGGTCCGCTTCGGCCGCGGCTTGGACGACGTCGTCGGCGGCCGCCGCCTGGCGCGCGAGCGCGCCTACCCGGTCTGCAGCCCCGCCCTCGCCGAGGCCGCCGACTGGCGCCGCGCCAACCTGCTCGACTGCGCCGGCATCCTGGCCAACTGGGAAGCCTGGCTGGCCGCCCGGGGCGAGCGCCTGCCGGCGGACAAGATGGTCCAGCTCGGCTCGACCTACGTCATCTCGCTGAACGCCGCGACGGCCGGCGCCGGCCTGGCCATGGCCCACGACACCCTGGCCGCCGGCCTGCTCGCCGAGAGCCGGCTCACCAAGCCCTTCGACACGGAAATCGAGATGGCCGAGGCCTACTACCTGATACCGCCGGCCGCGCACGAGGCGACGCCGGCTAGTCGGGTGTTTTGTGAGTGGATGGCTGAGGGCTTTGAGGTTTAGCTGCGGCGCATCGGTGGCTGTGTCGCCCCAGTGCAGAGTCGGAGCCCGCCAGTCCCCATGCCGTACCATAGTCATGCTCGGGCTTGACCCGAGCATCCATCGACGTTCCGTACTCGGTCGATCCATGGACCCTCGGGTCAAGCCCGAGGGTGACTGGAATAAGAGCTTCTATGCCCCTGACAGCCGGTCCAGCGCGGCGGCCAGGCGCTCCCGCGCCTGCTCGGACTCGGCGCGGCGCTCGCGTTGTTCCTCGACGACCTCGGGCGGGGCCTTGGCGAGGAACTGCTCGTTGCCGAGCTTCTTGTCGACCCTAGCGATGTCGCCTTGGACGCGGTCGATCTCCTTCTTGAGGCGCGCCTGCTCCTGGGCGATGTCGATGACGTCGGCCAGGGGCAGCACGGCGGTGGCTTCGTCGATGACGATCTGCACGGCGCCCTGGGGCACCTCGCCGGTCAGGGGCGCGCTGCCGGACAGGCGGGCCAGGCGGCGGATCAGCTCGCCGTAGGTCTCGACCCGGGCCAGGGCCGCCGGCGTGCCGTCCTTGATCGAGAGGTCGAGCTTGGCGGCCGGCGGCACGTTCATCTCGGCGCGCAGCGCGCGGATCTCGGAGATCAGCTTGATCACCCAGTCGACCTCGGCCTCGACCGCGCGGTCGATCAGGCCGGCCTCGGCCTGCGGCCAGGCGCGGGTCAGCAGCATGTCGGACTCGCCCTCGCCGCAGAGATGCGCCCAGAGCTCCTCGGTGATGAAGGGCATGACCGGGTGCAGGTGGTGCAGCAGGCGGCCGAGCGCCCAGCCCATGGCGGCGCGGGTCTCGGCCGCGGCGGCTTCGTCGGCGCCGGTCAGCACCGGCTTGGTGAACTCGATGTACCAGTCGCAGAAGGCGTGCCAGGTGAAGCGGTAGAGCGCCGCCGCCACGTCATGCAGCCTGTAGGCCTCCAACGCCTGCTCGACTGCCTGGCCGGTCTCGACGACCTTGCTGACGATCCAGCGGTTGATGGCGTGCTGGCAGCCGCCCGGGTCGAAGGCCGGATCGAGCAGCGCGCCGTTCATCTGGCAGTAGCGCGCCGCGTTCCACAGCTTGGTCGCGAAGTTGCGGTAGCCGGCGACGCGGCTCTCGGAGAGCTTGACGTCGCGCCCCGGCACGGCGAGCGCGGTCAGGGTGAAGCGCAGGGCGTCGCCGCCGAAGCTGTCCATCAGCTCCAGGGGATCGATGATGTTGCCCTTGGACTTGGACATCTTCGCGCCCTGCTCGTCGCGCACCAGGGCATGGATGTAGACCGTGCGGAAAGGCACCTCGCCCATGAAGTGCAGACCCATCATCATCATCCGGGCGACCCAGAAGAAGATGATGTCG
>JANQLT010000180.1 GCA_028280455.1 Kiloniellales bacterium
TACCGAAGCGGGCCGCCGCCTGGCGACGAGAAAGGCCGCCCTCCAAAACCGCCGCCACAACACGCTCACGAAGATCCATGGAATAGGGTTTCGCCATGCTTGCTGGCCTCCTTATCCCAGCAAGCAGCTTGAATCAGAAACCAATCGATTCGGGAATCCTCCCAATGAGTCAGCCTATACCCAAAACGCTCTAGCAGGCTGCTGAAGACCCTCTGGTGACCTTGACCACAGTCATCCTTCGTCAGGCTCTCAGGATGAGGTGAAACGACTGAAAATGCTCGCCCTCACCCTGAGCCTCCTCATCCCGAGCTTGTCGAGGGACGAAGGGCGAGGCTGGCCGCAGGCACGATTTCAACGGCCGGCCGAGCGACAGCCCCTAGCGCACCCGCCAGGCTTGGGTGCGGCCCTGCAGGCGCGCGGTGATCGCGGCATGGGCCAGGCGCATGGAGGCGTTCACGTAGAAGATCATCATGCCCATCGCCGCCGCGGGCGCGATGTCGCCGGCGTCGTCCATGTTGAGCACGGCGATCGAGGCAAGCGAGGTGTCGGGGCTGTAGAGAAAGACCACGGCCGAGACGGTGGTCATGGCATTGACGAAGAGATAGATCCAGATGTCGAAGATCGCCGGCAGGCAGACGGGCACCGTGACCCGCAGGAAGACCTTGGTCACCGGTTGCTTGAGGGACGCGGAAACCGACTCGAACTCCGGGTCCATCTGCTTGAGGGCCGTCACGCCGGTCAGGTGCGACACCGTGTAGAAGTGGGTGATCGTGCAGATCACCAGGATAGCCATGGTGCCGTATAGGAAGCTCAGGGGGTTGTCCGGGTCGTTGAAGAAGAAGATGTAGGCGAGACCGAGCACCATGCCCGGGATCGCCATCGGCATCATCGCCAGGAGCTGAAAAGCGCCGCGGCCGACCAGAAAGCCACGCCCCTTCTCGACCAGGTAGCCGCCGACGAAGATCACGCAGGTGCCGATGAAGGCGGTGTAGAGGCCGAGCTGAATCGAGTTCGTGAAGGAGCTCCAGCCGCCGCCGTCCATCACGTCGAAGTTGTAGTTCGCCAGGCTGAAGCTCAGGTCGTAGGGCCAGAACTTGATCAGCGCCGCGAACTGGCAGACGCCCAGAAGCCCGAGGATGAAGAGCCCGACCAGGCAGCAGTAGCCGAACATCGCCGTATCGAGGCGCCAACTCGGCGAAGGCTGGTAGGGAACGGCCCGGCTCGACAGCAGCGCGACCTGCTTCTTCTGCACGGCCCGGTCCACCGAGAAGGCGGCCAGGGCGGGAATCAAGAGCACCACGCTGACTACCGCGCCCATCTCGAAGTTCTGCTGGCCGATGACCTGCTTGTAGATGTCGAGGGACAGCACGTCGAACTGGCCGCCGATCACCTTCGGCACGCCGAAGTCGGTGATCACCAGGTTGAAGACGACGAAGGCCGCGGATATCAGGCCGTAGCGCGCGCCCGGCAAGGTGACGGTCCAGAAGATCCGGGTCTTCGGCGCCCGTAAGGCCGTCGCCGCCTCGTAGAGCCGGGCGTCGGATATCGAAAGGGCGGTCAGGATGATGATCAGGGCATGGGGGAAGGTGAAGAAGACCGACGCGATGACGATGCCGATGGGCCCATAGATCGAGTGCCCGAACAGCAGCTCCTTGATCATGCCCTGGTTGCCGAAGAGATAGACCAGGGCGATACCCGGCAGCAGCGACGGCACCAGGATCGGCACCATCGCGATCGTCTTGAAGAGCCCCTTGAAGGCCATGCAGCTCCGGGTCAGGGCGTAGGCGAAGGCGAAGGCCAGGGTGACGGTGATGACCGTCGTGATCCCGGCGATGATCAGGCTGTTGTAGATCGAATGGAAAAGCGCGGGCGTCGAGAAGTACTCGATGTAGTTGCCCAAGCCGCGACCCGGCTCGGGGCGGATCAGGACCCGGCGGAACTCGTTGCTGCTCAGCTCGACCCAGTCGGTCTCGGTGACGACCTTGCCGCCGACCAGGAAGCCGCCCCGGCTCGGCTCGATGTTGCGCAGGCGATAGCGGGTCTCGGAGCGGAAGCTGAAGTCCGGAAAGAAATCGGTCGGCGCGATACGCTCGCCGGACCGGGCCGTCAGGTCTTCCGTATCGATCGCCTCGACCGGGCCCGCCAGCTCCAGGGCGCTCAGGCTCTCGCCCCAGCCCTCGCCCTTGTCGACCTGCAGCTCGATGTTCGCCAGGTCGAAGCGATAGGAGTCCAGGGACTTGGCGAACATCGCATAGAGCGGGAAGGCCAGGGTCACGAGGAGGTAGAGGCCGATCACGCCCATGAAGGCGCGCATCAGCCAGTCGTCGCGGCTGATCTTCGGCCTGACCCGGGGTGCCGCGCTGCCGGCCTCGGCGACGCCGCTAGCCACCCGCCGGCCCCGTCGGATAGAGCCGGATGCGACCGCGCGGGATCACGGCGTTGACGTTCATGCCTTCGTCGAGCTGCAAGCGGCGCACCAGGTTGATCGAGAGATCGGCGCGGAGCTGGTCCGCCTCCAAGCCTTCGCCGACCAGGTCCGCCCGGTAGAATGAGCCGAGGAACTCCATGCTGCCGATCCGCGCGGGCAGGACGTTCTCCTGTCCCTCGTCGCCGCTCTGCACCACGATGTCCTCGGGACGCACGGCAATGGTCACGGACTTGCCCTCGGCGACGCCGTCGGCGTCGCAATCGAGCTCGACGCTCCCGAAGCGAACCCGCTGCGGGCCGACGACGACCCCCGGCAGGAAGTTCATGGTGCCGATGAAGTCGGCGACGAAGGCCGTGGCCGGATCGCGATAGATCTCCAGCGGCGTGCCGACCTGCTCGATCACCCCGTGGTTCATGACCACGATGCGGTCCGACATGGTCAGGGCCTCTTCCTGGTCGTGCGTCACCATGATGGTCGTGACGCCCAGGGTCCGTTGCAGCGACTTGATCTCGTGGCGCAGGCGCACCCGGACCTTGGCGTCGAGGGCCGAGAGCGGCTCGTCGAGCAGCAACAGGCCCGGCGAGGGCGCGAGCGCCCGCGCCAGGGCGACGCGCTGCTGCTGGCCGCCCGAGAGCTGGGCGGGGAACTTGTCCGACTGCTCCGGCAAGCCGACCGTCGCCAGCAGCTCCTCCACGCGGCGCTCGACCTCCGCGCGCGGCACCTTCCTGTTCTCGAGGCCGTAGGCGACGTTCTTGCGGACGCTCAGGTTGGGAAAGAGCGCGTAGGATTGGAAGACGATGCCGAAGTCCCGCTCCGAGGGCGGCAGGGCCGAGATGTCGCGGCCTGCTTGCTCGATCGAGCCCCGGGTCTGGATATCCAGACCGGCGATCGCCCGCAGCAAGGTCGTCTTGCCGCAGCCGGAGGGGCCCAGGAAGCAGACGAACTCGCCCTCGAAGACCTCCAGCGCGACGTCCTGGAGGGCCAGGAAATCACCGAACGACTTGGAAAGATCGCGAATGCTCAGGTATGCGTCGCGGGCGCCCTGACGACCGTCGTCGCCCGCGCTAGTCCTGCCGCTCATGACCGGCCTCCCCCCGTCGCAGCGGACAGACTGTAGCATCCTTTGAGCCCAACACAGAGAAAGCCGGCCACCGCGCCGAGATCGGCGGCGGTGCCCGCCCCTTCCGGGTCAAAGCGTCGCCGGAGCGCTCAGTTCTTGGGCTCGGACTTCGAGTCGTAGCGTCCCTGCCACTTCTCGAGAATCGCCTTGCGATTCTTGGCGGCCCACTCGAAGTCGTTGTCGATCATGGCTTCGGTGATGCCCTCCGGGAAGTGCTCGACCGGCTTGGCCAGGCCCGGGATCGCCACGACGGCGTAGCCCTCGTTGTAGAGCCTGTTGGCCTTCTCGGTGACCGACCAGTCGACCAGGGTCTTGGCCGCGTCCAGCTTGGCCGTGCCGGCGACGATGGCCGTCGCCTCCATGTCCCAGCCGATCCCCTCGGAGGGAATGATGATCTCGAGCGGCGCCCCGGCTGCCTTGGACTTCGCACCCCGGAAGGCGAAGGAGATACCGATCGGGATCTCGCCCGACGCCGCCTGCTTGCAGGGCTTGGAGCCGGAGTGGGTGTAGTGATTGATGTTGGCGTGCAGGCCGTCCATGAAGGCCCAGCCGCCGTCCTCGCCGAACATCTGCAGCCAGCTCGAGACGTCGAGGAAGCCGGTGCCCGAGGAGTTGGGGTTCGGCATGGCCAGATGGCCCTTGTAGACGGGCTTCGTCAGGTCCTTCCAAGACGTCGGTATGGGCAGGTTGTGCTTGCCGCCTTCGACGGTATTGTAGCAGACTGCCGCCACCCAGGCGTCCATGCCGACCCAGTAGGGCGGGTCGTCGCGGTCGCGGAACTTCGGATCGAGCTTGTCGAGCCCGGCCGGCGCGTAGGGCTCGAGCATGCCCTCGCCCTTCATCAGGAGAAGGCTCGTCGCGGCCAGGCCCCAGATGACGTCGGCCTGCGGGTTGTTCTTCTCAGCCAGCAGCTTCGCCGTGACGATGCCGGTCGAATCCCGCACCCATTTGATCTCGATGTCCGGATGGTCCTCGTTGAAGGCCGCGGCGTAGCGCTTGAGATCCTCCGCCTCGACCGCCGTGTAGACGGTGAGCTCGGTCTTCGCCACGGCCGGGCCGGCGACGAAGGCGAGAGCCGCGCCGGCCATGAGAACCTGGGCCAGGCGGCCAAATCGTGTCTTCAGCATAGTCACTCCTCCCCGCTTTGCTGCCGGTTGCACCGGCAAGGTGTCGATTTAGGGTTATCGGAAGGCCGTCGATGTCAAGAGGCTTCCCCGGCCCGAATCTGCCTGTGCCCTTCGGGATCTTCGATGTCGCTTCCCGTCTCGGCGGCCTCCGGCTCCGGATCGCTCCGCAACCGGGAGCTCCGCAGCTCGCCCTCGGCATCGAGCAGCGGATAGGCGATAGAGGTCAGATGCGAGGCGATCCGCTTGAGATCGCGCAAAACGTCGACATGCAGCGCGCTGGTCTCGATGCTCTCGATCCTGCCGCTGCGCAGGCGGTCGAGATGGCTGACACGCCCTTCCAGCTCGAGGTCCCGCAGCCGTTCCTTCGCGGCGATCAGACGCCGGGCGGTCGGCAAGTCGCCCGACACGAAGACGCCAAGACAGATCGTCATGAGATCGGCGACTTCGGCATGCATCTCCTGCAGCTCGCTCCAGCCTTGTGCCGAGAATGTCAACTTGTGCTTTCGCTTCTTGCGGGCGATCTCCAGCAGGCTCTTGTCGATGATGTCGCCGATGTGCTCCAGGTTCGTGGTGAAGGTGATCAGCTCGGAACAGCGCCGCTCGTCGTCCTCGCTCAAGGTCTCGCGCGTGGTTTCCGCGAGATAGAGCTTGATGGCGCGGTGCAGCGTATCGACTTCGTCGTCGAGCTTGGAGAGCTCGGACAGGCGCTTCTCGTCGTCGTTGCGGAACACTTCGATGACGTCGCGCAGCATGGTCTCGACGACGTCGGCCATGCGCAGGACCTCGCGTGTCGCGCAGGAGATGGCAATGGCAGGCGACCGGATCGCCGCGGGATCGAGATAGCGCGGCGCGGCGCGGCTCTGCGGAGTCTCACGCGCCGGCAGCAGGCGCTCGGTCAGCCTTGCCATGAGGCCCGTGCAGGGCAGGAACAGCAGGAGAAGCGCCAGGTTGAAGGCGCTGTGGAAGTTCGCCACCTGACGCGCCGGATGGTCGTCGACGGCCGCTATCAGCGGCGCGACCTGGGCCAGGAAGGGCAGAAGCAGCAGGGCGCCCAGGCATCGGAAAATCAGGTTGCCCAGGGGAATCCGCCGGGCCTCGGCGGGCTCGGCGAGAGTCAGCAGCAAGGGGATCAGCCCGGAGCCGACGTTCGCGCCGAGCACCAGGGCGAAGCTCAGCTCGAGCGGCACGATGCCGACCAGCGTGAAGGTCATGATCAGCAGGACCATGGCCACGCTGGAGTGGGACAGCCAAGTCAGCAAGGCCGCGAGCAGGGCCGCCAGCAGCAGCTCGTCGGCCAGGTGCGCCACGACGATCGGCAGGAGCGCGCTCGAGCGCAAGGGCTCGGAGGCGCCGACGATCAGCTGCAGCGACAGCAGGAGCAGACCGAGGCCGATGAACACCCGCCCGATGTGCCGGCGGAAGGGCAAGGAAGAGCTCATGAAGAGCGCGACGCCGAGCAGCAGCAGAAAGGGCGAGACCGCGGAGATGTCGAAGGAGAGGATCTGCACGACGAGGGTCGAACCGAGGTCGGCGCCGAGCATGACGGCGAGACCCGCGCCCACTGTGACTAGGCCGCGGGACGCGAAGGAAACCGTCAGGACCGCCGTCGCCGTCGAGCTTTGCAGCAGCGCCGCCGCGCCAAGACCCATCGCCGCCGCGGTGGCCTGCGAGCGGCTCGAGCGGCCCAGCGAGCGGCGCAGCTCGCCGCCATAGGCCCGCAGGATCCCGGTGCGCACCATGCGGGTCGCCCAGAGCAGAAGCGCGACGCCGCCGAGAATGTTCAGCAGAAGCAGGTAGCCGCTCAAGACTGTACCATCCAGCAGATCCCTAAGCGATTGGCGCCCGTCGGACAGACTGCGCCCGGCCGCCGCCCGGCCGGGCATGGGCCGGTTCCAGCCGATCACCGAGCGGGCGAATCGGGTTGTCACAAAACCGTAACATTTACGCAAGGGGAGGAACAGCCGCTTGGGGATCTCGCAGCTTGAATGGCCTCAGTCCGGCTCCAGCAGCCCCGCCTGGCGCCGGCCCTGCAGGCCGTCAGGGTGGCCAAGCGTGGTCCCTCGCGGGAGTCTTCGTCAGAGCGTCGGGCCCGGCGACTCCATGCCGTAGACGCTGAGCTGCTCGGTTATGAAGTCGAAGGCCTCGTCGACGGAGTCGGTGCGGAACAGCAGCTCGAGATCTTCGGGGTCGATGGTGCCGTAGCGCTCCAGGGCCTCCCACTGGACCACCTGCGACCAGTAGCGGCTGCCGAACAGCACGACCGGCATCTTCTTCCGGATCTTGCCGGTCTGCACCAGGGTCAGGATCTCGAAGAGCTCGTCCAAGGTGCCGAAGCCGCCGGGGAAGACCACCACCGCCTTGGCCAGGTAGGTGAACCAGAACTTGCGCATGAAGAAGTAGTGGAACTGGAAGGCGAGGTCGCGGGTGATGAAGGGGTTCTCGTGCTGCTCGTGCGGCAGCGAGATGTTCAGGCCGACGTTGAGGCCCTTGGCCTCCGAGGCGCCACGGTTGGCGGCCTCCATGATCCCCGGCCCGCCGCCCGAGCAGACCACGAAACGGCGGCCGCCGCCGGTCAGCCCCTTCGACCAGCGAGTCAGCCGAGCGGAGAGCTCCCGGGCCGCTTCGTAGTACTCGCACAGCGACGAGGCCGGCTTGTCCGGATCGGCGTCGTCCTGTGGCGGGATGCGCGCGGAGCCGAAGAACACGATGGTGTCCTCGATGCTGTGCTTCTCGAAGCGGAACAGCGGCTCGAGGTACTCGGCCAGGATCCGCAGGGAGCGGGCGTCCGGGCTGTTCATGAAGGAGCGGCGGCCGAGCGCCTTGGGAATGTCGGAGGATCGGGCGGTCATCGCGACGCTCCAGAGGATCGGAGGTCCGGCGCGGCGCTACGCCGTCGATATCCCCGGCCGGCAGCGCGGCCCGGCCCGTCTCGCCGCGGTCTCACTGGGCGCGCTGCTTCTTTTTCAGCAGCGTCTTGGGCCGCCGTTGCTCCGCCACGGAGAACAGGCTGAAGGTCTTGTTGGCGTAGTTGGTGATGCCGTCCAGGCCCTTGCAGAACTCGGCCAGCTCCGGAGTCATCTCGGCCTCGACCATGCGGATCGGCCGCGAGGGGTCCTGTGCCTCGAAGCGCAGGTAGAACCAGGGCTCGCCGCGCTTGAGGATCAGGTCGAGACTCGGGTTCCACCACTCGAAGGCCCACATCATCGCGCGCGGCCAGACGTGGATCGGAAAGCGCCCGCCGATCTGCAGACCGGGCCAGGCCGGCTCGCGGTAATTGTTGAAGGGCGGCATCTGGGTCATCCAGACCGGCTCGTCGGCGATGAAGCGCCAGGGCGCGTTGATCTGCACCACCGGACGCTTGGGGTCGCGCCAGCGGTCCTGCGCCATAAGGTGGACCAGCGACTGCAGCGCCGAGCGGGCGACGCTGCTCTTCTTGCCGGCGACGTTGATCAAAGTGGGCTTGCCGTCCTTGTCCGAGCCGACCCGCAGATGCAGGTCAAAAGGACAAGGCACCTCGAAGAGCCGCGCCTCGTGATCGATCACCGCCGGGCAGTAGCCGACTGCCTTGACGTTCTCCGGCAGGGCCTGGCGCCGGCCGACCGGCCGCGGACCGTCGTAGACGAAGGTCGCCTTGTCGGCGACGAGAACCCAGCCGACTTCGACGACCCGGCCGCGCGGCATGGTCTCCTCCTCGCGCGGCGCGACCCTGGTCTTGATCTTGTCGACCCAGTGGGACAGAGCGTTCAAGAAATCCGTCCTTCGCTTTCTCGAAGGCGCCTCGGGCGGCAAGCTACGCCACCGCCCCGAGCCGGTGCAAATCCTTAATATAATTGGTGTTCAAAGCGTTAACGCGACGCAATCACGGCCCCGTCAGGCGCGCGGCGGCGTCATTCTGTCGCCCAAATCGGCGTGTTACACTCGTTCGGATCAGCCCTCCCAACCACCACTCAGCCTCGCCGCCCATGACGACCTCGACCGGAAAGCTGCGGCTTCCCCTAGCCGGCTTGTTACTGCTGATCCTTTGCCTGCCGGCCTCGGCACAGGAGCCGCCGCGCTTGGAGCTGCCGGTGGACTGCCCCATCGGCACGAGCTGCGTCGTGCAGAACTATGTCGACACCGACCCCGGTCCCGGCGCCAAGGACTTTCGCTGCGGCAACCTGGTCTACGACGGCCACGGCGGCACGGACTTCAGGACCCAGAGCATGGCCGACATGCGGGCCGGCGTCGCCGTCGTCGCCGCGGCGCCCGGCATCGTCAAGGCGCTGCGCGACGGCATGGCCGACGTCTCGATCCGGGTGACCGGCGCCTCCTCGGTCAAGGGCCGCGAGGCCGGCAACGGCGTCGTGGTCGACCACGGCGGCGGCTGGGTCACGCAGTACAGCCACCTGCGCCGCGGCAGCGTGGTGGTGACCAAGGGACAGCGCGTCGAGGCCGGCGACAAGCTCGGCCTCATCGGGCTTTCGGGCAAGACCGAGTTCCCGCATGTGCACTTCTCGGTCCGCCACAACGGCAAGACGCTGGATCCCTTCACCGGCTTGGAGAAGGAGGCCGGTTGCGGCGAGTTCCGCCGGAGCCTCTGGAGCGCCACCGCACAGGAGATCCTCGCCTATCAGCCCGGCGGCCTGATCGACGCCAGCTTCGCCGGCCAAGTGGTCAAGCTCGACGAGCTGATGGATGGCCGGCACCGCAACGAGAGCTTGGCCGTGACCTCGCAGGCCCTGGTCTTCTGGGGCTACGCTTTCGGCCTGCGCGGCGGCGATCAGGAGACGATCCGGATCTTCGCGCCGGACGGCAAGGTCTTCGCCGAGGTCGAGCGCCCGATCCCCAAGGACAAGGCCCAGTGGATGGGCTCGATCGGCCGCAAGCTGCGCGGCGAGGCCTGGCCGGCCGGCACCTACCGCGGCCTCTACCGTGTCGAGCGCGACGGCGAGAACGGCCGCCAGACCATCGTCGAGGTCGAGCGGACGGTCGAGCTGCGGTAGCGCGTGACCCGCTTACGCGGTGTCGGCATCAGTCCGCATTCAAAGGAAAACGACCTGCCCCCTCACCCAGCTCCGGCTAAGCTCAGCCTTCGGCATCGCTAGGCCTACACATCCCTCTCCCCCGTCGGGGGAGAGGGTTGCGGAGACTTGGCGAGACCTTCGGTCGAGCCTTAGTCGGAGCTGGGTGAGGGGGCAGGCCGTTTCCCTTTGGCAGCGCGCCAGCAATGCCACTTAATCCGGTAGTGCTCTAACTGACGTCGAGCGGCTGGAAATCGCCGCGCTTCTCCATCTCCAAGGCGATCTCCCGCTCCGGCCAGCTCGCCGGGTCGTCGCCCAGGCGGTGCACCATCATCTCGAACATGGTGCTGAAGAGCCGGCCGTTGACCCCCTCGACCACGGGCGTGCCGGTCTGTCCCGGCATGCGCTGGCACTCCAGCAGCCAGGGCTTCATGTCGGCGTCGAGCATGACGTCCATGCCGATGAACTTCGGCGGATAGGCGCGCGGCATGGGCGCCTCGGCCTGGCGGGCGAAGAGGCCGCTGTGCTCGATGACCTTGATCAGCCGCGCGGCCAGGTCGCGCAGGCGCGCCCGGATCGCCTCCGCGTCGCCGCCCTCGCTCTCGACGTGGCGCATGAAGGCGCGCTGGGTCCAGACGTTGCCTTCGTCTTCCTTACTCGCGTGGTCGGCCAGCTCGAGGTCCGGGTGGCCCTTGTGCAGCGCCGTGTTGGTGATGTGCATGGCCTGCCGCTCGAGCCAGCCGGCCTCCGGGCGATAGGCTTCCGGCGCGATGCGCACCAGGCCGTCGTTCCAGAGATAGGCACGCATCGGCCGGATCGAGGTGATCAGCATGTAGAGCCGCAGGTGCGCCTTGCGGCCCTTCACGAGATGCGGGTCGGCCAGGTATTCCTGCACGACGTAGCCGGCCTCGCAGGGCACGGCCGCCGGATCCTCGACGATGCGCATGCCCTGCCCGCCATAGAGCGCGGTGGGCTTCATGATCCACAAGGTGCCGCCCGCCCCGGCCGCCGCCTCCCGCTGGAAGGTCTCGTAGTCGCGCGGCAGCACGTAGGTGCGCGGATGCTCGGGGAAGGCCGCATCGCCGTGGGCCTCGCGGTAGGCGCGGATGGAGTCGCAGAGCTCCTCCTTCTTGCGGTAGCGGTCCCACTCGTGGAAATCCATGCGGTTGTAGAAGCCGAGCAGCGTGCTGGAGATGCCCAGGGGCGCGAAGCCGTAGGCCGCCAGAAGCTCGCCGGCCTGGACGTCGGCCTCCTTGCCTCGGCCGAGATCGCGCAGCACCGAGATCAAGCCGAAGCGCGACACCGCGACCCAGCGCGGCTGGACCTTGTGCGCCACGGCCAGCGCCTGGCTGTGGCGCTTCAAGGCCTCCTCCAGCCGCCCCAGGCGGTGCAGGCAGCAGGCCAGGCGGCTGAGGCCGCCCTGGTCGGGCCGCACCTCGACCTGCCGGCGGAAGGCCTCGGCCGCCGCCTCGAGATCGCCTTGATAGAAGATGCTGAGCGCCCGCAGCGAGCAGGCCTCCGGCCGCTCGGGGTCCAAGGCCAGCACGGCTTCGGCCTGCTGCTGCATGTCCTCGAAGCCGCTGCGCCGGAAGCAGATGCGGGCCAGCAGCAGACGCGCCTCGACGTCGTCCGGACGGGCCGCGACCATGGCCTGCAAGGCAGCCTCGGCGGCCGGCAGGTCCGCCTCCATGCCCGCCTCGATCGCCTTGAGACGCGCGCGCTGGTCCTTCTCGTCGAGCTGGCTCACGACAGCACCTCCAGGCGGCTGTCCGGCAGGTCCTCGTCGCGGATGTCGATCGCCTGCGGCGGCCGGCCGGCCGCATAAGTCTGCCACATGGCGCGGTAGGCGGCTTCGAGGCCGAGGGCGAAGCGCGCCGTGTCGAACAGGCGGCAGTTGTCGCGCTGCGCCGCCAGGCGCGCCTTGAGCGCGGCCAGCTCGGTCGGCCTTTCGGCGAGGCGCACAGCCAAAGCCTCGTAGGCCTCGAAGCTGTCGAGGATCAGCTCGGGCAGTCCGACGTGGGTCAGCAGGCTGGCTGAGACGCGGCCCGGGAAGCTCGGGGTCGGGCAAACGATCAAGGGCAAGCCCGCCCAAAGCGCGTCGGTGCCGGTGGTGTGGGCGCTGTAGACGCTGGTGTCGAGAAACAGGTCGGCCAGGCGGTGGCGGGCCAGGTGATCGGGCTTCGGCAGCTTCTTGGCGAAGACCAGGCGGCCCGGATCGACGCCGCGCGCCTCGGCCTCGCGCTTCAGATTCTCGCGCGAGATCTCGTCGCCTTCGAGCAGCCAGAGCTGGCTCGCGGGCACGCGCTTCAGAATCCGCATCCAGACGTCGAAGATAGCCGGATCGAGCTTCAAGGCGGCGTTGAAGCAGCAGAAGACGAAAGCGCCCTCGTCGAGGCCGTGGTCGGCGCGGCGCTGCGGCTTGTCGGCGATCTCCTGCCGGTCGTCGTTCACCTGATAGCAATTGGGTAGGTGGACCAGCGCCTCGCTGAAGTGCTCGGCCTCCTCGGGCGGCACGATGATCCGGTCGACCAGGATGTAGTCGGCCGCCGGGTGGCCCCAGGTGCCGGCATAGCCGAGGTAGTTGACCTGGATCGGCGCCGGCCGCAGCGCGGTGATCCGCGGCCGGGCATGGATCGTGTAGCCCTTGAGGTCGATCAGGATGTCGATGCCGTCTTCATGGATCCGCTTGGCCGCGTCTTCGTCGGTGAGCTCGCGCAGGTCGACGAAGCGGTCGACGCTCTCCATGATCCGCTTGCGGTAGACGCTGCCGTCGTCCGGCCCGTAGGAGTAGGCATGGACCTCGAAGGCCTCGCGGTCGTGGTGGCGGAACAGGCGCTGGATCAGGTGCGAGGTCGGGAAGTTGCGGAAGCCCTCCGACATGTAGCCGATCCGCAGGCGCGGCTTTTCGACGGCCCGGCCCTCGAAGGAGAAAGCGAGCGAGCGCTTCAGCGCATCCAAGGCGCCGAACAGCAGGTCGGCATGCTGCTCGGCCAGGGCGCGGTGCTGCGCCGGGGTGAAGGGCAGGTTCAGCGCGAAGCTCGGGTTCATCGGCGCCGCCCTACCGTCGGCCTTGGTGCGCGCGCAGGCCGCGAAGAGCCTCTCCAGCCACTGGGCGTCGTCGCGCCAGTCGCAGAGGATCCGCTTGGCCATGACCAGCCCGCCGATCGCCGTGGCGTGATCGGGAGACAGCGCCAGGGCGCGCTCCAAGGAGGCGATGGAGCCGACGTAGTCCTTGCGGGCATTGAGCAGGCGGCCGAGCGCCATGTGGCCCATGGTCATCTCGGGATCGATCTCCAGGGCGGCGCGGCAGTCCTGCTCGGCCTCGTCGATCCGGCCGAGCTGCTCGAGGGCCAGCGAGCGCTGCAGGCGGCCCATGGCGAGCTTCGGCTCGAGGGCGAGCGCGTGATCGAAGAAGCCCATGGCCTCCTCGGCGCGGCGCACCCGCAGCAAGCCCATGCCCCAGGCGCAGAGCGCCGGCAAGGCGCTGCGCCGCTCGCGCAAGACCGGACCCTCGTCGCCTTCGACCTTGCGGGCGGCGCCGATCGCCACCAGCAGCACGCGCCGCGCGGTTGCGTTGAAGCGGCGCTCCGGACGCGACGCATAGGCCTCGGCCAGCAGCGGCAAGGCTTCGACCAGCCGGCCGGCCTGCGCCAGGGCGGCGCCCTTGAAGATCAATCCGGTGGCTCGGTCCGGCCGCCGCGCCAGCGCCGAGTCGTAGGCGGCCAGCGCCGCGTCCAGGCGCCCGGCGCCGTGGTGCGCCAAGGCCTCGGCGAAGGGATCGTCGAGCCGCGCGTTCGCTTCAGCCGCCACGGCGGGCACCTCCGCGGCCGGCCTCGGGCCTGCTATGAAGCTGGGCCGTGGGGATCAGTCCTCGGCGGCTTCGTCCTGCTTGCCGACGGCCGACGCCTTGCGCAACTGCGCCAGGATGTCTTGGTAGACCTGCACCGCCTCTTCCGCATCGGGAGCCTTGCGCTTGCCCAGGACTGCGGAGGCGAGCTGGGCGGCGACCAGAGCGCCGGTCGCGGTTCCCAGAAGTCGGGCGAATCTCTCGTCTCCGTTTGCCATCACTTGCTCCCCTTTGCCGAGTCGTCGCGCAAGAGTCTAGTCCAGATGGTCAAGAAACGGTGAAGGAATCGCCGACAGCCGCGGCGCTCAAGCCGCGCCGCCGCCGGCCGCGCCCGCCAGCGCCGCGGCCAGGCGGGCCACGGCCAGGTCCCAGTCCTCCTCGGCGCCCCGGCGGAACAGCCGCAGCGAGGGATACCAGGGGCTATCCGCGCGCTCGCGCATCCAGCACCAGCCCGGCAGGCGCGGCAGAAGCACGAGGGCCTGAATGCCGAGCGCGCCGGCGAGATGAGCGGCGGTCTCGTCCAGCGCGACGACCAGGTCGTAGGCCGCCATGACGGCGGCCGGCGTCTCGAGGTCGTCGTCCCAATCGATCGGCGCGCCGCCCGGGCTTTCCAGGCCCTGTGCCGCCAGGGCCGGCGCCAAGGGCCCGCTTTGCAGGGCAACGACCCGGCAGCCCGGCACCTCCAGAAGCGGCAACAGCGCCTCGAGCGGCGGCGACTCGTCGCCCGCGTCGCACTCGCCGCGGGCCAGCGCGACCAGGAAGCGTCCCTTGGCCTTGCGCATCGCGGCGGCGCCGATCTGTGCCACGCGATCAGGGTCCGGCAAGAGGCTGGCGCGCCGCTTCGGAAAGCGCGACTCCGCGCCGCGATAGAGTCGCGGCAGGTCGCCGAGGGCCACCTGGCAATCGAAGCGCGCCTCGACGGCGGCGAGGCTGTCCTGCGGCTCGAAGTCCAGGCGCTCGAAGTTGCGCTCCAGCAAGGGGATCAGCCGCGGGTCGCAGGCGACGGTCACCGTGCCGCCCTGCCAGGTCAGGTCCGGCAGGACGGTCGTCCAGAGAATCTGCTCGGCCAGGCCCGGCTCGGCCCAGACCAGGAGCCGCCGCTCCGCGAGGGCTGTCCCGTCCCAGTAGGGCAGCTCGTAGCGGCGCAAGAGCTTCTGGCCCTGCGCGCTCTTCCAGCGCCAGGCATGCTCGGCCCAGCCCTCGGCGAAGCGGCCGAGGCGCAGGTGCAGCCGGCCCTGGGCGCCGTGCAGATCGGCCCGCTCCGGCGCCGCCTGCAGGGCGCGCTGCAGCAGCAGCGCGACCTCGTCGAAGCGGCCCTTGCGGCCGTAAAGGCGGCTGAGGCCGGCGATCGGATCGGCGGCTGTCGGATCGACGTCCAGCGCCGCCCGCAGCGTCGCCAGGGCGGCCTCCTCGTCGTCCTGGCCGAGGAAGATCCGGGCCAGCTCGCTGTAGGCCCGGGTGTAGCGCGGGTTGATCTCGATCGCCTGGCGCAGCAGCTCGACGCCCTCATCCGGCTGGCCTTGCTCGGCCAGGAAGCGGCCGAGGTTGAAGGCCGCCGGCGACAGGTTGGGGTTCTTCTGCAGGGCCAGGCGGTGTGCCGCGACGGCTTCCTCGCTCCTGCCGAGGGCCTCCATGACCAGGCCAAGCCCGGTCGCGAAGTCGGACTTCTTGGGGTCGAGCTCCATGGCCCGGCCGAAGGCCTCGGCCGCTTCGTGCATCCAGCCGAGCTGCTTCAGGGCCGTGCCGAGGTTGCCCCAATAGCCGGCGTTGTCCTTGTGCAGCGCCAGGGCCGCCTCGATCAGCTCGACCCCGCGCCCGGGATCGCCGCGCATGGCCGCGATGACGCCGCGCAGATGCAGCGCGCCATGGCGTGTCGGCTCTTGCTTCAGGACCTGGGCGAGAAGCGCATCGGCGGCCTCGGTCTGGCCCGAGGCGAAGAGGTTGACGGCCTTGTCGTAGGCGGTCTGCACCGAATCGGCGGTTTCGCTCTCCGCCTCGCTGACTGTCGGCGGCAAACTGGCGGTCACGCGGCTTCTGGACCTCGACTCATGACCTCGACTCAGGCGGTCAGGTGTGCCCCCTGAGGATTAACAGAAGCGTCACCGGGGACCAATCACCTTTGGAAGCCGTCGAGCGCTTCTGCCACACGGCCGATCGCCGGTCCCCAGTCGTCCCGCCGCTCCTGCCGGAACAGGCGAACCGAGGGGTACCAGGGGCTGTCCTCGCGCTCGAGCATCCAGCGCCAGGACGGCACCAGCGGCAGCAGCACCCAGGTCGGCCGGCCCAGGGCGCCGGCTATGTGGGCCGCGCTGTTGCCGATGGTGATCACCAGGTCGAGCGCCGCGATCACGGCGGCGAAGGCGTCGAGCTCGCGCAACGGGTCGATGTCCGGCAGCTCGAGAATGTCGACGCCGAGCGCCTGGCCGACGCCGGCGCTCTCCTCGGCGGCCGCGCCGTACTGCAGGCTGACGAAGCGGCAGTCCGTCCGGGTCAGGATCGGCTCCCACTCCCGCAGGTCGGCGCTGCGCGCCTTGCCGGTCCGCCCGCCGCGGCTCGACCAGGAGATGCCGACCAGCTTGCGCCCGGCCGCCTCCGCGGCCAAGCGCACCGCGGTAGCTTCGACCACCACCGGGTCCGGCCGCAGATAGCCCTCGTGGCGCGGGAAGTCGGACTCCGCGCGCCTGAACAAGCGCCCCAGGCTGCCCATGGCGATCTGGCAGTCGGCTTCCCCCGCGCCACCGAGATCGCCCGCTCCCTTGGGCCGGGCCTCGACGGCGAGATCGGGAAAGGAGCGCCGGAACAGCGGCACCAGGCGCTCGTCGCAATCGAGCCGCACCGGACCGCCCGCGCCCTGCAGCCCCTCGAACAGGCCGGCGAACTGGATCTGGTCGCCGACTCCCTGCTCGGCCCAGACGAAGAGCCGGCGGCCGGCCAGGTCCTCGCCCTGCCACTGCGGCTGGCTGAGGTTGCGGCGCTGATCGGCGAGCTGGCCGGTCTGCCAGCGCTGCTCGTGGGCATCCCAGCCCTCGGCGAAGCGGCCTTGCAACAGCAAGGCCTGGGCGTGGTTGTAGAGCGTGTCGGGGTCCTTGGGGTCGATCGCCAGGGCCCGGTCGTAGCCGGCCATGGCCGCCGCGACCTCGCCCATCTCGAGCTGCAGCGACGCGAGGTTGGCGTGGCCGCGGGCGGACTGCGGGTTGACCTCGATGGCACGGCCCAGGGTCTCCAGCGCCTCGTCGTACTCGCCGATCTCCTGCAGCAGATTGCCGAGGTTGATCAGGGCGCGGTCGTAGTCGGGCTTGATGCCGATGGCGGTGCGGTAGGCCTGCACCGCCTCGCCGAGCGCGCCCTTCGCCTTCAGGGCGATGCCGAGGTTGTAGGCGGCCTGGGCGTAGCGCGGCGCGACCTTCATGGCCAGGCGATAGACGGCGATCGCCTGGTCGAGGCGACCTTGGCGCTGCAGGGTGTTGCCGAGGTTGCTGAGCGCCTCGGCGTTGCGCGGGTTGAGCTCGATGGCCTTCTTGTAGGCGCCGACGGCCGCGTCGAGCTGGTCGAGCTGGGTCAGGGCGATGCCGAAGTGGCCCCAATAGGCGGCCGCCTCGGGCTGCTTGTCGAGCGCCTGGCGGATCAGGCGCGCCGCCTGCCCCGGCTGGCCGGCCTGCAGCGCCACGACACCGAGGCTGTGCAGGGCCTCGGCACAGGCCGGGTCCTCCTGGAGGATTTCCTGATAGAGGCGCGTTGCCTCCCTGACCTGCCCCTGCTGGTGAAGCGCCTGCGCCTGCGCCAGCTTGTCCTGCATCGCCCAGCCCCCGGTCTCCCGGCAGCCATGATGGACGCGGCCCGGGGCCCAAGGCAACCGCAGGGCCGATCAGGGCGTCGGGGCGTCGCCCTGCTTGAGTCGCGCGAGACAGGCCCGCGCCTCCGCCTGCACGGCCTCGAGCCGCCGGGCGGTGAAGCCGTGATCCGCCGAAAGCCCGAGGATCCGGCCGATCAGGGCCGTCGCCTGCTGGCGGCGCCCGAGCCCGGCGTAAGCCTGGCAGAGCGCCAGCATCGCCTCGTAGTGGCTCGGCTCCAGCACGATGGCGCGGTGCAGGTGGTCGGCGGCGGCCTGCAGCGCCTTGCCGCGGCGCAGCAGGAACAGGCCCATCTGGAAGTGGCCGTTGGCCGACTGGATGCCGATCTTCGCCGCCTGCCCGTAAGCCTGCTCGGCCAGCTCGCCCTGGCCCTTCTGCTCGAGGATCGTCGCGGCGACGATGGCCAGGTCGGCGTCGCGCAGGCCGGCATCGATCGCCTCGCGGCAGGCCGCCAGGGCCTCGTCGAAGCGATCGAGCGTCAGCAGCGCCTGCACCCGCTTCAGGCGCAGGCGGCCATCGCCCGGGGCCTGGGCGATCGCCTGATCGTAGTGCCGCAAGGCGAGCCCGGGCTGACCGTCCAAGAGATAGGCATGGGCCAGGTTGCGCGCCGCATTGAGGTAGCCGGGCTGCGCCTCCAGCGACTGTCCGAACAGCTTGATCGCCGCCAGCAGGTCGCCGGCATCGATCCGAACGACGCCGAGGCTGTTCAGCGCCGCCGCGAAACGGGGCTTGACCCGAAGCGCCCGCTCGTAGGCGCCGGCGGCCTCGGCCTTGCGCCCCTGCTTCCAGTAGAGGTTGCCGAGGTTGTAGAGCGCGTCGGGATCGTCCGGGCTGACCGCGAGGGCGTCGCGGTAGTGGCGCTCGGCCTCGTCGAGGCGCCCGGAGGCCTTCGACACGACCCCGAGGTTGGCATGGCTCCGCGGCTCGTCGGGCTCCAGGGCCGCGGCCTTCTCGAAGCTGGCGACGGCATCGTCGAGGAAGCCGACCTGCATCTCGGCAAAGGCGGCCTGGCGATGCGCCAGGGCCTCTTGTTCCTTGGCACCGGCGTCGACCCGCCGCGCCGCGGGTTTCTCCGAAGCCCGCGCTTTCGGGTCGCGATTCTCGAGTCGAGTCATGGCGGTCATTGTAATCGGAAACGCTCTCTCAAGGGTTACCGGGATCGCTCTGTCGAGAGCCCATCAAGAGCCCTAGGTCTCGGAGCAAGAGGGGCGCGGCTACCTGCCGCGCCCTGAAGGTTGAACTCTATTGCACCGCGGTCGGCGTCTCCCGGCGCCGCTGGCCGAGGATCAAACGAAGTCGATCGGTGTCGTCCCGGCTTGGAGAATGACGCCGAGCTCCGTGAAGTTGTCGATCTGACCGCCGACCGCCCCGTTTCCGGCGCCCGTTATGCCGCTGAGGGTGAGGTGGAAGGTGTCGTTGTCGAGCGCAACGCCGTCATCCTCCATGAAGGCCAGCGACGTGCTGACGCCGTTGTCGGTGAAGAGAATCTGGCCGCTGCCCGATCCGACCATGTTGTCCAGATCCGCAAGGCTCGGCGCGAAGTCCGAATCGATTCGCAGGATGTCCTCGCCAGGCGTGAAGTCGGCAATGAACAGGATGCCGGCGCCGATGTTCTTGTTGACGCCGCTGCCGTCGTCGAAGAAGTCGATACCGAAGGCGTGGAAGATGTCCTCGCCCGCGCCGCCGGTATAGAACTTGACGCCGTTGTCGAGCTCCTCGGTGAAGGCGACCAGGAGATCGTCGCCCTCGCCGCCGTCGACCAGGTCCGTGCCGGTGCCGCCGAAGATCGTGTCGTTGCCGTCACCACCCTCGATGATGTCGCTGCCGGGGCCGCCATTGATCACGTCGTTGCCGTCGGAGCCGACAATGCTGTCGTCGCCGGCAAGGCCCTCGATCCCCGCGATGTCCTTCAGCTCGGTGCCGGAGAAGTCCACGACCCAACCGGAGGTGCTGCTGTCGCTCGGATCGCGAATGACGACGTCGTTCGGGAACATGGAGCCGTCGATCGTCTCGACCCCGTTGCCCGGGCCGAAGCCGGACGCCAGCTCGAACACGAACGGGTCCTCGAAGCTGCCGCCGCCGCCATCGCCATCCAAGCTCGGCAAGGCCGTGTCGCTACCGCCGTCGTCGACGATCTCGATCTCCTTGTCGTGCTCGACGATGAAGAAGTCGTCGCCCGTGCCGCCCGACAGGGTCTGGGCCGAGGCCGCGCTGTCGTCGGCGATGAGGATCGAGCTCATGGTCGGATCGCCCTCGACGAGCAAGCCGCTCGCATGCGTGATCATGACCAAGGCCGTGGCCGTCGCGGGGCTGTTCGTGATCCGGTACTGGAACTGATGGACCGCATCGGGATCGACGCCGTCGATCACCACGGTGTCGTCGCCCTGCATGGCGGTGCCGTTGCCGTCGATCGAGATCGCGCCGCTGCCGGAGTAGCTGCCGCTAACGATCTCGAAGGAGAAGCCGGGCTGGTCCGGACCGCCGCCGTCGAGCTGGTCGTTGGCCAACAGCGCCTTCAGCGGAATCTCGATGCGGCCGCCGTCGTTGGTGAAGACCTTGTCGTCGGACGCCGAGATCTCCGGCCCCTCCGGATCGACCTCGCCGCCCTCTCCCTCCTCCTTGACCACGAGATCGATCTCGACGGTCTGCATCTGCTCCATGACCTTGCCGGGGGCGAACATCTCCTGGCTGTTGACCGTGACCTCGAGGGTGGTCGGACGCACCTGGGAGAGGTTGAAGTTGTCGAAGAACGCGGCGTCCCCGCTGAAACCGCCGAAGAGATCGCCGGTCAAGGTGAACTCGACCCGATGGACGTCTTCGAAGTCCGAGTTGCCGGTCAGATCGATGTTGCCGGTATCGTTGTTGTCTTGGCTGCTGGAGCCGTTACCGGTGAAGTCGATCGTCAGGGAGGCGGTCTCCATGCCGAACTCGTCAAAGGCCTTGATGACCAGGGACTCACCGCTCTCGAGGTTCTCTCTCACGATGTCGAAGTCGTGCAGGCAGAAGGCCTCGCCGTTCTCGGCCTCCAGGGAGAACTTGGTCGAAGGCCCGCTCGAGTCCGGGTGCATGCGCATCGCCGAATCGCCGGCCTCCAGCTCCTCGATGTCGAGATCCTCGACACCGGAGAAGCCGTCGTCCTCGGCCCTCAGGATGAAGCCGTCCTCGCTATAGAAGGGCACGTCGCCGTCGAAGCCGAGGAAGGTGATGGTGAAGTCCTGCTTGCTGTCGTCGGTGACGGCGCCCTCGGGCGGGACATACTTGAGATTGATGCCCGAGGGGCCGGTGTCGACCATCACGACCTTCTTGGAACCGAGCCCGCCGAGGTCCTCGACCTGCGTGATGCCGAGCTGCTCGGCCAAGCCCGACGGCGTGCTGGCATACTGCGCCAGCGAGAAGGAAGCCACGCCGTCAACGCCGATAGAGACGGCGTCCGGATGGCCCAAGTTGTTGATGTAGGTGAGGACGCCGTTGGCACCGAATGACAGGCCTTCCGGGTTGGTCTCCACCACCGGGAAGCCGCTGATCTTGAGATCGATCAGGCCCTCCGAGCCGTCGACATCGGGCGTCGAGACCTTGAAGGGCAGCGAGATCGGCGTCTCCTCCTCGCCCATGACCATGGGATTGCCATCGTCCTCTTCGGGCAGATCCTGCTCGTAGTTCTGGACGAAGATGTCTTCGTTGTCGACAGCCTGGCCGCCGTCGTCGGACCAGGTAATGACGAGGTCACCATCAGTCAGGCCCGCAGCGGCCGAATCGAACTGGTCGCCGACCGTATTCGACATGTGGACGAGGAACTCCTCGCCGACCTTGTTGCCATCGGAGTCGAAGCGCTGGGCTAGGATGTCGCGGGCGCCCGGGGCCCCTGATTGCCAAGTGACGAGGAAACCACCGTCCATCAGAGCCGTCACGTCGGGCTCCGCCTGAATGCTAGCGGTCGTCGTATTGACAAGGAAGTCCGCGACCACCTCGTTGCCGTCGTTATCGAAGATCCTGGCAACGATGTCGAAGCTATCGACAGTTTCGCTGCCTCCGCTATCCGCCCAGACGGCGACGAAACCACCGTCCTTCAGGCCTGCAACAGCCGGGTCGAGTTGAAAGCCATTTGAATCCGAGTTTATGTCGAGATCGCTGCCACCGGCACCGACTTGGACGCCGCTCGCGTCGAAGACTTCGCCACGAATGCCAAACACGTTGCCGTCGTTCTCTGTCACCCAGAGCACGACGTAGCCACCGTTGCTGAGCCCAGCCACCTCAGGTTGGACCTGTTCATTGTCGCTCGTAACGACGCTGATATCGTTGACCTGATCTTCGCCGGTGATGAAGGAGTCCGAAGCGGCATCGAAGATCCGTAGGATGATGTTGGAGCCGTCATCGCCGCTCTCGTCGTCCTCGGACTGCCATGCGAATACAACTTTGCCAGCGTTGATGCCGACTAGTGCGGCCGCCTTAATGATGGTCTGCAAGTCATCGTCGGCGCCAGTTCCTTCAAACGTGTTCACCTGGAACTCGGCGACCGAAAGAGTTCCATTCGGATTGAAGATCTGAGCGAAGACACCAATTCCTTCGGCATCGTCGTTGCTGTAGCTGATGATAAATCGGCCATCGGCGAGCCCGACTACACTCGGATTCGCAATTGTCGATCCAGTATTGACGGCCAGGGTGTTGTTGCCGACTGGATTGCCGTCGGCATCGTAGATCTGGAAATTCGTATCGATCCCGACGCCCTGCCAGACCACGACGTAGCCGCCGCCGGCCAGGGCGGCGATGTCAGAATTGGCCTGCTCGCCCAAGGTGCCGTCGACGTTGACCAGAGCTTCCGTGCCGAGTTTCTCCAAGGGACCGCTCTCGGTCAGCATGGTCGTCTCGATGTCGTCGAGCTCGGTGCGGATTTGCAGCATGTAGTCGCCGCTGCTGGTGCCAAACCCGCCACTCTGATTGTTGCCGTCGAAATCGGGATCCACGTTCCACGACGACACCGCGACGTAGTAGGTGCCGGCTGCGAGATCGATATCAAAGAACGGATCTGTTCCGTGGAACCCGGTCGGATCTTCGACATCGAGGGCAAAGACGGATCCATCATCGTCGGCGCCGGCTTCGTCGGGATCAGTGCTCAGTTGCGGCAGAACGATCTGAGTACCGTCTTCCGCGAACAGGCTGAGCTGGGCGTCGAAGTCGCTTGCGCCACCGCTACCGGCCATATCGATGTCGAAATAGACGGTCGCGTCTTGCGTCAACGTGAAGCGGTAGAAATCGACATCGTCGGCGCTCATCGCAATCACGCCGCCGACGGAAACCTGGTCACTGGCTCCGCCGAGCGACCCAAGCTCCTGGGCAGTGGCGCCACTGTCGTTGACGCCGGTCTGCATGGCGAACTCGATCTCGCTCTGCTTGACCTGTCGGTCGTCGTTGTCGCCCAGGAAGTCGATGATCGGCTTGTCCGCCACGGCGCCGACGATGAAGGTGAAGGAGTCGCTGATCGTCGCGGTCTCGGCGTAGTCCTTGAACTCGACGCCCTCGAGCATCGGGTTCGTCTCTTTGGTCATCACCGAGTAGTCGATGGTGAACTCGCCGTGCAGGTGCTCGGCCAGCTCGATGCCGATCTCGCTCAGCTCGACCTTTTGGAAGCGGAACTGGTCGGCGAACTCAAGGATCAGCATGTTGCCGTCGATGGTCGCCACGGCGTGCGGGAACTCGCCGTTCGGTGTGAAAATGAAGTCGGAGTTGATGAAGGTCAGCTCCTGGCCGTCCTCGATCGGCTCGCCCTGATAGGTCCAGGCCAGGCCCTCGGGCGTCTCGCCGTCGGCATCGGTCAGGGTGAGCTTGATCTTGGTGAGCGACTCGGAGCCGTCCTTGTCGACGACCTCGGCCTTGAGCGGGATGTCGTAGTTCGACCCCTTGTCGACCCACATCATGGTGTCGCGAGCCGCCAGGTCGAGGATCTGCAGCCAGCCGCCGTCCTGATCGCCGGGGCTGGGATCGCCGTCGTACCAGTCCCAGCCGAGATAGGTGATCTTGCCCATGCCGATGGGGATCTGCGTGACGACCGAGTAGGTCGTGTCGTCATCCACCGTCTCGTAGGCGCTCTTGGCCTCCGAGGGCAGGCTGCTTCGCAGCAGGCCGGAGGTCAGGTCGTTCTCCTGCAGGCTGTCCGGCCCCATGACGAAGGGCGTGCCGTCGGCCCCGGCGGCCTTGTCGATGACGCCGCTGCCCGAGTCACCGATCTCGGCCTCGACCAGATTGAGACCGTCGAGCGCGAAGACCTCGTTGAGGAAACTGGCTGCCTTGCCTTCGTCTTCGCCGGCGATGATCAGCTTGCCGCCGGCCATGACGAAGGCGCGAATGACGGCGCCGACATCGGCGGCCAGGGCCTGGATCGCACCGAAGGAGGCGTTCTGCAGCTCGGGGATGACCAGGACGTCCTTACCGGCCAGAACCCCTTGCCACGCCCCCGCGCTGTTGTCGTTGTCGAAGGCCAGCGCGCTGTGGCCCAGGCTGACCAGCGAGTCGCGGATCTCGTCGGCCTCGTCGCCCTCAGCCGAGCCACCGGAGGTGTCGACGAAGTCGCTGTCGTCGAAGACCGCGATGTTCTGCGGCTCGCCGATCACCGGCATGGCGTTGTCCTCGTGGACCATCACCATGTCGAGCGGCACCTTGAAGCGCATGTCGTCGAAGGTGAACTTCTCGCTGAAATGGTTCGCCGTGGTCTTGAATTCGACCCGGTCGACATTGGCGAACGCGCCGGGCAGCTCGATCGTGCCGGTGTCCGTGTTGCGATCGATGATCAGGAACGCGCCATCGACCTCTTCGCCGTCCTCGAAGCCTTTGATGAAGACTCGGTCGCTACTCCCCAGTCCCGGCCCCAGAGCTTCCAGCTCGAAGCTATGGAAGGAGAAGGCCTCGCCGCTTTCATGCTCGATGGAGAACTCGTCATGGCCTCCACTACCGTGCAGGTCCAGCTCGGCCTCGTCGCCCGAGGAAGTGCTGTTGTCGATATCGAAGCCCCGGCTATTGGTCTTCCGGAAGACCATGCCGGATTCTTGGTAGCGGCTCGGGTTGCCGAGATCGATCTCGCCGAACTGGACGATGATCGGCTCGCCGACCATGGCCTTGTCGGCCACCGGCAGCACGGTGAGCATGAAGCTGTCGTGGGTCACCGCGTGGTTGACGGCGTTCGGGCCGTCGCCGGGCGTGTTGCCGACGATCACGTTGTCGATGTGGATACGGTCGCCACTGAAGGTCGGAGTCGGGTCGACAAGCTCGAACTCGACTCGCGAGACGCCGCGGAAGCTGTCCGGCAGCTCCTTGGTGCCGACGCTGGCCGTCAAGAAGTCGGCGACCGCATTGCCCTCGGAATCGAAGCCGGTGACCTTCAGGAACTCGCCCTCGCCGAACTCGATGGACTCGAAGTCGACATCGAACTGGAAGAGGTTGAAGGGCTCGCCGTCCTGCGCGACCAGCGAAGCAATGGCGCCCGTCGTCGACTCGTTGGGCAGAATCAGCTCGCGGTCCAGGTCACCGTCGCCGGCCGTGTCGCCGCGTGCGAACTGGCCCGTGAACTCGAAACCTTGCTCGGCATAGAAGGTCTCGTTGCCGACGCCCTCGGGATGATTGAAATCGAGGCGGAAGATCTCGATCTCGGTGGAGCGGACCTCGACGTCGAAGGTGAACTTGCCGTCCTTGTGCTGCGGCAGCATGACCTTCATGAAGGAGAGGTCGACCTCCTGGGCGCGTTCGCCCGGCTCGATCTCGATGATCAGGTTGCCGTTCTGGTCCGCATAGGCCTCGGCGTCGAAGCGGGTCTGGCCCGAGTCCGGGAAGCCGGAGCCAAGCACCTGGATTTCAACGGCATTTTCCCTGCCGACGATCTCGTCGAGCGGACCGATGACCTGGTCGCCGATCAGGAACTTGATGCCGTCCATCGGCACGTTCATGGCGACCATGTCGCTGGCCACGACGATGCGGGTGATGGCCTCGGAGCCGTCCTTGTCCGCCACCGACGCCTTGATCGGCACCGGGTACATGGGCATGCCGTCGACGAACATGACCGGATGGATCGGGTTGCCCCACTCATCCTTCATGTGCTCGGCATTGTCCTCGCAGGCCACGATGTCCTCGACCAAGAGGTTCGGATCGTCGGCGATCTCCTTGATCGTCACGTCGATCGTCGCCGGGCCCTTGACCATGATGTTGTCGATCTGGATTCGGTCGCTGTAGAACTCGCCGAGATCCGCGCCGTCTTCTCCGTCGTCGAAGACATCCTCAATCTCGAAGACGACCTTGGTCACCTGACGGAAAGTCGCCGGCAGCGCGATCGTCTGATCCTGCGGGCCATCCTCGAGCTCGCCGACCGGGACGAGAATGCTGTCGATCTCGTTGCCGAACTCGTCGAAGCCGGTGATCTTGAAGATCTCTTCGTTCCTGTCGTTGGATTCCAGATCCTCGAACTCCAGGTCGAAGCTGATCAGGTCGAAGGGCTTGCCGGTCTCGTGCATCAGGGTGGCGATGGGCGCCCTGTCTTCGCCTTCGCTGTCTTCCCCCAGCTCCGGGCCGTGGAGCACGAGGTCCTTGTCGGCACTCATGGTGATCGCCGTGTTGAGGACCTTCAGCCAACCGCCGTCCTGAGAGTCCTCAGGCTTGGCAAGCTCCCAATCCCAGCCGAGGTAGACGGCCGCGCCGGCACCGAGGGCGCCGCCCTGGAAGAGGACGACGGTCGAATGCTCGCTGGTCTCGTAGATGGTCGTGGCCTCAGCCGGCAAGGTCCCGGGCTTGATGCCGCTGCTGTTGGAGTTGTCTCTGAGCTGTTCCGGCGCATTGACGAAGAAGGTGTCGTCGGCCGCATCGGTCTTGTGGCTCGGATCGTCGACCTCCTCATCCTCCAACTCGAAGTCGAAGAGCAGGTTGAGCAGATCGACAGCGTTGCCGCCGTCGCCGATGTCGTCGTCGTCCGCCGCGATGACCAGCTTGCCGCCATTGCGAATGAACTCGCGAATGACATCGAGCGTGTCCTCATTGAACTCGAGCTGGTCGGAGAGGTCACCCAGCTCGAGCTCTGGGATCACCAAGACCTGCTTGCCCTCAAGGGCCTCCTTCCAAGCGGTCTCCGACTCTCCGAACTCGCCGCCACTGAAACGCATGACGTCGTGACCGTAGGCTTCGATTCCCTCTTCGATCCGCAGAGCTTCGGCGCTCCCGCCGCCTTGCCCGTCGCCATCTTCGATGTCGACGAAGTCGCCGTTGAAGAACAGCGCGACCTTCATCGGGTCGCCGCCGCTGTTCGTGACGATGTCGCCGACCTGCTCTTCGTTGCTGCCCGGCGTGAAGATGAAGCCGTCTTCCTCGTAGCTGTCCTGACGCATCGGCCCCGGCACGTCGAAGTCGAGGTTCTGCATCTCGCCCATGAAGGTGGTCCAGGTGGTCTCCACCTTCACGTTGTCCGGGTCCATGGGCATGGACTCGGTGGTCTCGACCTGCAGGCCAACCCACATGTTGTCGCCGTCGTCGTCGGCCGGATGCAGGCGCAGGTCGAGTCCGCCGCGCGCGAACTGGAAGTCGTCGAGCACGACGAAGTGCTCGTCGCCGTTGCCGCCTGAGACCTCGAACCCGAAGAAGACCTCGTCGACGTCGCCGAAGCCTTCCGGCAGCTCGACGGTGCCGAGCAAGTCCGCATCGCCGTCCAGCAACAGCTCGGCGACTTGATGGCCGTTCTTGAAGCCGGTGATCTTGAGGTCGAACACCGGGCCGAGGTCCGCATCCTCGATACTGAAGCTCTTGAAGGCGAAGGCGACATCACCGCCGTCGACGGTGATCCGCATGTCCGACTCGTCGTGATCCAGGCGCAGCTCGCGCTCCCCGTCGTCGGGGCCGGTCTGGTTGGCGAAGTCCAAGTCGTCATCGCCGCCGCCCAGGGTCTCGAACAGGAAGCCCTCTTGGCGGCCCTGGGGCGCAAAGCGGTCCGGGCCGACGCCGAAGTCGACCGTCGTCATCTTGGTGCCGATCCCGGTGTCGAGGAACAGCAGCTTGCCGGTCAGCGGATCGGCGAAGACGCTCCCCTCCAGGGAGTAGTCATCGAGGTCGATCAGGATCATGCCGTCCAGATCTTCGTCGAACAGCTCGTGGCGGGTGACGCCGTCGGCGCCGAGGAAGGAGATCTTGGAGCCGGGCTGCAGGCCATTGAGCTTCAGGGCGGAGATCCGCTCGGAGCCGTCCTGGTCGGGAGTCTCGACCTTGAAGTTGAGCGGGATGCCCTCGCCGGGCTGCCCGGGCGAGAAGAGCTCGTCGACATCGAGCATGGGCTCGATGATCTCCGGCCCTCTCCAGTCGTTGTCATCGTCCCACTCACCGCCGCTTAGCTGCTTCTTGTCGAACGGCGTGTCGGGGAAGTTGTCGACGACGACAGAGTCCTTCTCGATCGAGATGAAGAGCTCGTAGTCGCCGGTGGCCAGCTCGTCCTCGCCGGCACTGCGGACGATGACGTAGTAGGTGCCGGTCGCCGGCGCCATGAAGGGGGTCTCGCTGTCGAAGAAGTCGCCCGGAATCTCCGGATCGCCCTCGTCTTCGTTATCGGCACCGCCGACGTCGAAGGCCAGCAGCTCGCCGTTCGGCCCGACCAGCTCGAGCTTGGTGACGACGGGGTCCTCACCGTCCTCGTCGCTCACGCCGAAGTCCAGGTCGATGACGATCTTCTCGCCGGCATAGGCCGTGAAGGAATAGACGTCCGAGTCCTGCGGGCTGCGAATCGAGCCCGAGAAGTGCTTGGTGTGATAGTCCTCGGGGTCGCTGATGCCGGCAACGCCGTCGTCTCCCTCCGGCGCGAGCCCGAACTCCGAGCGGTCGGCGAACTGCGCCGCGCGCTCGAGCGCCTCGACCGGGTACTCGTCGCCGACCTCGTTGACCATCTCGATCGGGTTGCCGAACTCGTCGAGCAGGTCGTTGGTCAGCAGGTCTTCGGTGCCCATGACCTTGGTCTCGACCATGGAGAACTCGACCTTGTCGGCGACCGCGCCGATCTTGAAGGTCAAGGTGTCGACCATGGTCTGGCTCTCGACCTCGATCTGCTGCTTGGTCATGTTGGTCTGGATCAGGACCTGCCAGCCGTCGATCTCGCCGGTGGTGTCGTCGCCCATGGAGGCAGCGATATCGAGAACCGTAAGCCAATCCGGGTCTTGAGACTGCGTGATGCCCTCGGCGTCGAACCAGTCGTAGCCGAGGTAGACGACCTGGCCCTCGCCTTCCGTGAAGAGCGCGACGGTCGGGTTGTTGTTTGCGTCTTCGTAGATCGCCGTGGCGTCTTCGGTCGGCAGGTTCAGCAACGCGGTGGTCGCGTTGTTGGGGTCCAGCTCACCCGGCCCGCCGTCGAACACGGTACCGCCTTCGTCGCCCGTGAAGGTGCTCGGGCCATTGACGCCGTCAAACCCAAGGTCGTAGCCGAAGATGGCGTTGAGCAAGAGCGTCGCGTTGGGCCCCCCCGTACCGGCAACGATCAGCTTGCCGCCCGCCTCCACGAAAGCCTTGATGGCATCGAGCGCATCCTGGTCGAAGCCGACACCATCCTCGGTGACGTCGCCGTTCTCCAGCTCGGGGATGACCAGCACGTCCTGACCGACCAGGGCGGCGTTGATCTCTTCGGCCGTCAGGCCCGTGAAGGTCGTAACCTTGTGGCCGGCATCACCGAGCGAGTTCTGAATCTCGTCGGATTCCGAGCTGCCCGGACCATCGCCGCCATCGCTGGTATCGACGAAGTCGGCGTTGTCGAAGACCGCGACCTTGGCCTTGCCGCCCATCTCGCCCTTGGAGAGGTCCTCGACCTGCAGCTTCCACTGGCCGTTCGGGTTCTCGCCCTTGAAGGCTGCGAAGGGGCCCTCGGGGCCGAGCGGCGTGACCACGCCGTCGACCGTGAAGACGAAGCCGGTGACGTTCGGCGAGCCGTCCGACCAGCGGGTGCCGTCGAAGAGGTCCTCGAAGTCGCCGCCGTTCTCGTTGGAGATCGTGACCTCGGTGCCCTCGGGCGAGATCAGGATGATCTTCAGCTCGCCGGTCGCCTCGTGCTCGATCAGGGTGACGATGTCGATGTCTTGGATGTCGCCTTCGACGCCGGCCACCGTGATGGTCGACATGCTCGGGGTGTCGTCGCTGTCCTGGCCCTCCTTGATCGGGCCGTCGTTGCGGATCTTCTGGTCGTTCTCCTGGGTGAAGACCGCGAAATCGAGCGGCACGACGTCGCCGTTGATCAGCTCGACGGTGTCGGAGACGTTGGTCTCGGTCGCCGTGGCCAGCACCCAGATGTCGAAGGTGCCGTCCTTGTGCATCGGCATGAGCACGCCGACTTCATCGGTGACGTTGATCTGCTGGATGCGGTCCTCGGGATCGAGCGTGAACTCGACCGTGATGAAGCCGTTGTGCGGGTCCTTGTGGATCCGCGTGACCTCGGCCCAGACCGCGCCGGAGACCGGCTCGCCCCAGGAGTCCAGGCGCATCACGTCCTTGAGGGTAATGACGTCGCCGACCTCGACCTCGGTCTGGCCGTCGACGGAGATCACCGCCGGCGGAATGCCCAGCTCCTCGTCGCCCTTGAAGGGGAAGGAGCTCGGGTCGTACTTGAGGGCGAAGGAGGTCAGGCTCTCCGAGCCGTCGGTGTCGGTCACCGAGACGCCCATCTGGGCGCCGTAGTAGCTCGAGGTATCGGTCAGCATGTCCGGCGTGACCGGCCAGCCGTTGACCGAAAGGTTGTCGACCAGCAGCGCCGACTTGACGAAGCGGTCCTTCTCGTCGGCCACGCCGATGACGAAGGTGTAGGAGCCCGCCTCGGGCACCTCGAAGAGGAAGGTCTCGTAGCCGGTCGAGTGCTTGTACTCGCCGACCGCGCCGCCTTCGAACTCGGTCGGGTCGAGCATGGTGCTGGTCAGCACCTGCTTTTCGCCGGTCTCCGGCGGCCCGAGCACGAAGACGAAGCCGAAGTCATCGACCGTGTGCGTCGGCACCGGCTCGTCGGTCAGCATGTTCCAGTCGAAGCTGACCTTGTCGCCGGCATCGAGCTTGAGAGTGACCTTGATCGCCGAGCCTTCGCGGGCATTGGCCGGACGGTCGCCGGGGCCGTCGCCGTTGTTGATCACCGGCCCGGGGCCGTCGTCGTTGCTTTCCTGGTGCTCGCGGATGAGCTGGTCGAGCGCATCCTTGGGCAGGCCCATCATGTACTCGAGCTCAGTGTCCGAGACCGCGCCGTCGTAGGCGTTGGTGGTCAGGATCGCCTGGGACTGGCCGTCGGTCGGTGCGGCCATGTGGGCGAGCTGCACCTTGATGTTGTCGATCTTGACCTGATCATTGTTGTCGACGTAGCGACTGGTGTGGACCTCGACCTTGTCGACATCCAGGAAGTTGACGACCTTGGTGCCGTTCGAGGTGTTGTGTCGGATCGTGTAGCGACCGACCTCCTCGCCGTCGCGATACGCGGTCAGGGTGACCGTCTCGTATTGATTATCCAGCTCGTTCTTCTCGAGGTCGAAGCGGAACAGATTGAAGCGTCCGCCGTCCTCGGCCGTGATATCGAAGTAGTCGCTCTGGTCGTGATCGTTGGCTTCGCCGCCGCCATTGTCGTCGATCAGCAGCTCGTGGTCCGAGAGGTAGGTATCGATCTGGAAGCCGGAGCTGCGGGTGTCCTCGAAGCGGATTCCGTCCTCGGTGTAGACATCGGGGTCGGAATCGTGGGCGCGCGAGAAGGTGATGGTGCGGATCGGCGCGTTGAGCTTGCCGACGGTGTCGACGTCGCCGCTGGTCATCCAGCCGGCGAAGGGGTCGTCGTTGAAGAAGTCGTCTCCAGAGCCGACCATCTTCTTGATCGGCCCCTCGAAGCTGCCATTGATGGGCATGGCGTTGTCTTCATAGACGTCCACCGCCATGAGCGGCAGCTTGAACTTCATGTCGTCCAGGAAGGCGAAATCGGGGTAGCTACCCTCCAGGCCATGGTTGAAGTCCGTCTTCAGGACGATCTTGTCGACGTCCATGAAGGTCGAGGGCAGCAGGATGGTCTCGGGCGTCCAGATGTAGTCGCCGTCCAGCTCGAACTCGCCGACCAGCTCGCCGTCGAGGAAGCCGAAGAACTTGATGGACTCGCCCTGCCAGCCCTCGAAGCTCTCCTTGTCGACGGAGAAGCTGATGAAGCTGAAGCGCTGGCCGTCATCGGCGGTGATCTTCAGGACGTCGCCCTTGGAGAGGCCCAGCTCGCGGCTGCCTTCCTCCTCGTCGTAGACCACGTCCTTCAGGATGACCGGGCCCCGGTAGACCTGGAAGTTGAGGCCGTCCTCCTCGTAGACGTCGCCGCCGCCCGGACCGAAGGCGCCCTCGACCTCGTTGTCGCGGCCCTCGCCGCCCGACAGGATCTCCTTCCGGCCATCGCCGAAGTCGACGACCACCAGCTTGCCGAACATCGGCTTATCGGCGACCGCCTTGTTGTTCACCATGATGGTGGTGGAGTTGTAGAAGTGCGGCACGCCGAGCTCTTGGCCGTCGAAGACCGTGAACTTGAGCGACCAATCGTTGAGCGTGCCGGTCCCGTTCATGCCCATGGTGACGGCGAGGTCGAGAACGTCGAACCAGCCGCCGTTCTGGCCGCCGACCGAGGGATCCTCGTCGCCGCCCTCGGCCGAGTTCCAGTCGTAGCCGAGGTAGATGATCTGGCCGTCGCCTAGTGCCGGGTTCTCGAAAAGCACCACCGTCGAACCCGAGCCGTTCTCGTAGATCGAGGTCGAGCTGCCGTCCGGGAGACCGTTCAGGAAGTTCGTGGCGTCGGCCGGATCGAGACCGGCCGGCCCGGCGCCGAAGATGGTGCCCGCGGCGCCCGCGGTCTTGGTGCTCGCGAGGCCGTCATTCCGGCCCTCGGTCAGCGAGAACCCGAAGAGCTCGTTCAGAAGATCCGCGGTTCGGCCGTCATCGGAGCCGTTGACGATCAGCTTGCCGCCTTCCTCGACGAAGGTGCGGATGGCATTGAGCGCGTCGATGTCGAAGCCGCCGGGCGACCCGGAAAGGCCGTCCTCGTTGACCTCCTGCTCCGGGATCACGAAGACCTGCTTGCCCTGGAGCGCGTCTGCCAGGTTTTCGCCCAGCTCCACGGTGGTCATCACGTTGTGGCCGAGCACCGTGCCGAGCGTGTGCTGGATCTCATCGGACTCGGCGTTGCCGAAGTTCTCGCCGCCGGACACGTCCTCGAAGGTGTCGACGAAGAGGCCGTTGTCGAAGACCAGGACCTCGCGAGGATCGCCGTCCTCCTCGAGATCGAGGACCTTGATGGTCCAGTAGCCGTTCGGGTCCTCGCCCTTGAAGGCCGCCATGGCGGACTCGGGCGTCAGCTCCGGCTGCAGCACGCCGTCGACGAAGACCGCGTCGCTAACCGGGTTGTTGGCCTGGTCGTCCCAGGTCGTGCCCTCGAAGACGTTGGCGAAGTTGCTCGGGTCGGCCTCGCCCTTGACGATGAGCACGCGCGTGCCGTCCGGCGAGATGAGCCGGATGGCCAGCGAGCCGGAATCCGGGTGGCTGATGTCCGTGAAGAGATCGACGTCCTTGATCGTGCCCTTGACGCCCTCGACCCAGATGCGGTCGACGGTCGGCTCGGCGTCGAGGCGCCGGTCGCTGGGCTCGTGGGAGATCCTCTTGGTGACCTCGCCGGACTCGAAGGGGTCGTACATGACCAGGCTGAGCTGGTCCTCGGGGATGGTCTTGAGCCAGAGGCCGGCGTCGCCCAGCGAGCCTTCGGACTTGACCAGGTTGAAGTCGTCCAGAATCAGGAACTCGCCGCCGGAGTCGACGCCGTCGAGGTTGATGACTTCCAGCGTGACCTTGCTGACGATCGGCGGGAAGGTCTCGGGCAGCACGATCGTGCCGACGTCGTTGTCGTCGTTGGCCGGGCTGTCGGCCGGATCGCCGGTGAAGTCGAACTGGAAGGTGCCGATCGGCTCGTCGTCGTCGTTGAAGGCAGTGACGACCAGCGATTCGCCCTCGTCGAGGCCCTCCTCGAGGATGGCGAAGGAGGTCAGCATGAAGGGCTTGCCGTCGTCATAGGTGATCGTGATGGCCTCGTTGCTCGGATTGAGCAGCAGGCCGCCATTGGCAAGCTGAATGTCCTGGTCGACCTCGTTGCTGTTCTGCGCCGTAAAGAGGAAGTCGTCTTCCTTGTAAACCTGCTTGCTGTTGTCACCGACCATCGGAATGCCGTCGAACTCGACGACACAGAGCTCGGGCGTCAGATCGGTGATCTCGATGGTCCAGATGCCGTTCGGGTTCTCGCCGACGAAGTTGGACAGGGCCGACTCGATGGTCAGCTTGCGGGAGCCGCCCGGGTCTGCGGAGACCGGCTTGTTGGCCTGGTCGTTCCAGAGCGTGCGGCTGCCGCGGAAATCGTTCTCAGACGTGAGCGTGACCGTCGTGCCCTCGGGCGAGGTCAGGGTGATGATCAGGTCGCTCTCGCTGGAATGGTCGAACAGCCTGGTGAGCAGGTCCACGTCGTGGATGATCTCGCCCTCGGGGACGTCCTCGATCAGGATCTGCTGAACCGTGGTCTTGCCGCCGACGATCGGCAGCTCGTCCTCGGCCCGGCCGTGGTGCAGGTTCGGGTGCACCGAGAACTCGTGGTGCGTCTCGGTGGTGCGCACCATGACTTCGATGTTGAAGTCCTGGTCGTTGGACTTCTCGGCCTTCCACATCAGGCCGCCCAGGTCGACGTTCTGGACCCGCAGGTGATCCGGGATGCGGAAGAAGATCAGGCCCTCGTCCTCGTCGTAGAAGACCCGGACCTTGATGGTGTCCTGGATCACCAGCTCGGGGTTGGTCTCCGGGCCGACGTCGGGATCGTTGCTGTCGATCCGCGTGACGTCGATCCAGACCCAGTTCTGGCCGTCGTCGAAGAAGTCGCCGTTGTCCTCGCGGCCCTCGAACCAGCCGTCGCCGTCGCCGGCGCTCTCCAGCTCCGCCTCGCCGTTCTCGTCATCGTCATCGTCATCGTCGCGCCGGTCGATCTCGCCGAAGCCGATCATGAAGCCCGGCGGCAGGTCGTCGCCGCCGCTGAGATCGTTGATGTCGATCTTGACGAAGGTGACGGACTCCGTGCCGTCCGGATCGCGCACCATGAGGTCGAGGCCCTCGATGGTGTGCTTGTTCTCGGTGTCGAGGTACTTCTGCGGCTTGACGAAGAAGTCAATGTCGGAGAGCGACAGACCGCCCTCGCCGCCCTCGTCGGCACCGACGAAGGTCGCCTCGCCGGTGGCGATGTCGATGGTGTAGATCTCTTCGCCGACGTCGCTACCGCCGCGGGTGGCGAAGAGCACGCCGTCGTTCGGACGGACTCCGAGTCCGTCGAAGAAGATCGGCTCGCCTTCGAAGGTCGTCTCGATCGTCGCCAGCACGCTGCCGTCGTTCGGATCGAGAATCATGATGACCGGCGTGTCTTCGGCGTCCTCCTCGCCCGGCGTCGTGCCGTCGTCGAGGACCGCCGTGAAGAACAGGGTGCCGCCCGGCGCGAAGGCGAGGCCGCCGCCACCGAGCGTGCCGGCTTCGGCGCCGGGATTGCCGATGACGGTGGCGATGCCGGTCGAGGTATCGATGAGGAACAGCTTGCCGGCGTTGGCCTCGTCGTTGCCGGCGCCGATACCGTAGAGGAAGCCGGTCTCGGGCTGGATCGCCAGGTCGGAGATGGCCAGCGAGGTGCTGAGCAGCGTGATGTTGTCGATCTGGACCCGATCGTCCTCGAAGCCACCCTCGAGATTGCCGCGCAGGCGGAAGTCGACACGGCTGACGTTGGCGAACTCCGGCGGCAGCTCGACGGTCTGCGGACCGGCGATGTCGTCCGCGGCGATTAGGAAGCTGGCGACTTCGTTGCCCTCGGCGTCGAAGCCCCGGATCTGCAGGCGCTCGTTGTCCTCGTCGCCCTCGACGTTGGCGAACTCGATGTCGAAGGAGACCAACGTGAAGGGCTTGCCGTCCGCCGAGGTGAGGCGCATGCGCGTCGAGTTGTCGTCGCCGTCGACCGGGTGCATGACCAGCTCGGAGTCGCCGGCCGGGTCGCTGTCGAAGTCGCCGATGTCGAGATCCCGCGGCTGCTCGCCGCGGGCGCGCAGGATGAATCCGTCCTCGACGTAGGTCTCGTCCTCGCTGACCACCTCGCCGAAGTCGATCACCCGCTCGATGGCCACGGCCAGCATCATGGTGATCGGCTCGCCGAGCACGTGACCGCTCCAGGGGTCGAGGCGATAGAGCGAGCTGAAGCGGCCGCCCTGTTCGCCCTCGATCGAGCTGGCGAAGGCCTCGCCGTTGTCCTGATTGACCGCCAGGCCGGTGAAGCCGAGCTTGTCCGGGCCCTCGTTCGGCTTGGTCTGGTCCCTACCGACCCGGTCGGCCTCGCCGTTGTCCTGGTCGACCATGAACAGCGCGCCGGGATCTTCGTCGGAGCCGCGGCCGGAGACCGCCAGCATCTTGATCGAGCCGGGCGTCTTGCCGTCGACCGCGACGTTGTCGATCAGCAGCCCGGAGTCGAAGAAGTCGTCGCCCTGGTCGAAGACGGCGATCGAGACGTGGAACACGCCGGTCTTCTCGAAGGTGAAGGAGAAGGGCTGCTTCAGGCGGTTGCTGTTGTCGTCGAAGCCGGTCTGCTGGTCGAAATCGAAGGCGCCGGGCTCTTCCGCGTCGTCCTGCAGGACTCGCAGGAACTCGGTCAGCGTGCCGAGGAAGATGACCTCGCCCAGGTCGTTGGTGATGGCGACGATCGCCATGTCGTTGCCTTCGTCGCCGAAGCCGCCGTCGAAGGCGTCGCGCTCGGCGCTGTCCTCGTCGGTCAGGAAGCTCCAGTCGAAGGTCAGCTCCTGGCCGGCCTTGACCCAGAACTTGCCCTTGATGGCCGAGCCCTCGAAGGGGTCCTGGTCGTCTTGCTGCCTGTCCTCGAGCTCCAGGAGATCCTCGACCTCCACGCCCATGAAGGCGGCCAGCTCTTCGATGGTCACGGCGTCGCCGACCGGATCGCCCGCCTCGCCGCCGCCCTCGTCGTCCGGCAGCGGGGTGCCGCGCGAGGTCAGCAACACCTGGTTGTCGCCCGAGGTCGGCTCGGCGCCGTTGCCGCCGCTGCCGACGATCTGCGCGTCGCCCAGGGCCGACCAGCCTGAGAAGATGCCGAACTCGAAGTCGCCGTCGAAGGTCTTCATCGGGTTGTCTTCGACAACCATCAGATTGACCATGTGCCCCGGCGTGATGTCGTCTTCCTCGCGGTCCGGGCGGACCTGTAGCTGATAGTCGCCGTCGTTGCGCCGGTTGCCGCCGTGCTCCTCGGCGTTCGGATCGAAGATGTCGTCGAAGAGAAGCTCCTCGTCGTTGCGCAGGGCGTCGCGCAGCTCCGAGGCGTCGACGTTGCCGCTCTGCGAGACGGCGACGAAGTACATGCCCTCCTCGAGGAACTTGCCGTCGATCAGCGGATCGCGCCCGGGGCCGCCGTTGTCGTTGACGGCGACCAGCACGGCCTCGCCGTTCTCGTCGAGCTTGAACAGCAGCAGCACGGCGTCGGCATCGTCGACGCGGCCCATGTGGGCGTTGCTCTTGATCGGGCGGCCGCGATGCCGGAGGTCGCCGAAGTCGATGTCGACGTCGTAGCGGCCGGCCTGGGTCAGCGTGAACTTGTAGACGTCGACGTCCTTGAACTCGGCGGTCGCCAGCCAGCCGTTGACGGTCAGGGCGATGCCGTTGGTGCCGTCCAGCGAGCCGATATCCATGGCATCGGCCGGCGTGTCGTTGTGGCCGGCGCAGAGATAGGGCTCCATCTCCCACTGCACCGGGTTCTTGCCGCCCAGGTACTCGGGATCGCCGATGTCGATGTCTTCCTTGCCGGGCCGGTCGAGCAGAATCTTGGCGGCATCCGCCACCGCCTTGACCATGATCTCGATCTCGACGTTGATCAGGGTCTCGCCGTCGCCCTGCAGCACGCGCACCGTGAAGTTCTTGTCGTCATGCAGCGGCGGGATGATCTGCAGGCCTTCGGGCGAGATGCCGGCGACCACGCCGCCGGGGCCGACCAGGGTCGAGCCCTCGTCGTTGACCACGGTCGCCCCCTCGGGCAGGCCGCTGATGGTGATCGGTCCGTCGCCGATCTCCTCCGGCAGGTTGATGCCGAGGGACTTGTCCTCCAGCACCATCTGCTTGAGCGGGTCGAGCGTCAGCAGCGTCAGCTCGCCCGGGATGACGTCGTCCTCGAACAGCGGGTCCAGGAAATCCGGCAGCTCGAAGGGCAGCGGCGGCGGGATCTGGATGTCGCCCTCGGGCGCCTCGCCGAACTCGTTGAAGAGGCTGCGGAGGAACGCCTCGACCGCGCCGGAGCTGCCGCCGTCGTCCGCCGCGCCGCCGGGGCCGCCGGGACCGCCCGCCGCCGGCTCCAGCTCCGCCTCGATGCCCGCGGCCGGCTCGGGGGCGAAGGCCACCTCCGGGTCGAGCGCCGCCGAGAGCCAGCCGGCGAAGATCAGCACCGTGCCGTCCGGGCAGGTGACCACGAGGTCGTCGCCGACGACCTCGGTCAGCAGATCGCTGAAGCTGATCGGCTCGCCGAGCTCGCCGCCGGGCAGGACGTCGAGCAGCGCGAAGATCACACCACCGCCGGGCGGCACGTTGATGATGCTGCCGCTTTCCAGAACGAGCGAGGAACCCGGAGGGGTAGTGGTCACTTGGACGGTCATGGCCTAACTCCGATGCCTTCAACGCCACCGCGGCGCGCGATGGCGTTCCAAGAAGTCATGGAGACCTTGCCTGATGTGCCCGGCCCTCCATCCGTCGTATGGCCCCCAGACGGATGGTTCGAGCCTGACTAGCGGGTCTCTCCGGCGGTCTCCCTTAGGTAAATCACAAGGTTAATTTGTTTAACCCTGTGTTAACCTTAACGCATTGTTTCCACAGCGTTTTTTGACCTTACGGAAGGGCCGGACAGAAATCAACTCTTTTTTAATAATTATCAATAGTCGGTAAATGGAGTGGATTTACAGAAGGTTACATGAAATAGCCGAATTCAGCATGCGCTAGATCTGATGAATATCATTAAGGTTATTGCAAGTAACCGATCAAATTCCCTAGACAAGAGCCGAGTCGCCGGGCCCGCCGGAGGGCCGGATCGCGGCCCCGGGGCACACCGCCGGGACCGGCCCCGTCGGTCCGCCGGCGGACGGCGCTAACCCTTTGCTATGCTAGGATTTTCGGCCATCGGGGTCGGCATCGGAGGCGGCGGAGCGAATGGAGATCATCATCGAGCGATGGATCGGGCCGGGCGGCGCGACCGACTTCCTCTGGTCGCTCTGGGACGGCGGCCAACGCCTGCAGATGGGCGGCCGATTCGAAAGCGCCGAGGCGGCCGAGGCCGCGGCCCGAGCCTATTGCCGGGAGAGCCGGGGCCGCGAGCCGGATCGGGTCCGGTCGCTCTGAGCCAGGGCCGGTTCCACACGCGGATGGCCAGGACAGCCAGGGCGGCCAACCCCCACAGGCGGAAGCCGCCGGACCGCGGTCAGCGCTCGCGGAAGGCCTTATGCCGGGCCTTGATGAAGGGCTTCATCAGGTACTGCAGGACCGTGCGCTTGCCGGTCAGCACGTCGACCTCGGCGATCATGCCGGGGATGATCGGCAGGGGCTCGCCGTTCTTGCCGGTCAGCGAGGTCTCCTTGGTGCGCACCCGCACGTGATAGAAATGATCGCCGCGCTCGTCGGTGATGGTGTCGGCGGAGATCTGCTCGAGCTCGCCGTCCAGCCCGCCGTAGATCGAGAAGTCGTAGGCGGTGAGCTTGACCCGGGCGTCCTGGCCGGGGTGGATGAAGGCGACGTCCGAGGGCTTGATCTTAGCCTCGACCAGGAGCGTGTCCTCGATCGGCACGATCTCGACGATGTCCTCGCCGGGCCGCACCACGCCGCCGACCGTGTTGAAGTTGACCGCCTTGACGATGCCGCGCACCGGCGACTTGACCTCGGTGCGCACCACCCTGTCCTCGCGGGCGCGCATCTGCTCGACCAGGCTGGCCAGGCGGACCTGCTGCTGGTTCAGCTCGGCCTGGGCGGCGGCGCGCTGGTTGCTGCGCCGCTCTTCGATGCGCTGCTCGGCCTCCTGCACGGCGGCCTTGGCGTTGGGGATCGAGATCTCGATCTGCTTGATCTCGGTCTGCAGGTCGGCGCGCTCGCGCTCCAGCCGGATGACGTCGACCCGGGCCACCGCGCCCTGCGACAGCAGCGGGGCGGTCAGGTTGTACTCCTCGTTGACCAGGGCATAGCTGCGGCGGACGCCGGTCAGGCGGCTGCGCAGCTCCTCGATCTCGCCGAGCCGCTGCTGGCGCTGCTCCTCCAGGATGCTGATCGAGCTGGCCAGCTCCCGCTGCCGGCTCTCGTAGAGCTTCATCTCGCGGTCCACCAGGTCGCCGCGCTCGAGGATGACCTCCTCCGGGAAGTTCGGGACCTGGTTTCCGGTCTCGGCCTCCAGCCGGGCGATCGAGGCCACCAGGCCGAAATAGGTCTCGCGCAGCTCGGCGAAGCCGGCGGCGGCCGAGGTGTCGTCGATGCGCATCAGCACCTGGCCGGTCTCGACCTCGTCGCCGGAGCCGACCAGGATCTCCGAGACGATGCCGCCTTCGAGGTTCTGCACGACCTGCACTTCGCTGGAGGGGATGACCTGGCCCATGCCGGTGGTCACCTCGTCCAGCTCGGCCTGATGCGCCCAGAGCACGCCGCTGGCCATCATGCCGATGATCAGCAGCAGCACGACGATGGCGGCCAGGCGCGGGCCGCGCAGCATCTGGCGGCGAAGCTGATTGGGCGAAACCCGGCTCGAGATGTCTGTCACGGCTCGCTCTCCCAAATCGGCCAGGCTTGCCCCGGCGCCGGGCGAGGCCGTCACCCGGCGCGCCGAACTCCTAGACCTGCGCGGTGCCGATCTTGCCGGCGGCCAAGGCGTTCAGCACCTCGTCCTTCGGCCCGTCGGCGACGATCGCGCCCTTGTCCATGACGATCAGGCGGTCGCAGAGCGCCAGCAGGGTCGCCCGGTGGGTCACCAGGATCAGCGTGCGGCCCTTGGTCCAGTCCTTCATCTTGGCAATGAACTGGCGCTCGGCGAAGTTGTCCATGTGGCTGGTCGGCTCGTCGAGCAGCAGGATCGGCGGATCGAGCACCAGGGCGCGGGCCAGCACGATCATCTGGCGCTGGCCGCCGGAGAGCAGCGTGCCGTGCTCGCCGACCTCCTGGTCGAGGCCCTTGGGCGACTGCTTGATCATGTCGTCCAGGCCCGCCAGGTCCGCCGCCTTGAGCACCTGCTCGTCGTCGGCGTGGGGCGCGCCCTGCACCAGGTTGTCGCGGATCGTGCCGTGGAACAGCACGGTCTCCTGCGGCGTGTAGCCGACCTGACGGCGCAGGTCCGCCAGCTCGATCTGCCGCGTGTCGAGGTCGTCGACCCGCACGAAGCCCTCGGCCGGCTCGTAGAGGTTCTGGATCAGCTTGAGCACCGTCGACTTGCCGGAGCCGACCCGGCCGATGATGGCGACATGCTCGCCGGCCTTGACGCTGAAGGAGACCTTGTTGAGCGCGCCGGTCTCCTGGCGCGGGTAGGTGAAGGTGACTTCCTTCAGCTCGACGTCGCCCTTGAGGAAGGGCTTGTGGACCAGCTTCTTGCCGGGCTGGCGCTCGATCGGCGCCTTCATGATGTCCTGCAGGGCGCTGAAGGCGGTGCGGGTCTGCTCGTAGCGGACCAGGACGCCGGCGACCTGGGCGAGCGGCGCCATCACGCGGCTGGAGAGCAGCACGCAGGCGATCAGCGCGCCCTGGGTGATGTCGCCTTCCTTGAGGACATGCACGCCGACCACGACGATGCCGACCGTGACCATGAGCTGGGCGGTCATGGTGGTGTGGGTGCCGATCTGCGAGAGCATCTTCATCTTCATCGACGAGGTCGCGGTCAGGCCGACGAGCTGCTCCCAGTTGCGCTGCGCCCAGTTCTCCGCGCGGATCGCCTTGATGGTCTCGATGCCGTGCAGCACCTCGAAGAGATGGGCGTTCTTCTGGGTCACCTCGCGCATCGAATCGCGGGTCACCCGGTGCAGCGGGATCTGGATCAGGATGCTGATGATCAGGACCACGGGCACGGCGACCATCGGCACGTAGGCGATCGGGCCGCCGATCAGCCAGATCACGAAGATGAACAGGAAGATGAAGGGCAGGTCGCCGATCGCGGTGACGGTGGCGGAGCTCAGGAACTCCCGCAGGAAGTCGAACTCGCGCATGATGCTGGCCAAGCTGCCGGCGGAGGCCGAGCGCGCGTCCATGCGCAGCCGCACGACATGGTCGAACAGCCGGCTGCCCAGGTTGACGTCGATGCGCTTGCCGGCGACGTCGACCAGATAGGCCCGCAGGCTGCGCAGACAGAAGTCGAAGACCGCGACGCCGACGATGCCGATGGCCAGGACCCAGAGCGTCTCCACCGCGTCGTTCGGCACGACGCGGTCGTAGACCGTCATGATGAAGATCGGGCTGGCGATGGCCAGGACGTTGACGATGATCGTCGCCAGCACGGCGTGGCCGTAGATCCACCAGTTCTCGAGCAGCGCGCCCCAGAACCAGGACTTCGGCGTCTCGACCGCGACCACCTCGGAACGGGTGTCGAAGCGGAAGCGGGGCCGGATGTAGACGAGCTGGCCCTCGTAGAGCGAATCCAGCTCCGAGAGCGTGACCAGGGAGGTGCCCTCCCCGGCGCGCGGATCGTAGACCTCGACCGCCGACTTGGCGGTCAGCCGGACGATGACGCAGGCCCGGCCGTCCTTCAGCAGGGCGACGGCCGGCAGGGCCAGGCGCGGGATCTTCCAGAGGCTGCAGCGCTCCGGCGTCGCCTCGTAGCCGATGCGCTGGGCCGCATCGACCAGCCCGTCGAGGTCGATCCGGCCCTCGGTGAGCGGCATGCCCGCGCGAAGCTGATTGATGTCGTAGGCGTGGCCGTAGACCTTGGAGATGAAGGACAGGCAGCCGGCCAGGGGGTCCTCGAAAGGCTCGACCGGCGGCGCCGCTTCGGCCGGCAGGCCGGCCTCGTCGCTCTGCTTGGCCGGCGCGACCTCGCCGCCGGGCGCGGCCAGCTCGGGCTCGTCGGCCTCCGGGCGGACGGCGCGCAGCTCCATGGGCGCGGCCTTGGGCTCGCTGGGCTTGGGCTGGCCGGCATTCGGCTGGTTGTTGGGCGCGGCCGGCCGGGCCGCCGCGGCCGGTGCCTTGCCGCCGGTTGCCGTCGCCGCCTTGGCGACCTTGGGCTCGGCCTTCGCCTTGGCGGGGGCGACGACCATCGGCTTCTTGGCTTCCGCGCCGGCGCCGTTGCCGCCTTGCCGCTTGCCGGCGGCCGGCTTGTTCGCGGCGGGCTCGGCGTCTCGGGTCTGGGTCTTCTCGGCCAGATAGCGGCGGGCGCCTTGGGCCAGCTTCGCCGTGCCCTCCGCCTTCTTGGTCTGGACCATGGCCTCCTCCAGGGCGGCCCCTTCGCTGCCCGCGGCGCCGCCGCCGCGCGCGGTCTCGGCGTCGCCGCTCTGGTCGTCGGGCCCGGCGCTGTCGGCGTTGCTCACGCCCACCCTCCAGTTCCACGAGGAGCTGTTAGAGACGGTCGCAGACCCGCGGACGGCGCCTCGGCCTGCCGCGAGCCAGCCGAAGGGATCACATCACTCACCTGGCGCAAGGTCATACCGTAAAAACCGTTAACTTTCTGACATCGCTCAAGAAGCCGCGCCACCTGCGCCTCTTCCACAGGATCGATCGGCCACCTCGAATCGCTTGCAAGGTCGGACCGGAAGGTTGTCTGCGACGCCCCTGCCCGACGGCCTAGACCACGACGATCACGGAGCCCGTCACCAGGTCGGCGAGCTGTCCTGCCGTGCCGCTGTCCCAGTTCACGCCGCCGATCTCGAGCACCAAGTCGGGATTGGTGAAGTTGCCCGTGCCGCCGGCATCGACCAGCAGCGTGCTCGACTTGCCGTTGTCGATCGCCAGGAGGTAATCGTCGATGTTCTCCGAACCGGGCTCGCCGGTCAGGATATCCGCGAGATCGAGCCTGTCCTCGCCGTCGCCGTCGGCGAAGTGCAGGCTGGCATCGGGGCTGTAGGGGGACTGCTGAGCGGCATGGCCCATCAAATCGACCAGCAGGGGCTCGTTCTGGTTGTCCGCCAGAAGCCCGCCGGCCGGATCGGTCTGACCGCTCGTCTTCTCGCTGCTCATTCCGGCCTCATGTCTCACAACCGCGCTTGGAACGCCCGCGAGAGGACTCGACAAGACCGCGGCCAGATTCGTCTGAGCAAGAATCTATCACGGGGCCCTAGACAATCCAACGGCGGAATGGCTAACGCCGCTAACCTTCCCGCGAGCGGCCCAAGCCCGCCGCCGGGTCCCGTCGGTGCGATTTCGGGCCCTCTCGAAGACCTTTGGGGCCCGCCAGCGGGCGCTCCGTCCAAAACCATAGGCGAAAGATGGGTACGATCGAGGCCCTGTCAACGCCAGGCGCGCAGCCCGAAGGGGGCGATCCCAATCGCCGGTATCGAGCTAAATCAACAGGTTAGGCAGCTCGGGGCCGGTCTCGGCCCGGTGGCCCGGCCTAGCGGGCTTCGGCCGCCTCCTCGGTGAGCCAGCCCGCCTCGCCGAGCGGCAAGGAGGCCAAGGCCATGGCCGCATCCTGGATGGTCGCCGGGCTGACGGCCTTCGGCGCCTCGAGGCGCGGACGCTGGCTCGGCAGGCGCATGCCTTCCTGCAGGTCCGCCGGGCCGACCGCCGCCTCGTCGGGCGTCGGGGTTGCCTCGGCCGCCGGCTCGCCCTGGTCGAAGGCCGCGCCGCCCAGCAGGCTGTCGTCATGGCGGAAGCCGCCGAGCACGACCGCATCGAAGTCGCTCACGGCCGGCGCCGGCAGGATGGCCACCGCCGCCTCGGGCAGGCTCGCCATCTCGGGCACGTTCTGCACCTCGATGTCGGCGATCTCCCGCCGAACCTCGCTACTCGGCGCCGCCGCGTCGCTGGTCTGGCGCAGCAGATCTTCCTGCTCCTGCGGGTCGAGCGCCGCCTTGAAGCGCTGATCGTCGCTGCCCAGCCAGAAGCCGAACTCGCCGGCCCCCGGCAGGTTGGCGGCGTCCTCGCCGAGGATGCCGGTCTGCAGGCTGGCGGCCTCGATGGCTTCCTCGCCGGCCTCGGCCAGGTCCGGCTCGCCGTCGCTCGTGTTGGCGGCGTGGATGCCCTCGCCCAGCTCGTCGTACTGCAGGTCCTGGTCGTAAACCACGATGCCGAAGTGATCGAGGATCAGGCCGGTGCCGAACAGCAGGTCGTAGCTGGCGCGGTGCACGTTGATCTCGCCGGTGACCAGATCCGACTCCGAGTCGAACTGCTCGTCGCGGGCATCCAGCAGGTCGAGCAGCGTGCGCTGGCCGAGATCGTACTGCTGGCGATAGGCGTCGAACGTACGCCGGCTGGCATCGACGTCCCGGCGCAGCGGGTCGAGGCGGTTCTTGGCGGTGTCCAGCGCCTCGAACGCGACGCGCACGCCTTCGCGGATCACCCGGCGGGCCTCGGCGTCGATGCGCGAGGCGGCATTGGCGTTCTGAAGGGCCGTACGGGTACGAGCCAGGTCGCCGAAGCCGCTGAACAGGTTCCAGCGCATCCGGAGCAGCACGCTGCCGTCGCCGCGGAAGCCGTCGACGCCGTCGAGGTTCTCGCCGGCGCCGTAGGTGGCCGCGACGTCGAAGCGCGGGAAGTAGGAGGAGCGGGCGACATCCACCTCGTGGCGCCGGGCGTCCCAGCTCGCCGCGGTGGCGTGCGCCGCCGGGTTGCGGTCCATGGCGGTCGCCAAGGCGGCATCGAGGTCTTCGGCCTCGAGGAAGTCCGGCACGGCTGGGCGCTCGAGGTCGCCCGGCGGCGTGCCAACGGTCTCGATGTAGCGCGAGGTCGCGAGCCGCTCGGCACCCTGGGCATCGATCAGCCCGGCGCGCACCAGCGCCAGACGCGAGATCGCCTGGTCGAGGTCGGCCTCGGCGGCCCGGCCGGCCTCGGCGCGGCCGCGGATCAGGTCGACGATGGCGACGTGGTCGGCGACGTTGCGCTCGGCGAGCGTGACCTGCTCGCGGGCTTCCTGCACCGAGAGATAGGCCTGGATCGCCGTGCGGGCGATGGTCTCGGTGGTCGCTTGGATCGAGGCGTGGCTGGAGCGCAGGTCGTCGCGCGCCGCCGCCACCTCATTGGAGGTCTCGAAGAAGTCGAACAGCAGCTGGTTGGCCGTGACCCGGCCTTCCGTGCGGTGCTTGTCGACCAGGCCGTTGCCGGCGCCGCGCGTCGTCGGGCTGTTGGTCACCTCGTAGCCGGTCGACAGCGAGACGTCGAGATCGGGCAGGAAGTCGGAATAGGCCTCTTCGATGGCATGGTCGGCGGCGACGGCCAGCGCCTGGTCCCGGCGAATCTGCGGGTGGTAGGCGATCGCGCCTTCCACGGCATCGACCAGCGATTCGGCCGAGGCGCTCCCCGCTGACCAGTGCGCCGCCGCAAGAACGACGGCCAGGGTAAGGTGATTTGCCCAGCGCACGGATACCCCCTTGATGAGCCCTTTTAGTGGTCTAGCCCTTGTTGCCATGCGAGTCGCTCCCCTTCGCTTCTAGACCCGGAAAGCGACAGCGCGTGCCGTCAGGATCCCTCTTCGGCTTCGCCCCGCTCCAAGTGGAAGTCTTCCTCCGAGGGAACCACCACGCCCAAGACATCCAGCAACTGGCCTTGAACGAAGATCAACTCGTATTCCGCGACGTCGACGTTGAACTCGGCGTCGATCAGCTGCAGCTCGGCCTGGAACAGCTCGTTCTGAGCGTCCAGCAGGTCGAGCAGCGTGCGCCGGCCGACGTCGAACTGGCCGCGATAGGCACCGAACACCCGGCGCTGCGCCCCGACATGCTCGCGCAGCGGCACCACGCGGTCGCGCGCGGTCACCAGGCTATCCCAGACCACCCGCGTCTCCTCGCGAACGCGCCGCGACTCGTCGTCGAAGGTGCCGGCCTGGGCGTTGTGCAGCATCTCGGCCCGGCGCACCCGCGCCAGGTCGCCGAAGCCGTTGAACAGGTTCCAGGTCGCCCGGACCCGCGCGTTGACGTCGCCGTCGAAGCCCTCGGTGCCGTTCAGGTTGTTGTTGAGGGTCGTGAAGGCCTCGGCGGTGAGCTGCGGATAGTAGGACGAGCGGGCCACCCGAACCTCGTGCTGGGTCTGGTCGACCCGCGCCGCGGTCGCCTCGATCGAGGGGTTGCCGTCGATCGCGTTGGCCAGGGCCTCGTCGATCGTCGAGGGCTCCGAATAGTTCTCCGGGAACAGCGGCGTGGAGAGGTCGCGCGGCTCCTGGCCGGTGATCTCGATGAAGCGCGAGACCACCTCGCGCAGGCCGCCGCGCAGCTCCTCAAGGGTGGCCTGGGCCAGCGCCAGGCGGCTCTGGGACTGGGCCGCGTCGGCCTCGGAGCCGCGTCCGGCCTCGACCAGGCCGGCGACCAGATCGTTGAGCTCCTCGTGCTCGCGCACGTTGTCCTCGCCGCGGGCGACGAAGTCCCGGTCGCGCAGGATGTTGAGGTAGAGCTGCACCGTGTCGATGGCGATCAGCTCCGAGGTCTCCCGCAGGTCCCCGGTCGCGCCGCGCCGGTTGGCCCGGGCCGCCGCCACCAGGCCCGGAGTCGCGCCGCCGTCGGTGATCAGCTGCTGCAGCGTCAAGGAGGAGTCGGTGCGGTGCAGGTCGACCGCGTCGTTGCCGGCGCCGCGCGTGACCGGCGAGTTGGTCACCTCGTAGCCGGTCGACGCCTCCGCGTCGAGCCGAGGCAGATAGCGCGAATAGGCCTCCTCGATCGCGTGATCCGCCGCCCGCTCCAGCGCCTCGTCGCGCTGGATCTGCGGGTGATAGACCACCGCGGCCTGCACGGCCTCGTCCAAGTTCAGGGCTTGAGCCTGCAGAGGCGCGAAGGCAACACCGGCCAAGGCCAGTCCCGCTGTGGTTAACCTGGTCAGACGCATGGTTCGCCGATCCCTATTACAAGAGAAACGGGTGCCCCGGATCGGGCGATCATTCCGCACTATCCTAGAGTCCCCCCTCCGGAAACTGCTTAACTATCGAAAATCCACGACATAATGGCAACACGAAAATTCCCCGTAAGCGCCTGCCATCTGGTCCGAATTAGCTATCCCGAAGGGGTGGAAAGGGCGAATACGGACGCCCGCTAGACGGCCGCGCCGGGGCTCGGCGATGGACCCGTCGCGGGGCTCCGGATCGGCTTTCGAAGCGCCTGCCGGCGGCCGTCGCGACCCGCTCGAGAGCCTCCCGTCCGGCTCTCGAATGCCCCTTCGCCGCGGCCCGGGGGCGCGGCCAGACAGGCGGGCCGGCCCCGGCCTCGCCAGCTCGCCCACCGCACCACGGCCGCGCAAGCCTTTGATTCGGAGCAATAAGTCACCGGCCTTGGCGACGCCGGCGGCGGCGGCGAGGCGCCTTGACCGCATGGAAGCTGGAGCCATTCCGCCGCTTCCCGCCGTCCGCCCACGGGGCGCGACGCCGGTGCGGTCCGCCCGGAGCCTCCTGTGCGCGGCCGCCGTTTCGGGCGGCAGGTGGCGGCCTGACCTTCGCCGCCGACAGCCGGCGCGGCGGCCGGCGGCCGAGGCGCGGCGGCGCGACCGGGCCGCCCGGCCGCGCGGAGCCAGAATCTCGGACACTGTGTCATTAATGACGCAGATGGCCAAATTGCCACAGTCGGTCGAAAGCAACGTCAGGAGCGCAGGGCGGCGGCAGGCGAGATCGTCTCTTCCGGGCGTCGGATCTGGGCCTGCCGACCCCCGATCGCGCGCCCGCCGCACGATATCGTACGCGTACGATTTGGCTGCTCAGCCGGGCTGGGCTTCGAGGCCGGCAGCGGCCGGGGCGGCGCCTTGAAAGCTGCCCTTGGCCTGCCGTGATTCGAGCAGCCGATCGAGCCAGTCGGGGTCCATTTCCGGCACCGAGGAGAGCAGCAGCTCGGTGTACTCGTGGTGTGGCGGCGCCAGGACCGTCTCCTTCTCGCCCTGCTCGACGATCTCGCCGAGCAGCATGACCACGATCTCGTCGGCGATGGCCTTCACGGTCGCCAGGTCGTGGGTAATGAACATGTAGGACAGCGACAGCTCGTCCTGCAGCTGCTGCAGCAGCTTGAGGATCTCCTCGGCGACGAGCTGGTCGAGCGCCGAGGTGACCTCGTCGCAGATGATCAGCTCCGGCTCGGCGGCCAGCGCCCGGGCGATGCAGACCCGCTGCTTCTGGCCGCCCGACAGCTCGCCCGGCAGACGGTCCAGGAAGTCGTTCGGCTCCAGCTCGATCATCGACAGCAGCGCGCGGACCCGCTCGTCGCGCTTGGCCCCCTTCATGCCGAGGTAGAACTCCAGCGGCCGGCCGATGATGTCGCGCACCTTCTGGCGCGGGTTCAGCGCCGTGTCGGGCATCTGATAGATCATCTGCAGGCGGCGTAGCTGCTGGCGGTTGCGCTTGGCCAGGGCCGGCGGCAGGACCTCGCCGTGATAGGAGACGCTGCCCTCCAGGGGCGGCAGCAGGCCGGTGATCGCCCGCGCCAGGGTGCTCTTGCCGCTGCCCGATTCGCCGACCACGGCGACGGTGCGCGCCTTGTGGATCTCCATGCTGACGTTCTTGAGCACCTTCACGGCGCCGCCGTAGCTGGCGGTGACGTTCTCCACCTTGAGCACCGGCTCCGGCGCATCGAGCTCCGCCTGGTCCTCCTTGCGGAAGGTCCGCACGGCCAGGAGCTGGCGGGTGTAGTCCTCCTTCGGCGCGGCGATCATGTCGCGCGCCGTGCCCTCCTCGACCAGGTTGCCGTAGCGCAGCACCATGATCCGGTCGGCCATCTGGGCCACCACCGCGAGATCGTGGGTGATGTAGATGGCCGCCGTGTTGAACTGCTGGACCACGTCCTTGATCGCCGCCAGCACCTCGATCTGGGTGGTCACGTCGAGCGCCGTGGTCGGCTCGTCGAAGACGATCAGGTCCGGGTGGCAGGACATGGCCATGGCGGTCATGGCCCGCTGCAGCTGGCCGCCGGAGACCTGGTGCGGATAGCGAAAGCCGATGCGCTCGGGATCCGGCAGGCGCAGACGGCCGAACAGGTCCTTGGCCTCCTCCTGGGCCTCGCCGCGCGGCTTGACGCCGTGCTGCACCGGCATCTCGGTGTACTGGTCGATCAGCATGTGCGCCGGGTTGAAGGAGGCGGCGGCGCTCTGCGCCACGTAGGCGATGCGCGCGCCCCTGATCTTGCGCCGCTCCTCGTCCGAGGCCGCCCGCAGGTCGATGCCGTCGAACACGATGCTGCCGCCGGTGATCCGGCACCCGGGGCGGGCATAGCCCATGCTGGCGATGCCGATGGTCGACTTGCCGGCACCCGATTCGCCGATCAGGCCGAGCACCTCGCCGCGCCGCAGCGTCACGTCGACGCCGTGGACGATCCCGTGCCACTGTTCGTCGGCCTGGCCCTCGATGCGCAGGCCGCGCATCTCCAGGATGACGTCGCCCTTGGCTCGCGTCTCGCTGCTAGTGGTCATCGCGCAACCCGCTCGTCTTGTGAAGGAACCAATCGACCACGAAGTTGACCCCGACGGTCAGCAGCGCGATCGCGCCGGCCGGCAGCAGCGGCGTGATGTCGCCGAAGGTGATCAAGGTCGCGTTGTCGCGCACCATGCTGCCCCAGTCGGCGGTCGGCGGCTGGATGCCGAGGCCGAGGAAGCTGAGCGCGCTGATGAAGAGGAACACGAAACAGAAGCGCAGGCCGAACTCGGCGACCAGCGGCGGCATGGCGTTGGGCAGCACCTCGCGGAAGATCACCCAGCCCGTGCCCTCGCCGCGCAGCCGGGAGACCTCGACGAAGTCCATGACCACGATGTTCATGGCCACGGCGCGCGCCAGACGGAATACGCGCGTCGAATCGAGCACGGCGATGACGATGATCAGCACCGGCACCGAGGTCCCCACGATGGTCAGGATCAGCAGCGCGAAGATGAGCTGCGGAATGGCCATCAGGACGTCGACCATGCGGCTCAGGATCTGGTCGACCCAGCCGCCGAGCGCCGAGGCCAGGAGGCCGAAGCCGCCGCCGATCATGAAGGCCAGGCAGGTCGTCACGAAGGCGATGCCGACCGTGTTGCGGGCGCCGTAGATCAGCCGCGTCAGCATGTCGCGGCCGAGATTGTCCGTGCCCAGGACGTATTCCTCGCCCCAGGGCTCGAACTCGGCGCCGACGATCTCGGTCTCGCTGTAGGGCGTCAGCACCGGCGCGAAGAGGGCGACGGCGACGTAGATGAAGATGACCAGGAGCCCGAAGCGGGCGCTCCAGGGGGCCGAGCCCAGGAATTTGAGGACTGCCGACATGCCGATCTTCCCCTACCTCGGATGCAGCAATCGAGGATTGCTGATGATCGACAGCACGTCGGCCGTCAGGTTGAGCAGCACATAGGTGGCCGCGAAGATCAGCGAGGCCGCCTGCACCACCGGTATGTCGCGTTTCTGCACCGAATCGACCAGGAGCTGTCCGAGACCCGGATAGACGAAGACCACCTCGACGATGACCACGCCGACGACCAGGTAGGCCAGGTTGAGCACGACGATGTTGATGATCGGCGAGAGGGCGTTGGGCAGCGCGTGGTGGGTGATGATCCGGCCGCGCTTGATGCCCTTGAGGTTGGCCATCTCGATATAGGGGCTGGCCAGCAGGTTGATGATCGAGGCGCGGGTCATGCGCATCATGTGCGCGACGACCACCAGGGTCAGCGTCAAGGCGGGCAGGAAGCTGCGATAGACCCGGTCCCAGAAGGGCAGGTCGGCGCTGACGTTGGAGATGCTCGGGAACATGCCGGCGTTGATCGAGAGCAGCAGGATCAGGATGTAGGCGACGAAGAACTCGGGAAAGGAGATCGAGCTCAGGGTCATCACGTTGACCGTGCGATCGAAGATCGAGTTGCGGTAGAGCGCCGCCAGGATGCCCAGGGTCAGCGCCAGGGGCACCGAGATCGCCGCCGCCAGCAGCGCCAGGAACAGCGTGTTCAGCAGGCGTCCGCCGATCAGCTCGGAGATCTCGCGCTGATTGGCCAGGGACTTGCCCATGTCGCCCTGGAAGATGCCGCCCAGCCACTCCAGGTAGCGGACGTGGGGCGGCAGATCGAGCCCCAGTTCGCGACGGAACGCGGCGACCGTCTCTTCCGTGGCCGCCTGGCCGAGGATCGCCTGGGCGAGATCGCCCGGCAGCAGCTCGACCCCCAGGAAGATGATCAGGGACACCACGGTCAGGGTGACCACGCCCAGGGCCAGGCGCTGCACCACCATCTTGATCAAGGCCATCGGTCTCTCCGTCCTGCCCCAGACCCCGCGAGACCAACGAACCCAGCCTGCCGGGCCGCGGCTTCAGCCACGACCCGAGCCTTTCGCCCGAGGCGAAGTGCCAACAGCATAAGGGAGCTGAGCCTCCCGCTACCCCGTTCGTTTTTCTCGTTGCCACCGGCCAGGTTGGAGGCTTGGCCGGCTTGGGCCTTATTCTAGGCCAGGACCGGCTCGGCAATGCAAGCCCCGCGGATAGGGTCCCTCGATTGCGGCGATCGAAGGCCTCGATCCTCGGGGCGATTGGCAAGGCTGCCGTTCGGACGTAGAAGACCCCTGTTTCGGGGCCGGCCGCGCGCCGCCGCAAGCTCGACAGGGAGGAGAGTGCATGACCATCAAGGCGGTGACCTTCGATCTTTGGGACACGATGGTTCACGACGATTCCGACGAGGCCAAGCGCAGCGCCGCCGGCCTGCGCTCGAAGCGCGACGAGCGGCGCCACCTGGTCTGGCAGGCGCTCAACGAGATCGAGCCGATCGCGCTGGAGCAGGTGCGCCTGGCCTACGACGTGGCCGACGCCGGCTTCAACCTGGTCTGGAAGGAGAACCACATCAACTGGACCGTCGAGCAGCGCCTGCGCGTGATCCTGCAGGGCCTCGGGCGGAGCCTGCCGGCCGCGGCCATGGCGACCTTGATCGAGCGCACCGGCGCGATGGAGGTGGAGATCTCGCCGGACCCGATCGAGGGCATCGACCAGGCGCTGGGCGCGCTCGCCGAGCGCTACAAGCTGGCCGTCGTCTCCGACTCCATCGTCACGCCGGGCAGCGGCCTGCGGCAGATCCTCGAGAAGCACGGCCTGAAGCGGCATTTCTCCGGCTTCTCTTTCTCGGACGAGGTCGGCCACTCCAAGCCGCACCGCTCGATGTTCGAGACCGCCGCCTCGCAGCTCGGCGTCTCGCTCGAGGAGATCGTCCACGTCGGCGACCGCGACCACAACGACGTCAAGGGGCCGCACGCGATCGGCGCCAAGGCGATCCTTTTCACCGGCTCGCGGCCGGACGATGCCGAGACCACGACGGCCGACGCCGTCTGCGCCCACCACCGCGACCTGCCGGCGATCGTCGATCGCCTGGCGGCGCAGCCCTAGCCGAGAGGAGGCCCGAGCCATGGCCCAGCAGCCGCGCTTCCTGGTGGTCGACGGCTATGCCCGCGAGGGCCGGGAGGGCTTGAGCGCCGGCGGCGCGACGACGGCCGGCGAGCTCTACCGGCGCATGCTGGACAGCTGCACGCCGGGCGGCGCCAGCGTCGACGTGCTCTATCCGGCCGACCCCGACGCGGCGCTGCCGAGCGGGGCGGCGCTCGGCGACTACGACGGCATCGCCTGGACCGGCTCCAGCCTGACGATCCACCAGCCCGACCCGCAGGTGACGCCGCAGATCGAGTTCGCCCGCGCCGCCTTCGAGGCCGGCGTGCCGAGCTTCGGGAGCTGCTGGGCGGCGCAGATCGCCGTGGTCGCCGCCGGCGGCCTTTGCGCGGTCAACCCGCGCGGCCGCGAGATGGGCATCGCCCGCAAGATCGCCCTGACCGACGCCGGCCGCGGCCACCCGCTCTACATCGGCAAGAAGACGGTCTTCGACGCCTTCATCAGCCACGACGACGAGATCACCCACCTGCCGCCCGGCGCTGTCCTGCTCGCCTCCAACGACCACAGCACGGTGCAAGCCGTCGCCGTGGTCCACAAGGGCGGCCACTTCTGGGGCCTGCAGTACCACCCGGAGTACGACCTGCACGAGCTGGCGCGGCTCTGCTACTGCCGCAAGCAGAAGCTGACCGACAAGGGCTTCTTCCGCGACCTGGACGCGGCCCAGGCCTTCGTCGATCAGCTCGAGGCCCTGCACCAGGACCCCTCGCGCAAGGATATCGCCTGGCTGCTCGGCATCGACCAGGACGTGATCAACGAGGACGTCCGTCTGGCCGAGGTGCGCAACTGGATCGAGAGGCTGGTGCTGCCGACCATGGCGCACTGACTCCGTTGGGAGGTTCGGAACCATGCGCATGTACGGCGCGCTGGCGCCCTGGTTCCACCTGATCACCCACCCGGACGACTACGCCGAGGAAGCCGACCACATTCTGCGGGTCGCCAGGGCCGGCTGTGCCGCGGCGCCGGAGACGCTGCTCGAGCTGGGTTCCGGCGGCGGCAACATGGCGTCCCATCTCAAGCGTCACCTGCACTGCACCCTCACCGACCTCTCGCCAGAGATGATCGCGGTCAGCCGCTCGCTCAATCCCGAGTGCGAGCATCAGCAAGGCGACATGCGGAGCCTCGATCTCGGGCGCTCCTTCGACGTGGTGCTGGTGCACGACGCCATCGGATACTTGACCTGCGAGGCCGATCTGGCCGCGGCGATCGGGACGATGGCGCGCCACCTGAAGCCCGGCGGCCTGGCCATCCTGATTCCCGACGAAACCACCGAGACCTTCGCGCCCGGATCCCGCCATGGCGGCGTCGATGCGGCCGACGGCCGCAGCCTGCGTTACCTCGAGTGGAGTCAGGACGTGGAGCCCGGCGCCACGACTCACGCGGTCGACTACGCGATGCTGATCCGGGAGCCCGGCAAGCCGACCCGCGTCGAGCAGGACAGACATGTCCTGGGGCTTTTCCCGAAGGCGACCTGGCTAGCCTTGATCGAGGCCGCCGGTCTCGAGCCGATCGAAACCGGCGTGGTGGACCCCATCGCAGACCAGCACGCCTTCTTCACCGCGCGCCGGCGCGGCTAGGGCGTTCCCTGCTTGGGCGGAATCGTCACCGCTCCGCTAAGCCGGCAAGGCTATCGAAACGAACCGCCCCCTCACCCGGCTCCGGCTAAGCTCAGCCTTCGGCTTCGCTAAGCCTCCACGGCCCTCTCCCCCGACGGGGGAGAGGGATGCGCAG
>JANQLT010000233.1 GCA_028280455.1 Kiloniellales bacterium
GCCCCGATGGGGGCCGACGGGATGCCGATGTAGCTCAGCTGGTAGAGCAACGCATTCGTAATGCGTGGGTCGGGGGTTCGAGTCCCTCCATCGGCACCATTCCGACATTGGCACCGCTCTATTTGATCAATTCCAATATTCCAGGGAATCCTGAGTAATTCTCGGGACCCGCAGGCCTTTCGGAAAAGGCTTGGGTCTGCCCCAAATTTGCCTCCGAGCGGGCTCGGCGCCGTCCATGGCGCCGGCAGGGGGCTGGGAGACGGCATGGAGCGTAGGTTTTTCAACGAGTTGCTCCGCTCTGCCCGGTCCGGCACAGGAACCTGCGCGGCGCGACGCCGGGCGGCTCTTCGCCCTGCCGGGCCGAATCGACTCGTCTCGGGCTAGCGGTCGGGAAATGTCATTTGACTCCAAGGGTTATTGCGGGGACCCTCAGGGAGGTTAAGGATCGTGATTGAATTCATGGTCTTAGAGCATGTATTGCGCGGGGGGCCGATTGGGATCCGCGCCGGGCTGGAGGGAGCCACGATGGTCAGGAAGATGCTCGCAGCGCTCGTTGGGTTGGCCGTGTTCGGCGTGGCCGCGTCGGCTTCCGCCGCGCCCATCACCCGGGCCTTCACCTTCTCGGCAATTAGCTTCGGCAACGGCGTGCCTGGCGGAGACCCGGCCCCGGTGGATCCTGTAACCGGCACGCTGATTCTGACATTCGATCCGACGGTCGACAGCACGAATGCCGCGGTCGATGCCGGCAGCATCGTCAACCTGAACGACCCCCTCCCCGGGCTCGGTACTCTTGGTCCGGGCGATCTCGTCTTCGACTACGCGAGCGCCAGTGACGAGCTGACGGTTGGCGGCACGCCCGATGGCGCCTCCAGCGTCAATCTCGGCGTGATCGATTTCCAGATCATCATCGAGATGGCCAGCGGCGCGCCGACCTCGGGCACCGTCGCCTACTCGGATCCCTCGGCGAACGGCGGCAACGGTGCCGAGTTCGCCTCGGAGATCGTTCAGATCTCGGCCGTCCCGGTCCCCGAGCCGGGCACGCTCACGCTGTTCCTCACGGCGCTGCTCGGGCTCGGCTTCGTGGTCATGCGTGAGCAGCGGCAGCGGCAGCGGCCGGTCGAAGCGCCCGCCTTCGCTTGAGGCATCTCCCACGAGAACGGCAAGGCCCGGCGGCAGCGTCGGGCCTTTTTCGTTGCAACAAAGTCTCCTGGGCAAGAGATCCTTCAGGCTTGTTGGGCAAAGTCGGGCCTGCGGCCAGGACGGCTGCGCCGCAACGCTTTCAGCGTCAGCTCAGAAGGAGCGCGCGGTGGAGATCCCACCTCCCAGCCAGCCCAAGCTGCCCGTCGATCCCGGCCTGCAGCGCCGAACCGGCGCCACGGCGCGCGATGCGCTCGAGGCCCCGCGTCTGCGGCTCGTCGAGCCCGCGCCCCGGCCCGAGCTCGAAGCCGGCGTAGCGGCGAGCAAGGGCGGCTTCACCGACAAGGCCGTCGCGCTGGCCCAGCAGGCCCTCAAGGGCCTGGCCGGCGAGGTGTCCCGCGCCTTCGAGGCGGTGGGCCTCGACGGCGGCGCCGGCAAGGCGCTGGTCCGGGGCTTCGTCGAGCCGCTGCTGCAGGCGATCCGCGAGGGGGCCGACGTCATCGCCCGCTTCCGCCTGGTCGCCGCCGAGAGCACGCGCCTGGTCACCGAGTCCGGTGTCGCCGAGTCGCTGTCGCTCTTCGCCAAGTCGGTCGAGATCTCGGTCGACCACGACAGCGGCGAGGTCGCCGTCGCCGTGCAGTCGCTGTCGATCGAGCAGGACAGCGTCATCGCCTTCCGCAGCGGACCCCTGGAGGCGGCCGCTCCCGCGGCGGCGCCCGACCTGCTGTCCTTCCTCGACAGCGTGCTGCCCGAGGCGGCGGCGGAAGAAGAGAGGAGCGAGAGCGAGACGGCGGGCGCGCCGCAGGCCCGGCCCTTCGATCCGCCCCTGGAGATCGTGACGCCGCGCCTGGTCGAGAAGGACGGCGAGGGCGCAACCGAGATCACCCGCAGCCGCATCCTGCTGCACGCCCTGGAGCGGAGCCGCGGCGAGGCGGGCGAAGGGGTCACCAAGCTGCGCCTCGACGCGCAGATCGTCGTCACCCGTCAGCTCGAGCAGGGTCCCCAGGCGACGCCGGTGCCGCCGCCGGAAGCGGGCCTCGATCTCAGCGTGTGACGGCGGCCGGCGCCGTCCCGCTGCGCGGCGCGAAGAGGAACCAGAGATAGGCCGCGAGCTGCACGGCCAGGGCGCCGCCCATGGCCGCCTGGTAGGCCGCCGGCGGGTAGCCGCCGCCGCTCTGCGGCCAGAGATCGATCACCCAGCCGACCGCCGCCTGGATCGTGAAGGCCAGGAGGAACACCAGCAGGTTGAGCGCGGTGTTGGCGCGCCCGGCATATTCGAGCGGGAAGTGCCGCGACAGGCGCGGGTAGATCAGCATCGAGAAAGGCGCGCTCAGCCCATAGAGGACCCAGGGCCAAGCGGCACCGGCGTCGACGCCGAAGACCACCATGAACTGCGCGAAGAAGAACAGCAGCAGGCCGATGCCGGTGACGCTCTCCAGGCTGATGCCGCGCCGGCCCAGCAGGTCGGCGAGCCCGCCGGTCAGGATCGAGCCGAGCGCCATGGCGGCCGCCCCGGCCAGCAGGGTGCGCGCGACGCCCTCGGGCGGCAGGCCGCCGACGTCCTTGAGCCAGGGGCCGGCCCAGAGCCCGAGCACGGCCATGCTGGTGGCGCTGCAGAACACGCCCATCGGCGCCAGGCGCCAGAACAGCCGGTCGGCGTAGACCTGGCGGAGCTGGCCGAGCGCTTCGCGCAGCCGGTTGGTCTTGGCGGCGGCGGGCGCCTCGGGCACCACCGTGGCGATCAGCAGCGAGACCCCGACGCTGGCGACGCAGAGGCCGAGGAACAGGCCGCGCCAGTCGGTCAGGCCGAGCAGCAGCTCGACCGGCTCGGTGGCGGCGATGGCGCCGAGCCCGCCGGAGGCCAGGAAGCAGCCGTTGACCAGGGGCCAGCGCGCCGGCGGGAACCAGATGGTGATGGCCTTGAAGGAGGACATCAGGCCGCCCGCGACGCCCAGGCCGATCAGGGCGCGGCCGAGCAGCAGCAGGTCGCGCGACTCGCCGATGGCGAAGATCCCGGCGCCGGCCGCGGCGGCCAGGAACAGGGTCGCCTGCACCCGGCGCGGGCCGTAGCGGTCGAGCAGCACGCCGAGCGGGATCTGGAAGGCGGCGAAGGCGAGGAAGTAGGCCGCGGTCAGCAAGCCGAGGTCGCCGGCCGAGAGACCGAGGTCTTCGATCAGCCGCGGCGCGATCACCGCGTTCACGTTGCGGTAGACGTAGGACAGGAAGTAGCCCGCCGAGAAGGGCAGGAAGACGGTCAACACGGCGTGCAAGGTTCGGCTCGGTGCCGGGCTGTGCGGGTCGGCGTCGCTGCTGGTCATGGCGCGCTTGCCGGTATCACGGAGTCGATGGAACGCGCGCGAGCATGACAGAGGCGGGCGAAAAGGAAAGCGCAGGGACCGCATGGCTGTCGCCCACCGTCGGGCGGGCGGTGTCGTGGCGCCCATCACCGTCGCCGCGCGCGACTTAACCTTCTCCCTCAAGCCTTCCCTAACGGCATATGCCTTACAACCGATGGCAAGAGGCGGGACCGGAGACATTCATGGCAGTACTGGACGAGCGCGCGGAGACGGCCGCGTGCGATGGGGCCGAGCGACTTCTGTGCGGCCGCGCGCCGCGCGCACCCTTGGGCACCGGCGACGCCGGCGACCGTCGACTCGACCGGGCGATGCGGATGATCGATCCGGCCGTTGCCGGCTCCTTCACGCCGGAGCAGCGGCGCGCGATCCGCATCATGCTCGGCCTGCGCGGCGACCGGCGCTTGCTGTTCGACCTGCGGGGCGGCTTCGAGCTGGCCGGCCGGCGCTACTTCCTGAGCTTGCTCGGCGGCCACGAGCGGCGGCGCAATCGCAGCGGCCAATCCGGCGGTCTGCGCGGCTGGCTGGCCGACAACCTTCTGACCCTGCTGCTCGGCGGCCTGCTGCTCGGCATGCTGTTCCTGCTGGCGGCCAGCTTGCGCGGCTAGTCAGCGGCGCAGGAGCCGGGCGATGGCCTCGGCCGAGACCGGCGCGCTGAAGACGTAGCCCTGGAAGAGGTCGCAGCCGAGGTCGGCCAGGGCCTGGCGCTGCTCCGGCAGCTCGACGCCTTCGCCTACGACCCGCAGGCCTCGCGCCCGGCCGAGCGCCACCAAGGTGCGCACGTTGTCGCGGGCCTCGGCCTGCTCGGGCAGGCGGGCGACGAAGCTGCGGTCGATCTTCAGGCTGTCGAGCGGCAGGCGGTCGAGCAGCGAGACGCCGGCGAAGCCGGTGCCGACGTCGTCGAGGGCGAGCTGCAGCCCGCTCGCCTTGAGCTGCGCCAGGTCGTCGCAGACCCGCGCCAGGTCGCCCGGCGGCTGCTCTTCCGTGAGCTCGATCTCGAAGTCTGCCGCCCGGTCCGGCTGCGCGGTCAGCAGCGCGGCGATTCGGCGGCAGAAGGCGCGGTCGTCGAGGCTCGGCAGCGGCAGGTTGATCGCCACCGGCACGGTCTCCAGTCCGGCGCCGCGCCAGGCGTCCAGGTCGTGTCGGACCTGCTCGATGGTCCAGGGCACGATCTCGTGGATCTGCTCCGTGGCCGTGGTGCCGCCGGAGACCCAGAGCGATTCGCCCTCGTCGTCCAGGCGATGGATGCGCACCAGGGCCTCCAGGCCGCGGATGCTGCCGTCGGTCAACGAGACCTGCGGCTGGTAGTGCAGGGTCAGGCGGCCTTCGGCGAAGGCCTCGGGCTCGACCGGCGGGCGCCGGCCGCCGGCCCGGCTTTGCGCCTCGCGCAGGCCGCCCGGCGGTGCCTCGCGGGCCGCCCGCTCGGCGGCGCGGATCAGCTCGGCGGGGTCGTCGGCATGCTCGGGGAAGCGCGCCATGCCGATACCGGCACTGCCGGCGGCGGCGAAACCGTCCTGCGCCTCGGGCGCCAGGGCGAAGCGCCGACCGCCCCAGCTACCGAGCGCCTCGGTCCCTTCGACGTCGCCATCCAAGCCGCAGGCGAGCAGGGCCCGGCCGCCGCGCGCCGCCACCGTGCCGAGGCGATCGGCCAGGCGGTCATGCAGGCGCAGCCAATCGGTCAGCGGCACGGACTCGGGCTTCTGGTCTAGAATGCCGCCGATCTCGTTCGGTGGCGCGCGGTGCGGCAGGCGATGCAGGCGAAAGGACAAGGCAAGGCTCCGGCGCGGGACGGCGAGCCGACCCCGACGACGGCATCCGGCGCGGAGATGCCGGACGCCCCGACAAAGGAAGGCGCGACGCCCGATGCCCGGCTGCTGGCCCGCGGCGTCTGCCGGCTGCTCACGGCCCTCGGCTATGCCAGCCTGACCGAGTTCACCCTGCGCAGCGGCCGCCGGGCCGACGTGATGGCGATCGAGCCGGGCGGCCAGACCCTCATCGTCGAGATCAAGTCCAGCATCGAAGATTTCCGAAGCGACCACAAGTGGCCGGAATACAGGGATTTCTGCGATCTCTTCTATTTCGCCGTGCCGCAGGGCTTCCCGCCCGAGCTGATCCCCGAGGACTGCGGCCTGATGGTCGCCGACGCCTACGAGGCGACCATCCTGCGCCACGCGCCACAGGACAAGATCAACGCCGCCAGGCGCAAGAGCCTGACCCTGCGCTTCGGCTGGACCGCGGCCCAGCGCCTGACCCAGCTCCTGGATCCGGCTCGCGGGGATCCGCCCTGACGTAGTTCGCCCCGAGGAGGGCCCCTTGCCCGAGACCATCGCCATCCAGTTCACCCGCTTCTCCGCCTTCTACAGCCCGCTGATCGCGACCATCCTCGGCGGCTTCCTGGAAGAGGAGGGGCTGCGCGCCGACCACAAGGTGGCGACGCCGGACAAGTCGCCGATCAAGGCGCTCGTCGAGGGCAGCGCCCATGTCGTGCAGTCGGCGGTCTCGCAGGGCTTCGCCGCCTGCGAGCGCGGCGAGCCGAACGCCGTCCGGCACTTCGCCCAGATCAACGAGAAGGACGGCTTCTTCCTGTTGGCGCGCGCGGCCGAGGCAGACGATGGCGCCTTCACCTGGGACAGCTTGACCCGCGGCCGGCTCCTGGCCGACCACGCCGGCCAGCCCCTCGCGATGTTCCAGTACGCCTGCAAGCAGCGCGGGCTGGATTTCGCGGCGCTCGACGCGCCCGCGGCGGGCAGCCCCGAGGAGATGGAAGCCGCCTTCCGCGCCGGCGAGGGCGACGTCATCCACCTGCAGGGCCCGGCGCCGCAGCAGCTCGAGGCCGAGGGCCTCGGCCGGGTCGTGGCCTCGGTCGGCGAGGCGATCCCGACCTGCGCCTTCTCCAGCCTGGCCGCGACGCCCGGGTGGCTGCAAAGCGATATGGCCGGGGCTTTCACCCGGGCCTACCGCAAGGCCCGGCGCTGGCTGATCGAGACCCCGGCCGCCGAGGTCGCCGCGCTCGAACAGCCGCTGTTCCCGGACGTCGCCCCGGAGGCGCTGGCCCGGACCATCGCTTTCTACCAGGGGCTCGGCTGCTGGACGCCGCACATCGAGATCACGCCCGAGGCCTTCGCGGTCTCCGTCGACGTCTTCCTCGCCGCCGGCCGGATCACCAGGCGCCATCCCTACGACGCCATTGTCGCCTCGCCGCCAGCGGCTTGAGGCCACTGACGCGGAAGCGCGGCACCGGCCCGGCGCCGCGCGGGTCGAGGGCAGGGTCCATGAAGTCGCCCGGCCGGCGCCGCAAAGGCGCCACAGTCGCTCTTCACCTTGGAGAGGCTATGGAGGGCAGATTTCATAGGACCCCTGGCCTGGGCGGGTGCCTAGGCGGTTCCGCTGGCGATTTCCGGCCGGACCGCCTAAATGCTTCTATACAAAGGAAGGATCGAAGCGTGCAGGAGACCATCGCGCTGGTCGACGACGACCGGAACATCCTGACCTCGGTGTCCATGGCGCTGGAGGCCGAGGGCTTCAAGGTGCGCACCTACACCGACGGCTCCGAGGCCCTGCGCGGCATCACCGCCAACCCGGTCGACCTCGCCATCCTGGACATCAAGATGCCGCGCATGGACGGCATGGAGCTGCTCGGGCGCCTGCGCCAGGCCTCCAACCTGCCGGTGATCTTCCTGACCTCGAAGGACGACGAGGTCGACGAGGTCCTGGGCCTGCGCATGGGCGCCGACGACTACATCACCAAGCCCTTCTCCCAGCGCCTGCTGGTCGAGCGCATCCGCTCCCTGCTGCGCCGCGAGCGGGCGGCCAAGACGGGCGAGGAGGAAGGCGCCGAGCAGCCCCTGGTGCGCGGCGACCTGATGCTCGACCCGGTGCGCCATCTCTGTACCTGGAGCGGCAAGGCGGTGAACCTGACCGTCACCGAGTTCCTGATTCTCAAGGCGCTGTCCCAGCGGCCGGGGCACGTCAAGAACCGCGACCAGCTAATGGACGCCGCCTACGGCGAGCACATCTACGTCGACGACCGGACCATCGACAGCCACATCAAGCGACTGCGCAAGAAGTTCAAGGCGGTCGACGATTCCTTCTCCCACATCGAGACGCTCTACGGAGTCGGCTATCGTTACCGCGATACCTAGAGCGGATCGGGACTAGGGTGAAGCAGGCCCTGCTTCACGCCAATCTCGTGATCCGCTCTAACTTTGCATGTTCGATCCGACCCGGCAGGGTCTGATCTAGGCGGCACTAGACCAGGAGGGGGGAGAAGCCCTCGCCGTCCGGCGCAAGGCTGGCGGGCTTCTCGCACAAGACGAGGATGAGCGCCGAGGCCGATCTGGATCGCCTGCGCGATCACGCGGCCGAGCGCGAGACGCTCGAGCGGCGCCGGGAGGACTCTGCCCGCGATCGGGGCCGGCCGGCCGGCCAGTCTGCTGCCGAGCGGACCGACGCCGACCAGGCCGACAGCGACGAGGCGGCGCCCTCGCCGCAACGCCCGGTGCGGCCGCGCCGCGCCGCGCTCGGCAAGGCCATGACCTTGCGCGCCCTGCGCGAGCGCTTCGGCCGCCACCGCGGCTGGCGCTCGCCGCTGATGCGCCGCATCCTGGTGCTGAACGTGCTGGTCCTGGCGGTGCCGATCCTCGGCCTGCTGCATCTCAACCAATACCGCGAGAGCCTGATGTCGATCGAGCTGGAGGCCATGGGCACCCAGGCCCGCGCCTTCGCCTGGTCGCTCGGCAACACCGCGGCGGTCGGCGGCGTCGACGGCGAGGAGCGCCTGTTCCCGGACATCACGCGCTCCCTGATGCGCGTCCTGCTCGGCGACTCCGGCCTGCGCGCCCGGGTCTTCTCGCCGGACGGCGAGCTGATCGCCGACAGCTTCATGCTGACCGGCCCCGGCGGCCAGGTGCAGGTGGTCGAGCTGCCGCCGCCCGACGACGGCTCGATGACCGGCCGGCTCGGCCGGCTCTACGACCATCTGCTCGATTGGCTGCCCGGCATCGGCAGCCTGCCGCCCTACCGCGAGGCCGCCGTGCAGAGGGCCGCGGACTACGAGGAGGTGCAGCAGGCCCTGACCGGCGACGACCGGGGCCTGGCGCGTCTCGACGACAACGGCCGCATGATCCTGACCTTGGCGGTGCCCGTGCAGCGCTACCGCAAGGTGCTCGGCGCCCTGATGATCTCGAAGGACGGCGACGAGATCGAGGCCGGCGTGCGCGACCGGCGGCGCGACGTCCTGGTGGTCTTCGGCGTCGCCCTGCTGGTCACGGTGCTGCTGTCGATCTATCTCGCCGGCACCATCGCCCGGCCGATCCGCCGCCTCGCCCTGGCGGCGAGCACGGTGCGCTACGGCGGCCGGCGCAAGTTCGAGATCCCCGACTTCACGCGGCGCAACGACGAGATCGGCGAGCTCTCCGGCGCCCTGCGCGAGATGACCGAGAGCCTCTGGAACCGGCTCGACGCCATCGAGCACTTCGCCGCCGACGTCTCCCACGAGATCAAGAACCCGCTGACCTCCCTGCGCAGCGCGGTGGAGACGGTCGCCCGCGTCGAGGAGCCGGAGCAGCAGCGCCGGCTGATGAGCATCATCCTCGACGACGTGCAGCGGCTCGACCGCTTGATCACCGACATCTCCGACGCCTCGCGGCTCGACGCCGAGCTGTCCCGCGCCGAGGGCGAGGCGGTCGACGTCTGCCATCTCCTGGAGGCCCTCGTGGAGGTGCACGAGGCCGGCCGCGAGGCGGCCGGGCCGCAGCTCGAGCTGAACCTGCCGGCCGGCCGGCCGCTGATCGTCCAGGGCCTGGAGGGCCGATTGGGTCAGGTCTTCCGCAACCTGATCAGCAATGCCGTCTCCTTCAGCCCGCCCGGCGGCCGGATCCGGCTTTCGGCGCGGCGCGAGGACGAGGAGATCGTCGTCTCGGTCGAGGACGAAGGGCCCGGTCTGCCGGAGGACAACCTGGAGAGCGTCTTCGAGCGCTTCTACAGCGAGCGGCCGGAGGGCGAGAAGTTCGGCACGCACTCCGGCCTCGGGCTGTCGATCTCGCGCCAGATCGTCGAGGCCCACAAGGGCAGCATCTTCGCCGAGAACCGCTCGGCCGACGGCACGGGCCAGAGCGGCGCGCGCTTCATCGTCCGCCTGCCCGTCGAGCCTTAGAGTGTTGCCGGCCTAGGTGGCATCGCCGGTCGTTTCCTTCTCGACGGCGACTGCCGCGAGCGGCAATCGCTGGAGCGCTACCTGGAGAGCGAGCCGGTGCGTGATTCCGCGTCAGCGGAAAACGCTCTAGCAGCGCGTTCTCGCGTCGGATCGGATTTATCCGATCAAATGCGCAGCAGCGCGATTTCATCTCCTCGGGGTCTGATCTAGTCTCCCGGCCATGGCCGCGCCCGTCGATCGTCTGCTGGTTCACGGCACCTGCGTCGCCCTCGACCTCAGCGGTGCCGGGGCGGACTGGTGCGGGCTGCTGCTGCGCGGGCCCTCGGGGGTCGGCAAGTCGGACCTGGCCCTGCGCCTGATCGAGGCCGGCTGGCGGCTGGTCGCCGACGATCAGTGCCTGCTGTCGCGGCGCGACGGCACGGTCTTCGTCTCGGCGCCCGAGACCACCGCCGGCAAGATCGAGGCGCGCGGCGTCGGCGTGCTGTCGCTCGCCTCGGCGCTGCCCAGCGCGCCGCTGCTGATGGTCGTCGACCTGGTCGACCAGGAGGCGCCGGAGCGCATGCCGGAGCCGCCGCGGAACGACGTGCTCGGCGTGTCGCTGCCCCGGCTGTCGCTCAGCCCCTTCGACGCCTCGGTGCCGGCCAAGCTGCGCCTGGCGATCCAGCAGGCCCGGCGCGGCGCCGCTTTCGACGACAGCGGCGAGGCGGCCGAGGTGCCGGAGGCCGAGCGCCGCCGGGTCGTGCTGGTCACCGGGCTGTCGGGCGCCGGCCGCTCGACCGCGCTCAACGGGCTCGAGGACCTGGGCTACGAGGTGATCGACAACCTGCCGCTGGAGCTGGTCGAGTGGGTCCTGGCGGCCGACCGCAACTTGCCGATTGCCCTGGGCATCGACATCCGCACCCGCAACTTCGCGGTCGGGCCCTTCCTGGAGATGTTCGACCGCCTGCGCCGCGACCGCCGCCGGCGCGTCGAGCTGCTGTTCCTGACCTGCGACGAGGAGGTGCTGGCGCGGCGCTTCTCGGAGACGCGGCGCCGCCATCCCCTGGCCCAGGACCGGCCGCTCGCCGACGGCCTGGTCGCCGAGCGGCGCCTGGTGATGCCGCTGCGCGCCCGCGCCGAGCCGCTGATCGACACCACCGCCCTCTCGCCGGGCGAGCTGCGGCGGATCCTGCAGGGCCACTTCCGCCAGCAGGCCCACCCGGGCATGTCGATCGTCGTGGTCTCCTTCTCCTACCGGCTCGGCGTGCCGCGCGCCGCCGATCTGGTGTTCGATGCCCGCTTCCTGAAGAACCCCCACTACGATCCCGAGCTGCGGCCCCTGACCGGCATGGACCCACGGGTCGCCGCCCATGTCCGCTCGGACCCGGACTACGAGACCTTCTACGAGAACCTCAAGACGCTGCTCTTGCCGCTGGTGCCGCGCTATGCCCGCGAGGGCAAGAGCTACCTGACCATCGCCTTCGGCTGCACCGGCGGCCGGCATCGCTCGGTCACCCTGGCGGAGGCGATGGCCAAGGAGCTGCGCGACCGGGGCCACGGCGTGACCCTGGCGCACCGCGACCTGGAGCGCGCCAAGATCGAGGATGCGCCGCCCGGCGATTTGTCGTAAAAGCGACGCCTTCAGGGAATTGGGGCTGCTATGATCGGTTTGGTGCTCGTGACCCATGGCCGGCTGGCCCGAGAGTTCGTGCAGGCCGTCGAGGACATCGTCGGGCCGCAGAAGGCGGTCGCCGAGATCTGCATCGGCCCCGACGACGACATGGAGCAGCGCCGCAACGACATCATCGACGGCGTGAAGCGGGTCAACGAGGGCGACGGCGTCGTGCTGCTGACCGACATGTTCGGCGGCACGCCCTCGAACCTGGCGATCTCCGTCCTCGAGGAAGGCCACGTCGAGGTCATTGCCGGCCTCAACCTGCCGATGCTGATCAAGCTGGTCAGCCTGCGCGAGACCGAGTCCTTGCAGGTCGCGGTGACCGAGGCGCAGGCGGCCGGCCGTAAGTACATCAACGTGGCCTCGCAGCTTCTGGCCGAGGACAAGTGATGAGCCCCTGGGTTCAAACCGGCGATGGACGCTAGCGTGGTTTCCGCTCGGACGGCACCGGCCCGCTCCCCCTCCCGGCCACCCAATAGGATACTGCCGTGGGTGGCCGGGAGGGGGAGCGGGCCGGTACCGGACTCCGCGTGAGCGGAA
>JANQLT010000086.1 GCA_028280455.1 Kiloniellales bacterium
TTTCCGATCGGACGGCACCGGCCCGCTCCCCCTCCCGGCCACCCAATAGGATACTGCCGTGGGTGGCCGGGAGGGGGAGGGGGCCGGTGCCGTGATTCCGCGTGAGCGGAAAACGCGCTAGGGTCTAAAACCCCGGATTCCTTTCACTTCCTCGCGCCTTCCCCTATCCTGCCGCGGCGTGATTCGCGGACGGCAGGGCTCCGGCATGAAAGCTTGGGATAGGCGCTCGCTTCTGGCTCTCGGTCTCGGCGCGGCGGCGCTGGCCCTGCCCCGGGTCGGCCGGGCCGCGGGTGCGGAGCGGCGCATCGGCCTGGTCAACCTGCACACCGGCGAGCGCGTCACCGCCACCTACTGGGCCGACGGCGCGCTGGTGCCCGAGGCGCTGGCCCGCATTGACCGGCTGATGCGCGATCACCGCAACGACCGGGTCACCGCCATCGACCCGCACCTGATCGACGACCTCTACCGCCTGCGCGAGGCGGTCGGCGGCAGCGGCAGCTTCGAGCTGATCTCCGGCTTCCGCTCGGCGGAGACCAACGCGGCGCTCGCCGCCCGGGTCGAGGGCGTCGCGGAGAACTCCTTCCACGTCCGCGGCCAGGCGGCCGACGTCCGGCTGCCGGGAGTCGACCTGCTGCGCCTGCGCGCCGCCGCCCGGTCGCTCAACGCCGGCGGCGTGGGCTACTATCCCTTCTCGGATTTCCTGCATCTCGACCGGGGGCCGGTGCGCTTCTGGTAGGGGCGATGGGGAGACTCGCCATGAAGCTGAGCGAAGAGCAGATCCGACAGTTCGACGAGCAGGGCTTCCTCTTCCTGCCCGCCGTCTTCACGGCCGAGGAAGCGGCGATGCTCCGGGCGGAGGCCGACAAGGTCTATGCCCTGGAGCGCGAGGAGGTCTGGCACGAGTCCAACGGCGCGCCGCGCACCGCCTTCGCCGCCCACACCTACAACGAGGCCTTCCGCCGCCTCGGCCGTCACCCGCGGCTGATCGAGCCGGTCATGCAGCTACTCGGCGGCCAGGTCTACATGCATCAGTACAAGGTCAACGCCAAAGCGGCCTTCCACGGCGCCGTCTGGCAGTGGCACCAGGACTACGGCACCTGGCAGCGCGACGACGACATGCCCGAGCCGCGGGCCATGAACATCTCGGTCTTCCTGGACGAGGTCTCGGCCGCCAACGGCCCGCTGATCATGATCCCCGGCAGCCACAAGCGCGGCATCCTGCCGGCCTCCCACGACACCGAGACCACGGCCTACCCGCTCTGGTCGCTCGACCTCGAGATGGTCGGCCAGCTCGCCGAGCGCGGCGGCCTGGTCGCACCGACCGGCCCGGCCGGCTGCGTGCTGATGTTCCACTGCAACATCGTCCACGCCTCGCCGCCCAACATCAGCCCCTGGAGCCGGGTGATCACCTACCTCAGCCTCTGCGAGGTGACGAACCACATCCGCCGTTTCCAGCGCAAGGAGTGGATCGCCCACCGCGACTTCGCGCCCATCGAGCCCCTGGCCGACGATTGCCTGCAGGAGCTGGTCGACGCGACGCCGGCCGCGGCGGAGTAGCGGCTGGGCATGTTTCCATTTTTATCAGCTAGATAGCTTTGCGGTTGCTTGTTGCCCCATATTTTGCAGAATATGGGGCAACAAGTTAAGAGTGCGAATTGTGAGCCGGCTTCCACAAGCTATACAGACAAATTACGCCGAACTTCTTGAGCAACTGCAGACAAATCAGCTCGAAGCTTACGCGTCTGTCCCCGGGAGTTTCGCCAAGCGCCGCCGGCGCGAGCGCGAATACTGGTATTTCCGGCATACGGACGGCAAGGAAGACTACATCGGCCCGGACGACGAGGATCTCAGCCAGAGGATCGACGGGTACAAGCAGGCCCGATCCGAGTTTCGCGCGCGCCGCCGGCTGGTCGCCATGCTCGTTCGCGGCGGTGTGCCGGCCCCGCAGGACAGCGTCGGTGCGGTCCTCGACGCCCTGAGCGGTGCCGGGCTGTTTCGTCTCCGCGGCGTCCTGGTCGGGACCACTGCCTATCAAACCTACTCGGGCCTCCTGGGTGTCCGCCTGACCGGCAGCGCGATGCGCACCGAGGACGTCGACTTGGCGCAGTTCCCCTCGATCTCCATTCATGTCGGGGATCGCCTCAACACCCCTTTCCTGGACGTGCTCCAGGAGGTCGATCCGACCTTCCGCCCCGTTCCGGGACTGCACGGTCCCGCCGCGACCACCTTCGCCGCGGCGGCAGGCCTTCGGGTCGAGCTCCTGGCGCCGAACGAAGGTGCCGAGCAGGATGCGCCGCTCGACCTGCCCGCCTTCGGGGCGCAGGGGCAGCCTCTGCGATACCTGGACTTCCTGATCCACGACGAGATGCCCGCCGTCCTGCTCTATGGTGCGGGGGTTCTGGTCAACGTGCCGCAGCCGGCGCGCTTCGCCATCCACAAGCTGATCGTTGCCCGCAACCGAACGGGGCCGGGACAGGCCAAGATCGAGAAGGATCTGGCCCAGGCCCGCGAGCTGCTCCTGGTGCTCAGTGAGATGCGTCCCTTCGACCTGGCGGAGGCCTTTGCAGAAGCCCATGACAGGGGACCGCACTGGCGCCGCGACATCGAAGACGGTCTTTCGCTGATCGACTCGTCCGATCGGCAGGCGATGATGACGGCCATCGCTCGCGCCGGGGAGGCGGGAGGTCTCCTGCCGGATGCGGTCCGCGATCTGCTGGCGGTGTGACAGCCCCGGGGAACAGACTATGCTGGGACATGGCCATGCGCATTGAAACGACAGGAGCTTGCCGGACCGCAGGCTTCCCGGAGGGCGGCATATGAACCTCTACGCCCTGCTGCAGGAGCGGCTCGCCGCGGGACGGCCGGTGACCGTCGGGCTGATCGGCACGGGCAAGTTCGGCTCGATGTTCCTGGCCCAGGCGCGGCAGACGCCGGGGCTGCATGTGCTGGGCGTCGCCGACCTCGACCCGCAGCGGGCCCGCGGCGCCTTCGCCGCCACCGGCTGGCCGGGCGGGACGGCCGCGGCCGAGTCCTTCGAGGCGGCGCGGCGCGACGGCACGACGCACGTCACCGACGACGCCGGCGCCCTGATCGCCGCCGAGGGCTTGGAGGTGGTGATCGACGCCACCGGCAATCCGGCGGCCGGCATCGCCCATGCCCGGGCCTGCGTGCGCGAGGGCAAGCACCTGGTGATGGTCAACGTCGAGGCCGACGCGCTGGCCGGGCCGCTGCTGGCCGCCGAGGCGCGGCAGGCCGGGCTGGTCTATTCCATGGCCTACGGCGACCAGCCGGCGATGATCTGCGAGCTGGTCGACTGGGCGCGGGCCAGCGGCCTGCCGGTGGTGGCCGCCGGCAAGGGCACCAAGTACCTGCCGGCCTACCACGACTCGACGCCCGAGACCGTCTGGGGCCACTACGGCCTGACGCCGGAGCGCGCCGCCGCCGGCGGCATGAACCCGCAGATGTTCAACTCCTTCCTGGACGGCACCAAGTCGGCCATCGAGATGGCCGCGGTGGCCAACGCCACCGGCCTGACGCCGGCACCGCGCGGCCTGCGCTTCCCGCCGGCCGGCGCCGAGCAGCTCGCCGCGGTGCTGCGGCCCCAGGCCGAGGGTGGCAGCCTGCACCACAAGGGTCAGGTCGAGGTGGTCTCCAGCCTGGAGCGCGACGGCCGGCCGGTCGAGCGCGACCTGCGCTGGGGCGTCTACGTGGTCTTCGAGGCGCCTAGCGACTACACGGCGCGCTGCTTCGCCGAGTACGGCCTGGTGACCGACGACAGCGGCCGCTACAGCGCCATGTACAAGCCCTTCCACCTGATCGGCCTGGAGCTCGGCGTCTCGGTCCTGAGCGCGGCGCTGCGCGGCGAGGCGACGGGCAGCGCGACCGGATTCCGCGGCGACGTGGCCTGCGTCGCCAAGCGCGACCTGGCCGCCGGCGAGCGGCTCGACGGCGAGGGTGGCACGACGGTCTGGGGCCGGCTGCTGCCGGCGGCCGACAGCCTGGCGCGCGGCGCCCTGCCGATCGGCCTGGCCCACGGCCTGGCGCTGCGCAAGGCGGTCGGCTACGGCGAGGTGCTGACCTGGGAGGACGTCGTCCTCGACGAGGCCGACGGCGCCTATCAGGTGCGACGCGAGATGGAGCGCCGCTTCGCCCCGGAGGCCGCGGCCGCGGCGCAGTAGAGCGCCCGGGTCTTGCCGACCTAGAGCGTTTTCCGATCGGACGGCACCGGCCCGCTCCCCCTCCCGGCCACCCAATAGGATACTGCCGTGGGGGGCCGGGAGGGGGGGCGGGCCGGGGCCGGGG